>NZ_NPBR01000004.1:0-371511 GCF_002276415.1 Paenibacillus sp. 7523-1 | reverse complement strand
GTTAGTTGAACAAAAGCAGCCGATCATATTGATCAACTGCTTTCTTTGTTTTATTGCGCTATCGTTTCCCGTTAGCTTAACTGATTATCTTTCGTAACTGTCGCTTTCGGTGCTGTTTCAGTAGGCTTGTTGCTATTTAATCAGTATCAAGATAATCGAACCACCGTTGTTTCTTCTCAAAATCAGGAGCAGAGTACTGTTCAAGAAAATAATGGCTATCAAGTCATTTCAGTCGATGTAAAATCCAATGGATTTAGCCAAAATAATATTGTGGTCAAATCCGGTGTTCCAACAAAAATAAATTTCATAAAACAAACAGGATACACTTGTATAAAGAGTATCGAATCTTCTGATTTAGATATTGATGTTTATCTTGAAAAGGGAGGTAACTTCATTACTCTGGATGATTTAAAACCTGGAACATATCATTTCAATTGTGGGATGTACATGTACTATGGAACCATCACAGTTGTGTAACTGCATTTGAGATTATGCTGCAAGGTCTTAGCGACGGGTTCTAACGAAAAATCGTCGCTCCTTGCTAAAACATAAATTGGCATTTTATTTTGTAAAAGATTTAAGCAATGTATATTCTCGTTTTCTAATGACCAAAGGCAGGTCCGTTCAGCTAACCTGCCCGTTAGTTTAATGAATTGAAGGGCAAGATGACGATTTCATGGTAGTTAATAAGCTTTAAGTGCATGTGACCAATGATTAGATGTACATCTAATAGGAAATCGGACTATGTTCTTGTCCATTCCGGCATACCGATAAAACAAAAAAGTTGCTAAAATTGCGACTTCAATGGGATCATGTTCTTGTCCCCCGACACCACTTCAGCATACCCTGAATCCTGCAGCCATACCGTCTCCCGCCTTCGGTGTCAAATCCGTGAGATCGATTACATATTTCTGGTCATAACCTTCCGAATAAAAGGTAATTACCGAATCTGTCGTTAGCGCAGCCACCGCAATCGTATCCAACGTAATACTGCCCGCGAGCACCTTACCATGGTTATGATCCATATGGTTGCCCCAGATTTCGCTGCGTCCAGCCGCGCTGAATAACTTACTGCCCTCTTGTACGCCAAAATACTGTTCGAATGATTCATTGAGCTGCGTATAACGTGCTGTCTGTTCTTCCAGTTGTTGCTGACCATACATTTGGGCAAGCAACGCTTGGCCTAAGTGGATATGGATATGCAGCATTTATTTTTCTACGTGAATGATGAACGATAGCGGGATTACTTCATGCCCGTTTCTTTTCCATTATCTTAGCTTCGTTTTCCGAAAAGGTAGGGTAGGATTGAAAGTTTGTAAGCGTTTTTTGAAGTTGATGTCTTCACAATCATACGGGCTTAACGTCATTCCAATGTAAATTGATTAATTCAAAAAAAGGTGCAATACTCTCCTCCAACGAAGTTATTGGTTTGCCCATCAATTGCTCAAGGTCCTTAGACGTAGATCCGGTATCAATACTGCTTAAAAAAGGATAGATCCAATGCTGTACCGACACATCCTCGATGTGCATGACTGGTTTATCCGCCAATGCTGTGAGCACCTCAGCCAGATCAGCAAAGTTCCAAGTCTTTGGCGCGGCCAACTCATATATCCTTTGCTCATGCCCTTTCTCTGCAAGCACGTTCGCAATGGCCCGTGCAAGATCACTGCGTGTAACCGCATTAAACCGCCAATCTCCGGCTGAAGTTGTTAGCACGCCACTTTGTATCGCCTCCTGTAGCCCAAGGACATTCACAAAATCAATATACAGCCCATTGCGCAAAATCGTATACTTCATCACCGAATCAAATATGACCTGCTCGGTAAGTCTATGCACGCTACTCGAACCGTTAAGACTCGTCTGTGGGAAAGCAAAACTGGTATAAAGGATATGTTCAACTCCAGCATTCTTCGCCGCATTGATTACACTTGTATGTTGAGTTAGCCGGACTGTATCATCGGTATGTGAGCTGGAAATCAGCAGCAATTTATTCACACCGGCAAAGGCTTTCTGTAGCGTTTCCGGTCTTATCATAGTCAATACAGCGAACCTCCCCACCCTGATCCTTTAACGCTTTTAAGGTTGCGGACATCCCCCCATTACGGACACCTGCGATAATTTCTGTAGCGGGGACCCGGACTAGAAGATTTGCAATAATCAGATTGCCTAATTGACCTGTGCCTCCTGTAATCATGATCGTCATCCTGCTATTCCCTCCTGTAAATGAATCGCATCAAGTAGTTAAGTTATTAACTAAATGAACAGAGTGATTCACTGGACTACAACACATTCCTTAAGGATCAAGACCTGTTCAGCTTCTGTAACAGAACAATCAACTGATGCTGCTCCTGTTCATCCAACTTGCCCATTTGTAAAGCCACAGCTTCACGGTTACCCGGCAAATGCTCCCTCAATAATGTACGTCCTGCATCGGTAATGGAAATCACCGTCTTGCGACCATCTCGGGCATGTTCAGCCCTCGCAATGTATCCATCACGCTCCAGCGGAGTCAGCAGCAAGCTAATGTTGGCCTTGGTGACACCGATTTTTTCGGCAAGCACTGTAGGCAGCATCGTTCCCCCAGCTTTTGCAATCTCTACAAGTATGCGAATTCTTGCTCCATTCAGCCCTTGGGATTGCCAGTATTTCTCCGACACGGCCACCAGATTGGCAGTCGCCTCAACCATCGTAAAGAAAGCTTCATTGGGCAGTGGCAGACTAAGCAAATATTCTTGCAGCGTATCTTGTTTAGGATCAATTGGCAGTAAGTTCTCTTCTTGCAGATTATCCATGTGTTCTGTCATCTCCATTTAGTTAATAGCTTAACTATATTGGCAAAGATAACTTACCCCATAGTAAATGTCAAATCATTATTTCTTTTCTATGAAAATCAAAACGCTCGCATGCTGGACTTCGTCGATTAAAGGTAGCCGTTTCTTTAAAATGACCCATAGATGCACGGCCTTTCGCTTTTTAAACATATTCATAATCAGTTCATCCACCTTCTTCGGTAAAGCATGGAATCCTGGCTCCATCCAGATATGCCTGTAAACGATCTACCTCAAACAGAAGCTCAAAAATATAGAATTCGAACTGAGGATTATCTTCAATAATTTGACTCTTGTTGCCGAACATAATCGCTTTGGCCACTGTATCCGTCATGTAGATATAACCAGGAGTCGTATCCACCCCAAGAACAAAGTCTTCTGTGTATAGATGATATCCGCATCAATGCGCATCAGCCCTTCAGACAAAATAGATTGAGTACGTTTGCTGGTAGTTCCGTGGTAGAGGGTAATCTTTTGATTTATTACGTTATCCATCAGGCTAAAACCTCTTAAACTCAGTCATTGCATGACTATAATAGAGTACGATTTGAACGGAGCTGGGATGAGGAAATCCATGATTAATACACTGCTCAGTAAAATCAGAAAGCTCCTTTGTTGAAAATGGATTGATCAAAGTAGAACTATCCAGATTTATGGCCATTATGTATTCGGATCCGGTAGACTTCTTCACAAGCATTACTAGATGATGGGATTCATCGCCATGGTTTATTGAAACTTCCAGTGTTTTAATTATTTGATCATCGGCATCAACAATTCATACAAACGGCCAGAAGCTCGCTGGTACTTTTGTAGCATCGTAGTTTTTCCTCATATTAAGCTTTTGTGTACTAGATGCATCAAATGTATCTGGAGTAGATGCACCACTTCCCAACAATAAGGCAACGCTTGTCACAACAGCAATTCCTAAAAATCCTCCTGCAGTTAAAGTTGCTCCTTTTTGTTCATTAACCCCCCTCCTAATTCTTTGTGTCTTTAGGACTGCAACCCTAAAAAAACAGGAATTAAGGTATCTTAAATAAAATGAATTAAAAGGAATGATTTTATACGAAGATTAAAACCATCTTAATGTATGTATTTTTAACCTTGTTAACCGCAATAATTAGCAGGACAAGGAAATAATTACTAACGTCAAAGGTAAAAATCCAGTAGGTAATAAGTTTCAAACCATGTAATAAAGTAACTAAGTTATTTGGGACTCCGGAAATGAGCAGACGGAAAATTGTTAGCAGTCCCCGTCATCATTGTTCAAAATTAAATTAGTGTGGGAAACCAACTAGGAAAGCTAAATAAAACCCTTTTCAACGAAACTAAACTGCTCATTAGCTTAATCAAAAGCAGCAGATCTTTATGATCGGCTGCTTTCTTGGATTTATTGATCTATCGTTTCCCGTTAGCTCAAATCTTTGGCGGACCAAGGGAGGAAAGGATGCAGTCAGCCTGCCGAGTCAGTCACTTTGACAGAGTTCATCCATAATTGTTGTTTAATCTCTTTATAATAATGTCTACAATTTCAGTTGTTTTTAAGTGATCCGTTATTAAATGCTCTTGATAAATTTCGCTCCTAAAAGCTTCGACACAAGTAGAAATCCGTTGGAATGACCATCCCCCTACCTTGTCACCGCGCTTGACTAATCTGTTATAAATGGTGTCCTCTGAAGCTATCAAACAAAAATGATACAGTTCTTTATCCAATTCTTTAAATCCATTGTAAATGTAATTGAAGTTCTCCTCTTTATACAGGGTCATAGGCACAATGAAGTGTTTTTGATACTTCTTCTTTACCTCCCCCGCCACATTTACAGTCAAGGTTTTCCAAAGCTCCATGTCTTGGAAATCATCAGTTTGTTCGTGGGTATGCCTCACTTCTTTAGGTGCAATTTTCCAAGTCATAAGTCCAATATCTTCAGGATCAAATATCATACTATTGGCAATTAAGGGTTGAAGCATTTGAGCTGTGGAGGTCTTACCAGAACCAAAAGCCCCATTAATCATGATAATCACGTGATCACTCCTCTGGTAATATAGCCTTCCTAGAACATTGTACTTCATTGGTTATTGTCCAAAAAAGTCCAATTTTCATGTATCATCTTTACATGTTAATTTGGTCATTTCCACGTTAACCTGCCCATTAGTTGAACAACAACATGAATTATTACTATCAGATATTGTAGACAAGATAATGTCCCAATACTCCAATCAAACAAATACTATACTAAAAGTATCGATCATGTTGTTCCCTCCATCCTCATAGCTTAATTCACTCCAGATAAGATGATCTCTTACTTTATATAGCCATAATCATATGTACACTATCTTTTTAGATAGTATCTATCAATAAAGTGCGTACTATATTTTTAATTAAGTTCATTTTATACTAACCTTACTTTGAATTGAGGAGAGAAAAAAATGACTAACATTAAAACCTATAATCACGACCTTTGGGATCACGGTATCGCTCAGGGGTACAGCGTCAACGGCACAATCTACATTTCGGGACAATTTTCCCACGATACGGAGGGCGCATTCGTTGGCGAAAATGATATCGAGGCACAAACCCTGCAGACGCTGAAGAATCTCGATCGCGTGTTAGCAGAGTTCGGTATCACGAAGTCAAACCTCGCTTATGTTGAAATTTATCTGACAAATGCACAAGAGCATATCGAGCCATGCATACATCTCTTCAAGGAATACATGGGACAACACCGCCCGGCCGGCAGTTGTATCGGCGTGACATACCTGGCGTCTCCTGAGCAACTGATCGAAATCAGTGCCGTCGCTCACATGGATTAGATTACGGTGATGAATTTTTTGTGTCACACCAACACTAGGAGTATTTTGCCCGTAGGTTAAGGGAACTGCAGCCGATCAATTGATCGGCTGCAGTTTTATCTGAATTTAGCTATCGTTTCCCGTTAGTTGAATGAATATTTTACTTATATAACTTCCAATCCCCTCTCCTCTAGAAATAATTAAAAGTGGGGCTCGAATATGAATACGTTCTTGTTATGTTGCATTAAGAATGAATTGTCCTTCTTCAGCTTTAATCTCAAATAAGTACTCTGTATCATTAATCAGGCCATCTAAATGCTTGCTGGTCCCAGGAGATACTTGGAATTCCTCAATAACAATATCTCCTTTTGCATGTTTAACTCTCAATAACACGTTTCGGTCACTATTTGCATCATTAATGATGACCTTGTGATGACTATGAAAAGGCGGACTCATTATTCCGGTACATTCTTCATTAGATGTTCAGGTTTAAATGTCGAAGCTTCCTATCACTATCATTACCGGTTAGTTCAGAGACAATGCTCGCCTCTAGCATCGACTCGCATAAGACTAAAACTAATCGCCGTAGTTTTTTATGACATTTTAAACTTAATTAAATTAGGCTACTCTGAAAGATTTGCTATGATCTATGGGCATTTCCAAAAGGCAGTAATTTCTCCAATAAGACCACTGTAGAATACCCAGCAAGTCAGTTGAACAAAGGCAGCCGATTATGAACTGCACCCCAATTTTTAGACACAACTACCCATTGGAGGTACAGTTTTTTTATGACTAAATTCAGTTCAGAATCTCTCCCTGAATCGCTAGGCTTGCAATCGCCATAAATCGTTCTACCTCTATGGGTTTGCCGAAATAATCGGCTGGATCAACGTCTTCCATTAGTCCCCATTCGACCATATCTGGCGTACGGTTCAGCAACTTCCGATGCCACTGTCGAGAATCCTCTCTATCGCTGGATATTCCTCGAATCTTCTTTCGATGAAATGTTGAATAACCGCCCCTTAAAGGGACGATTTTCTTAGGCATGCATAAATGATTCTAACGGTTCCAGAATCGCGAACGTCTTCTTTGCATCCTTCTTCCGTTGCTCATCATAAAGTTTGGTCAACTCTTCGAATGATTTAGCTTTAATCTTCGTATAACTCGATTTGGTGTATCTGATTATGTACGTCTTCACCCCTTCCTCTTCACTCCACTCGTAAACGACATCATATTGGTCCCTCAAATTCTTTAAATGAAGTGACCGGCGCAACACTGCAAAGTGTTCTTCAATGGCTTCATCGCATTCTTCCATAATCTTCTCGTATGTGCAGCCAACTCGCATCAGAATCTCCGATGCCCGTTCATCGCCGTATCTCGCGAGAAATTCCTTCAACGAAACCAACGCATATAGCAATATTTGTTCCTTGTCATTCGGATTCCTATATTCATAACAGCCTACAACCAAATTGCGGTCGGTCATCTCCTCCTTACTGAATTGCATATTAAACAAATACTCGAGTGTCTTTTGCTTCATAACGGTTTCCAACATCTGTTCTTTATCAATCCTGATGCCCGTTGTCACCCACGGAAACGGTAGTTGGCCGTTACCTTCACGCGGTATGCTACCCCTAAGATTCAAAATCGGCATACCCGTAGCAATTGCGTACGACCTGTTATATCCTTCACCCGCGAATATTTCCTGTTCTTCTAGCATGTGTCCTGCCTCCTTTTTGTACCAAGTTCCATTCGGCGACTATTGCATATCCATAAAACTACCACTTTTATGTGCTGGTCTCTTAATAGTTCATCAGCGCTTTTCATTAACTCACGAAGATATTTGTGGAATATATTGTATCACAAGAGAACAATAAGTCCATCTAATGGTTCCGTTATCCTGCCCGTTGACTAATCCCGGCGCAACTCACACACCCAGGACGTTCCTATTAAACTAACCTGCCCGTTAGTTTAATGAATTGAAGGGCAAGTTGTCGATTAGATATAGGCCTAATCGGTAATCTGTACAAGTTCTTGTCCCTCGACAATAAACGTTTCCCATATATCTTCAAATACGGATGAAGTGTATTCAAATTCAACTTGGTTGTTCCTAATTTGGTAGCTCATAGACTTTTCTCATAAGCCGCTGACCTCAACTCCAGTTTCTATTGCATTTGTTTCAGGTGTACTGTTTGTATTAGCTTACTTATGCTCCAATAACACTAAAGCGACGACGTACATAGTGAATTTCGATTATGTCCACAAAAGCCTCTGCGTAGTCTAAATAGCTGATATAGCTTTTGCCTTCATCGTTGGTAAAAAATTCTTCTCCCCCAATGATATAATTCCCACTTTCCAGACCATCAATAGTTTGGTATAAGTCCCCTCTAGCAGCTGAGCCAAGTCGGAAATACTGTTCGTATGAATATAAAAGGTCTCTTCTGTCCAACCACTAACTGTGTGCAACCTGAATTATCTTAATTTATAGAATTTTCTTGCATTCTCTCCAAACAGACCGGATCGGTTCTCTTCCACCCATGATTGTGGAATTGTATTATTCAAGATGCCAAGAACATCATCGTAGCTTGCAGCTAGCAAACAGACCGGCCAATCCGAACCAAACATAATACGCTCCGGCCCGAATAAACGAAGAACATGTTCAATATACGGCTTAAAATGTTCCACATCCCAATCATCATGATCAGCTTCGGTTACCATTCCAGAAATTTTACAATAGATCTTTGGATGTTTTGCTATCTCTCCCATCAGGAATTCCCATGGTTCAAAAAGATGTTCCTTTATACGAGGCTTACCAATATGATTAATAACCCCTCTTAAGTCAGGAACCTCTTTGAGAAGTTCATTAAGTACAGCCAGTTGATTTTCTTGGACAAGAATATCTATAGGGATATCCAAGGTTGCATAGTATTTAAGCGCTTCCAAATATGGCCGTTCAAGTACTCGGCTGACATCAACCATCTCCTGCAACATAATGCGGAAGCCAACGAATTTCTTATGCTTACGGAAACGATCGAAATGTTCCTTATGAGATGGAGTAAATAAATCTAACCAACCTACTACACCCAATATCGAATCCGACAGATTGGCCAATTCCAACAAATATTCGCTTTCTTCAATAGTAGGTGCGGCCTGTACAACTATTGATCCGTCGATGTTATGCTTCTCTAAGTGAATTTCATAATCTTGTGGCAAAAAATCTCTGTATAAAATAGGTAATTCTTTATTTATCCAGCCATAATCGTTACGTGACATTGACCAATAATGCTGATGAGCATCAATTCGCATAATAAACTCACTCCCTCTCGTGATGCTTATAATTTTACACACCTATAATGAGGATAGGAAATATCTAATTCTTGCAAGTTTATATCCAATTATGATGTTATATATTGATAACGTGTACACTGTGAGGGGGGACTTACATGGATCCTATTCGCCGGTACAAGTTCTTGTGCTCAACAGCTAGTTTCAGACCGATATTTCTCTTTTTAATACCTAGCCAACCGTCTTAACCTCCCATCTTGACAGTTTTCACATAACAATGTGAACATTTTCTGTATTATGGTACTTAATAAAAGCCTTAAGTACATGTGATCAGAATTTAGATGTATATATAATCGGTAATCGGACTATGTTCTTGTCCATTCCGGAAATCGGTACAAGTTCTTGTCCCTCGACAATTTCTTTACATATCAATGCTGCTCGATGAGCTTCTCTCATCAAAGTTATATTTCTTTGCGAACATTTTGTAATCTTCCATACCAAGATTTTGCTCACCAATTTGATCTCCAACGAGTGATACGCTTTTCCTAGGTGGTGCCCTCAATTAGCCCGCAATTAATCTCTCTATACGCTCATCAGTGAATACGTGTACTCCTAAACATTGCTGAATGATTTCAGCAGTTTGGCCTGGCTCTTGTTAGATTACATAGTACCTAGTACCACATACTGGAACTAACCTGCCCGTTAGTTGAACAAAAGCAGCCGATGACATTGGTCAGCTGCTTTGTTGGTTTTATGAGCTATCGTTTCCCGTTAATTTAGTGAATTATTACATAAGCCTGCCTCCACAAGCTTCTCGTCCAGTCTTGCCTTTTGGCGCAAATGATGTCTGCTGTGCATGCCAATCATCTCAAACCAATCACTCGCGTTAAGCCAGCCAAACCAGCCATGACGCACCTTGCAAGCCTGATTCGTTCCGCGAACGTGTTCCTCCCAGTATTTCATTTTTTTTAACACCTGCTCTAGACCGGCTATGAGCTCTTCCTTACTATTGGGGTTACGTGTCCTGTTGACTGGTTCCTCAAGTTTCACACGGACATCGGGCCACACTTTTTCGATAAACGCCTTCGTTCCGACTTCAGTCTTGCCTCCATGTTTTTCTTGAGTCTCCATCGTACAAGTTTGAATATGATCGATGTACTCTTCTGCCACATCGATCACGTGAATATACATTTGTCCAATCGACCAAACGTCTTCCTGGAATTTATACCGCAACTGGTCTATCGTATATCCAGCCAGGTTTCGCTTATATTGCTCGATAATAGCCACGGAATCATTTTTTAACATACGGTTTTCACCCCATCACATCATAGTCGTTAAAGCACCTGCGCTATCTCCCAAATATGCCCGTCAGGGTCGGCAAAACAAGCCGTCCGCCGCCCCCAAGGACGCGTTATTGGCCCATTTAACAATGTAACGCCTCGTATTTCCAACTCATTGCATACCCGGTCAACGTCGGGCACTTGGATTGTAAACAGGAACCTTGCACCATCCTCTACACGACCAAACTGAGCCGGATCATGTATTTCCGTAATCAAATACTACACAGTTTTCGTCTTCGTATTGGATGAATAGTTGAAACGACTCTTGGTAAAACGTCTTCGACCGCTGCAGATCTTCCACAAATAATGTGATTTCGGTAATTTTATTCACCCAGCCAGTTATCCCCATCTACATCCGCTCCTATCATTTATTAGAAAACTCTCGAATCATTCCGGTCATCTGCTTGTTCGTTCCTTCTACTCTACATCTAGTAACTCTATTTCGGTTGGTTGGATTTTTCTGTATGCAATATTGTTTCGACGTTCTTATTCAACTAACCTGTCCGTTAGTTGAAAGAAAGCAGCTGATCACTTAGATCAACTGCTTTCTTGGTTTTATTGAGCCATCGTTTCCCGTTAAATTAACGCCGTTATAATAAATTTCAGTATAATGAGGCTACCGTTATTTTTTGATCTAACATTTTTTAGTCAAAATGAAACTGGGCTTCTACCATATCACTTGCGGTTGGTAACTCGTCACCTTTTTTCCAAATGAGGATAGGTTTTTCCGGTGACCCATAATATACGGCTCGAATTCCCACACCTTGATTGGTTCTTATTTGTTCAAGGTCAACAAAGTCATACATATTGGCTAGTCCTTTTTGATACCCTTGCTTGGATTTAATAAGAGGACGAACCGGTACCATATAGACATCCCCATCACTATTTACTTTATAATTGATTTGGTTTACATTGAACCCGTCCGTCATTTTTACATGATATACAATCTTTCCGTCCCTCAACTGACTTATATCCGTTATACGTATTACCTCAGTAGGTACAGTAACAATATTCCATTGAGTAAGGCCTAAATAAACCAAGATCAACAGTGAGAATACAGAAGCAGCAACTAATAATCCCTTAGCAAATGCCCTTGCCTTTGATTGGTTCCAAAATGCCGCTAAACTTTTAAGTTCGTTTCCTTCCAACTTATTTTTTTCTATTATTTCAATAGAAAGATACTCTTGATCTTTTAAATTTTCCAGCATCTGCTTGCAGCCTGAACATGTAACAATGTGCGTTTCTATTTCTCCTTTTGTGGCTGTGCTGCATACATTATCATAATAAAGCGGCAATAAATCTCTTACAACATCACATTGCAGTTTACTCAATTATCTTCCTCCTTCAAGAAATCTTGTAATTTATTCCTCGCTCGGTGAAAAGTCACCCTAGCCCAACTTTCCGTTTTACCAAAAACTTGGCTTATATGGTTGAAGGATAACTCCCCGAACACTCTTAGCATAAATACTTCCTTGTATGGATCATCCAATTCATGCAGCAATTTATGGATGCGTAGGGATTCTGCTTTGTCGATTAGTTTCTTTTCAATATCAATATCATTAGCTTTTGCGAGCGATTCCTCTGTCTGTAACCGTTCTTGCTTGTGTAAATACGTAAAGTAGCTGTTTTTAGCAATTTGACACAGCCAGACTTTAATGCTGCAATCCCCTCTAAACTGATTTATATTTTTCAACGCTTTAAAAAAAGTTTCTTGTGTAATTTCCTCGGCAATTTGCTTATTTCGACTCAAAGATAAAGCAAAACAATACACTTCTTGAAAGTACTGATCATAAATCCTTCTCAAATCCGTCAATTGTTCACCACCTTCAGTAATAAGACTGCCATACAAACAATTCGTTACAAATTAGTTCATATATTTCTTAAGTCATACTAAAAAAGGACCGCGGACGGGTCCTCTTTAGCTGACTTTCATGTTCATCGTGATTGTACTACTATTGGTCATTGTTTTAGGAGTAAAATCATTCTTTCTTGTCTTGATAATTTTACAACTTATCGTTCCAAACTGTCTCTTATTCATCAGAGTGTCATATACTCTTCTTACAAAGACATTCATAAGACATTAATTCTATTTTGTCATTGTACTAACCTGCCCGTTAGCTTAATGAAATAGATAATGATTCTTATCAACAGCGATACCATGTTCTTGTCTGTAATAGAACCTTTTGACGAAAAACACAGTTTCTGTTACAAAAAAATCGTTCTACAAGCGAAGTCTTATATTCATATACTTTTATGTAGCCACATGATCTCCATCATGATACTATTTTGATAAATATCTAATCCGAAATGACACAATGTTCTTGTCCCCCGACACCCCTCAAAAGTGGTACAATTCTCTGTGACTGCTTTTTGAGTTAAATACTTTGCGCTAGGACTGCAGCTATCATCCAATTAATAAATTTAGCTCTCGTTTTATATCCTCGTTTAGGCCATGGATTTTGATTAATTCTTCAATTAAATTAATGTTCAACTTTTCTTTGCTTGAATTTAAATATTTTAGGATGATGTTCGCTTTTGATTTTCTGTTCATTAGGTAATAAGCTACGTACCATAATTCTGGACTTGAGACATTTATGATATCCCACTTACCCATAGAATGAACAGGTAAATTGATTATAGTATCATCGGAATATAATGCAAAGTATCCAATAAAGTCTATCTTAAGCGACTCTATACTAATTCGGTACTGACTAGCAAAAGGATAGTCCCCACTCTCTTGTTCCGTAAAATCGTATTCGTTTATTATACTGAACAATAGGTGTTTTGGGCATTCCACAACGATATCCCAGTCATTCACAAAATCAATTAAACCGAGATAGTACAATAATCCACTGCCCCCAAGCGCATATGGAATATTGTTTTCTTCTAAGCGTTTTATGATTGGAAGAAGCACTTGATGGTTCATTAGAATCACCTCAATCATATTTAATGAATACCGCCAGTTAACCATAAGAACAAATTTGCGTGTCCTTTCGCTTGATTCTATACAAATATGATGTTAATACTTCTTTAACCTTACTTACACTCCGTGGTGAAGTAAACCTCTCTCTACTTTGCCTCTTGCCGTTTACAAAAGCCGAGCAGTTTTCCCAGTTCAAGTCCTCAATGTTTAACTTCTCCACCTCACCTATACGACATCCTGGATTTGGAGATTGCTTTCGTTGAGTTATGACGAAAAGAATAAACCGCCCAAAGTCCAATAAGGTTTTTGTGCGGTTTATTATTCTGCCTATTTTGCTTGAACTGCCTGTCCATACGCTGTTCTGAAACACTTTAAGATTGTTCTCGACAAACCTTTCATGGCTTTCTTATTGAGATGCTTGGTTAAGAGCTTTTATAAATACCTCTGTTGGTTGTGCACCGGATATCGCGTATTTTCTATCAATGACAAAGAAAGGCGCTCCTGTTATCCCTAATTGTTTAGCTGTGGTTTCATCTGAACGCACTTCGTTAGCATATTTGGATGGATCATGAAGAACTGTCATTGACTCGTCCCTATTCATTCCAATTGATTCTGCAATATCTGCTAATGTATCATGATCGCTGATTAGCTTGGCGTCCGTGTAATAAGAATAGAATAACTTCTCTGATAATTCCATATCTTTACCAACAGATTTGGCATATTGGGTTAAACGATGAGCATCAAACGTATTGGTGGGCTTCATTTGGTCGAAATTATACACTAGACCCATCATCGCCGCTTGTTGTCCAAGTTCAGCATTTGCCTTTTTCGCTTGCTCGATACTCATACCATATTTCTCAGAAAGTTTTTGGTGCATATTTTTGCCTGAGTACATGGATGCTTGCGGATTAAGTTCAAAGCTTTTATATTCAATAACCACTTCATTCGGATGAGCGAATTGCTCCAGTGCAGACTCTAATCGTCTTTTTCCGATATAACAAAATGGACAAACATAATCCGACCATATCTCGATTTTCATTTTGAACGCTCCTTCACTATCAATTACAATAACCTGGGAAGGTTCCCAGCATCCCTAAACGGTATTTTTCGAGCTTATTTATTATAAATAATAGGCATTTTTCTAATCAATTGGTTGTCACGAGCGGCAGAGTACATGAATTCGGCAACATTTTCCCTGGAAACTGATAATTTAGCCGATTTATCTCCGAATGAAAAGCCATAAGACTGCCCTGTGTATTTAACATTTGGGTTAATAATTCGAACGACTGTCCAATCCAGATTCGATTCTTTAATCATTCCTTCCATTTTCTTCATTTCTGCATAACCGTTTGGAAGGAGAACTTTGGCTAATACACCTGGAAGTATCGTGGACATGTTTTTCTTATCGTCATCTGATTGCAGAGCTGGCGTCGCAAGTGTAATGAACCTTTTTTTGTTAAGTTTGTTCATAGCCCTAATCATCAATTCGTGTCCGTCAGCAATCGGGGTGCCTTTAAGCTTTCGTGACATATCGGATGCTGGCCCCAATGTGCTGATTACGACATCGGATTCGGCAATGGCCTTCTCGATGGTTGAAGTATTCGAAGGCTCCCCTTGTACAAGGCTCAAATTTGGATGTTTGAGGCTGATTTTTTTGAGGTTTCTAACGTATGCCGTAACGAAATCTCCGTGATCTAAAGCTAATTGTGTTACAAGCTGTCCAATTGCACCACTTGCACCAAAAATGGTGATATTCATATTCTTTTCTTGTATCTCCTTCAAAATAAATTATTCAACTCACACTTTATCTTCAGTTATAAACTCTTCTACTCTGTCTCTTTTGGTGTACATGTCGTACCAAATATCAGCGATTTTATCTTGAACTCCTGAGTTCGGCTGCATCCAGATTCCGATCGAAAGGTGACCTGCATAAACCCCTTTGTCCGCTAGTTCGCTGTTCAAATTAAAGATATAATTGCGAAGTCCTGATATTG
The DNA here is from genome assembly GCF_002276415.1 of Paenibacillus sp. 7523-1. NCBI lineage: Bacteria > Bacillati > Bacillota > Bacilli > Caryophanales > Paenibacillaceae > Paenibacillus > Paenibacillus sp. 7523-1. Next base: position 356,354 of record NZ_NPBR01000004.1, on the reverse strand, counting down.
CAATTCCGACATTGCCCATCATCGGTACCGGGTGAATTGCAGCACCTCCAGTCGTAAATAATAGGGCACCGCTTTGCTTAACCAACATCTCCGGAAGCACTTGTTTAACACTCGATAAAGCACCTAAAACATTATATTGAAATTGGTATAACGCATTTTCTTCAGTTACATCTAGTGTTGTCGCTACTGTGTCAAAGCTCGGCGTTGGACTGTATTCAAGAACATCAATAAATCCGTATTTCTCTTTAATAGCGGCAAATGCCTTATCAATTTGTTCTTTATTCAATATGTCCGCTTGAAAAGAAGCAGCTTCGATTCCCAATTGTTCTAATTCAATCACCAGTTGGTTCAACTTTTCTTCATTTCGCGCAATAAGCGCTACGCGAAAGCCATGTTGTCCGAATTTCTTAGCTATGGACATTCCTAAACCTGCTCCTGCTCCAACGATTGCTATCGTTTTCATTTAAAAATCTCCCCTCTAATTAGAGTTAATTATCAGCAAGATAAATAATGGTCAACGTGTTGTATATTTATCTTTTGTTTATTATGATTAATACAAGGTCAGCATTCAATGTTTAATAATTTTGATTTTGAGAGATAAAATACAGTTTGAGCCCAAATGTCGTATATCTAACAATAAAAGTTAAGGGAACGAGTCATAATGAACAAAAAAACCGATCTGCGTATCCTTCGCTCCAGACATTCTATAAAAAAGGCGTTTATAGAACTTCTTAATGAAAAGGGATACGAAGGAATTACGATCCAAGATATTGCCGATAAAGCAATGATTAACCGGAATACATTTTACCTTCATTATCAGAACAAACCAGATTTATTAAATGTATCTATGGACGAATTATTAGAAGAATTAAAGAGTACACTCAATCTTTGTTCGAGCAGCAAATCTCCTATAAGTGGCTCTATGCTTGAACAACTAATGCAAACCATACTGGAGAAAATTAAGAACAATATTCCCTTTTACAAAGCGTTGTTACTTGATGAGAATAGAATTTATGGTTTTCAATCAAAAATGGAGGAAATTATAAAAAACACAGTGGAAGATGGCTTGGAAAATACGCCCCTGAAGATTTCAAAGGAATTATTACTTCAATATATCGCATCTACTTTTATGGGCATTGTAATATGGTGGGTTAAAAATGATTTTTCTTATACTCCTAATGAACTCGCTTCACAATTCGGAAAAATTCTGACTCATGGACACTTAAAAGCCGCAGGTATTTTAATCGATGATTAAAGTGATAAACGCGTACGAACAGTAGCTGGGGAGATAGAAAAGATGAGCCCCTCGAATGACTCGAATGATGGCTCCTTTTCTATTACTACACTTTCAAAAGAGAGTAACCTAATTTTTAACGGTAAATCAAAAAAATTGATCTATTACCCTAACCTGCTCGTTAGTTGAATAAATAAATCAATCCAGCAACTGCAAACGAGCATACACCAGCTAAAGCAGACCATGTGGCAACTTTCTTCTTTATTTTACGATCTTCCTTAGACTCTGAATAAAAATTACCTCTTTGTTGGTTACCAGTCGTCCATGCTCCAATACAAATTCCAGAAACAAAAATGAGAATGACCCCCAGATAAATAAAAAAATTCATATTTCATCTTCCTTCCTAATTTCCCTAGTTCTTAATAAAACGTATATTTCAAGGAAAGGTTACACGCTAAGAAGTAAAGTCCTATTTACGTTAAACTGCCCATTAGTTGAACAATTGCAGCTGATCACATTGACCAAATCGGTACAAGTTCTTGTCCTTCAGCACTATTTTCTTGTTTAAGTGCATGTGATCAATGTTTAGATGTACATCATACTAACGATAAGCATTTTTTTGTTTAATTTGGGCGACTGGGACAAGAACTTGTTCCTTAAAACAAAAAAGCCGCTATAATAGCGACTTTGAATGAAACAGTGTTCTTGTCCTCCATTGACGATTCACGTTGTTCCTCTCTTCATTTTATCCGGGTAACGCCCAACCTCCTCTTGATGCAGATTCATTTGTATTTTTACTCACTTTGCACAGTGAATTTATAATAACTTTAAGCTTTGCGAAGCATTTGTCTCTCGCTTAGCTGTGAAAGCATATCCTTCGTCATGGCCTTCAAGTCGTAGCGGGCATGAAATCCCCATTCTGTTTTTGCTGCCGTCGCATCAATGGAATGCGGCCAGCTATCGGCAATCGCCTGTCTTTTCGGATCAACCTCATAATCGAGGACAAAGCCGGGTAACTCTTCCCGAATCGCTGCAGCGATTGCCTCCGGATCCACGCTCATTGCAGTAACATTAAATGAGTTTCGATGCTTCAACCGGTATGAATTCGCTTCCATTAAATCGATGATCGCGTTGAGGGCATCTGGCATATACATCATGTCCATGTTTGTGTCTTTGGCGATATAAGATGTATACCGGCCAGCCGTCACGGCTGCGTAATAAATTTCCACAGCGTAATCCGTCGTTCCTCCGCCGGGAGGCGTCATATAAGATATCAAACCTGGGAATCGCAGCCCCCTAGTGTCCAGGCCGTACTTGTGAAAATAATAATCACAAAGCAGTTCGCCGGATACTTTGTTCACGCCATACATCGTATTGGGCCTCTGGATCGTATCCTGCGGAGTATTGTATTTCGGAGTCGTAGGGCCAAAAGATCCAATGGAGCTTGGAGTGAACAATTGACAACCGAGCTCTCTGGATATTTCAAGCGCATTCATCAATCCGCCCATATTCAAATTCCAGGCAAGCAGGGGTTTCTCCTCTGCAGTAGCCGAAAGCAGCGCAGCCAAATGGATGATGGTATCCACTTCGTACCGCTTGGCGATTTCGAACATTGCCTTATCATTCGTCACGTCCAGCAGCTCGAATGGTCCTGATCGGGTAATTTCGTGGGCTGATGACCTGAGATCCGTAGCAACGACATGATCCGCACCATAAATCTCACGTAATTTAACAACTAACTCAGAACCGATTTGGCCCAGTGCTCCGGTCACCAAGATCTTGTTCATAAGACATTCCTCCCGAAATATACTCCCGCGAAAGCAGCTAAAATGCAGCTAAATCAGCTTCATTTCCTTGCCAACTTTCTCATAAACAGAGATCACCTGGCCCAGCATCTCCTTGGTATGAGCAGCTGTCGGCATGTTGCGTATTCTTCCAGTTCCTTTCGGGACCGTAGGAAATACGATTGCCTTAGCATAAACGCCTTCTTCATAGAGCCTTTTGCTGAACTGTTGGGTGGTTACTTCATCGCCAATGATACAAGGTGTGATCGGAGTTTCACTTTGGCCTACATCATATCCAAGCCGTCTCAAACGTTCTTTCAAATGATTGCTATTCTCCCACAGCTTATCGATCAGCTCTTTGTCATTCATCAAAATGTCGATAGAAGCGCTACAAGAAGCGATTGCAGCCGGAGGTAGCGATGTCGAGAACAGAAACGGACGGCTTCGCAGCTTCAGCCATTCGATCAATTGTTTTTTACCCGCCACATAACCGCCGACAACGCCGATCGCCTTGGAAAGAGTACCAATTTGAAAGTCAATGCGGTCGGACAATTCAAAATGTTTCACGGTTCCCGCACCTGCTCCGAGAACGCCCGAACCGTGAGCATCGTCCACATAAGTAATCAGATCGAATTCTTCTGCTATTTTCACGATTTCGGGTAGCTTTGCTATATCACCATCCATGGAGAAAACCCCGTCGGTGATGACCATAATTTTATGGTACTGACCGGATTCCTTGGCCTCTTTCGCCAGCCGTCTTAAATCATTCATATCCGAATGCTTAAAGCGTATCACCTTGGCTCTCGACAGGCGGCAGCCATCAATAATTGAAGCGTGGTTCAGCTCATCGGATAAAATCGCATCATGCTGGTCCATTACCGCGGATATAGCAGCCATATTACAGTTAAATCCCGATTGATACACGATAACGGCTTCCGTTTTTTTGAAACGGGCCAGTTTTTCTTCAAGCTCAATATGAAGATCCATCGTACCATTAATTGTTCTCACAGCGCCTGCCCCTGCCCCGTATGTCTGCGCCGCCTTAACTGAAGCATCAATCAGGCGGTAATCTGTTGCCAAGCCCAAATAGTTATTAGAAGATAAATTGATTAGGGACTTTCCGTCAATACGAATAACAGGTCCATTTGCACCCTGCAGTGTATCGATGAAGTTATATAGACCGTTATTCTTTAGATCTTCGATGTTCGAACTTAAAAAATGGTCCAATGCTTGACTTGACATTCGATTCCCTCCTTGATATACGTTTGTCCTCATACAGGAGACATGTTATTCTGCGGAAAAACCTTGTTATACAGGGGGTTATACTGATTTCAATGTAGCATCTTTTTTATTCTTTGTACACATGTGGAGGACAAAAAGTAAAAAAATACGCAAATATACATAGTGATTATTCCCCCCCTTCTCCGGAAGCAATCGCTATTCAATTTTTGTTTATATCTTTTGCTGCTCGGTAACTTCTTGTGCAGCCATTATTTCTTTTGTTTATTCCTTTAAATCAATCGATTTACCCCAGCCAAACGGGATTCTTCCATGGCCAACACAATGAGATGAGTCCGAACGGGAGCGCTTGCCAAAGTTAGCTTCGCCCCAACACTTAGATATCCATCTAATCGAAAAAAGGACTATGTTCTTGACCATTTCGGCAATCCGTACAAGTTCTTTCCTTGTCTCGGAATTTGGAACTTGTACGGATAAAATAAAAAAGTCGCTATAATAGCGACTTCAATGGGACTATGTTCTTGTCCTTCGACCATTTTTATTTAGAATTATCCTCCCTCTTGATTGAAACCAGATACGGTAATCGGTACAAGTCCTGATAATAAATAGTTTGTTCAACTACGTTTCTACGTTAGCATAGTGACTTAATGTGATAAGGTTAACCGCGCTGACTCTAACCGCTAAGTTTAATGGTCACCTACCCGGATGGCTTTTTAGTGTTAAAAGCTACAAATTTTACAACGATTACTCTGATAACGGGACGATAGCATCAATGAGAACAAGTCGTCGGAAACGAACGCGTTTACGAAATGGTTTGTAAAATGCGAATGATTTCTTTTTCGACAACTGAATCGTCAATAGTATCCAGATATTCAGGACTAATCACTTGATACTGTTTCATTCTATAAAACTCCATAACAGCTTGTTTCAAGGTCAGATCATACCATTGAATACTAAAGGTCGGTTCCATAATGCGCCGAAGCGTCGCATCATCTTGAACTAAGGACAGTGCAGCGTGCATTCTGTTAAAAATCTTCTTATCCATACCGGATTGAAAAAAAGATTGTAAATTCTTAATTCTATTTTGTTGAGCGATGGAAATATTTTCAAAAAGTCGTGGATAAAACTCCTTGAGATCTTGCAGGAACAAATCGGATATATATATAACACCTATTAACGATTCCAGAAACGTTTTTTGAAATCGATCAATATATGAAACGGAATCATCATTTACAACGGTGTCGGCCTGCTGCAAATACTGAATTCCATATTCTACAACCTGTTCGATGATTTCATCTTTGGATGAAAAGTGCTTGTACAGCGTCACTTTACTAATATCCATATGTTTTGCGATATCGTCAATTTTCAGTTGGCTGAATCTGGTTCTTCTAATTACAGGTTTGATTTTGTTTAGATATTGATCTGCGCTCACGGGTTTTCTCACGATTGAAGCCTCCTCTAATGCTCATCAAATCATATTATATCAAAATAGCTGTATCAACAAACAATATTGAATAAAAATATTAAATTAACTAATTTTATTATTTTAGTTTACTTAGTTAAATAACCGTTGTATAATCTCTCTTGTAATGAATAGCCAATCGAGGAAGGGTTAACGGTCTCATAAGCAATATACATTTCTCGAAATTACATTATTAAAAGGAGAATACACAATGAAAATCACAGTTCTCGGCTCACTCGGCAATATTAACCGTAACTACCTGCCATCCCTAATCGCAGACGGCCATGATGTCACCGTCATCACAAGCTCCAATGATCGTATCGCCGACATCGAAGCGCTTGGTGCCAAACCAGCGGTCGGATCAAACCTCGACGTCGAATTCCTCGCACAGGCCTTCTCGGGTAGTGACGTCGTTTACCTCATGATTTCGGGAATAAATTATGCCTCTGGCACCGACATGCGGCAGACCGCTATTGATCTTGCTGAAAATTATAAGGCCGCTGTGCTAAAATCAGGCGTAAAAAATGTCGTCAACCTCAGCTCAATCGGCGCGGACAACGCAAACGCCGGCATTCTATACAGCTATCATTCTGTAGAAGACGCGCTAAACTCGCTTGAAAGCGTGAATATTGTCCACATCCGGCCTGTCGGCTTTTACAGCAATCTTTTTGCCGACATGCAAAGCCTCAAAACCCAGCAGACTATCTTCAGCCCAATTTCTGTTGACATCCCACAAGGCTGGGTCAGCCCTGTTGATATTGCAAACGTTGTTTACGCCATGATTTCTCACACCCCAGCGGGTAAAAGCGCGAAGTTCATAGTTAGTGACTGGGCCACAGGCAACGACTGGCTCAACGCCCTTGCTGAAGAAGGTATCGAAGCCAAATACCAACAAATATCTGTTGAAACTCTTGCTGAGAATATGATGAAAATCGGCTTCCACGAAAACACTGCCAACGGGTTTGCCCAAATGAACCGCGCCTGCGAGAACGCCGACGAGTTCTACGCCAGCCTCCGTGCAACCGACTACCACCTTGGTAAAGTTAAGGTCGGAGACTTTGCGAAAGTTTTTGCAGACGTGTACAATAAATCTGTTTAAACGTCCAGAATACTGTTAACCTGCGGATGAGAATGCGTCTAAGTGCGTTCTTCATTTGACAACTTGACCCGGAGAATCTTGAGATGGCAGCCTGTTCATCCTGCTCTAATCTCAGACCTCGAACAAGAGTTTTACTCTGACTTGGTTTTGACATAGAAAGAACAGAGCTCGCTGAAGTGTTAGCGAGCTCTGTTCTTTCTTGATAAATGCGCACAAAAAAACCTAACTGTGATAAGGTTTATATCGAATGCCTTAAAACTAACCTGCCCATTAGTTTAATCGTCATTTACAAATAACGATACTAGTCCCCCTTTTATTATAGAATCCTCACTTTCAAAAAAAATAAAAACGAACTATCTAATGATAGTCCGTTGAATTAATTAGAGTTGAAGCCATCTAGTCACATCTTCAGATATAAGACCATTCTGACGATGTGTGACAGGCATTTCACTGATTTGTAGTAAAAAGTAACTATCGTGTGTACGCAGACACTCAAGAAAGTACTTCTCTAACAATTCAATATCATCGGCTGTTTTAATTAAATACACTCTGTCATGAAGATGTTTGACCTCAAAGAGATTATCCAGATGAAAGTTAATACACTCCTCGGTCCATCCTTCATTTTTAGGCTTATAGGAAAACAAATAGAGTTTAGATATAGTATTCTCCCCCTTTTATTCTTATAGCCCGCCTTCTTTTGTAGCAGTTCCCTTACGTGGCTTAAATAACACCTTTAACAAAGGTGGCGCTATTAAAGTTGTAAGTATGACCATTATCACAACTGAAGTGAAGTATTCAGGTAAAAGAAGCCCTGCTTGTAAACCCGTCGATGCAATGATCAATGCAACTTCTCCTCGTGATACCATCCCAGCTCCTATAGCAAATGAAGAAACATTGCTGAATCCTGTAATCTTTGCTCCCAACGCACCACCAAGTAATTTGGTTAAAACAGCAGCAACGGTTAGAACGATAAGGAATCCGATCTGTTGTCCTACACCTTCAAATGAAACATTGAGACCAATGCTCACAAAAAATACGGGAACAAAAATTGAATATGCAATGGGCTCGACCTTTTTTTCAACTACGTTCTTAAAATTCGTTTGTGAGATTGCAATACCGGCAGCAAATGATCCGATTATCCCGGCCATACCCATCAAATCAGCAAAGTACGCAAATCCAAAACAAATGAAGAGTGCGATTGATATTATGGGTTCAGTTACCTTAAGTTTTGAGAGCCACTTCATAACCCGAGGAACTATAAATACCCCTGCAACAAATACACCTATGAAGAACAGCACTTTCTTACCTACTAACAGTCCTAACGATACATCCTGACCTGTACCCAAGAAACTCATCATAAATGCCAAAAGGATAACAACTAAAATATCGTCTACCACAGCAGCTCCAAGAATTGTTGTGCCCTCCCTGGAACTTAAACGATCCATATCCTTTAGCACTTGTACTGAAATGCTTACAGATGTTGCACTGAATAAAACTCCCATAAAAAGTGCATAGTTCGTGGTTAATCCAAATACATCTGCTACTCCGAACCCACCTATAAAAGGTAGGATAATTCCACCCACAGCAACGGCAACTGCTGATCTCCAGTTTTTCTTTAACTGATCTAGGTCAGTTTCTAATCCAGCAATAAACATAAGTAATAACACACCTATTTCAGAGACATAATGAATGAATTCATTATTATCAATCCACCCCAGAATTGCAGGTCCCAAAATAATACCAACAACCAATTTCCCAAGCACAGAGGGTTGCCCCAACTTTACTGATACATGTCCTGCTATTTTTGTGCTAACAATGATTAAAGCCAAATACCATATAAACTCCATTCTACCTACTCCTCAACAATAACATATCAACCATGCGAACGCGTTCCTCAACATAATAATAGACCCAAAATCCTAGGTCAATACAGCTTTTAAACCGCCTTAAACAGGCCTCCAACCCCTATAACAACCACAATTAATCCCTGTATACGCATTTTTAATATAAACCTTTAAAACAAGCGTGAATAAGGTTTTTATATATATAAATGTATACATAATAACAAGGAATAGTATGTAATCAAATTCGTTCTCATGGTAAATATAGCTTCGCTGAAAGACGTCTTTTTGAATGGTGGGTAATTTAATCATCTTGTTTGTTCTTTGTAACATCGTACATTCCGTTTTTGTCTTGCCGAAGTAGGCAACTAAAACACTCAATTGGATTTACTATCTATGCATTTATTAAACAAACCTGCTCATTAGCTGAATAAAAGCAGCCGATCAATTGACCAGCTGCTTTCTTTGCTTTATAATGCTATCGTTTCTACGTTAGTTTAACGATTAAGATCCTTGTTCTAGTATATTTCCTTTAATAATTCCTTTTGCATAGGTTTAATATTGATGATACTTCTGATACTTTTTGCTCTTATTTCAGCATCCTCAAACATATTTGCCAACCCTAGCTCTAACAATATCCCAGCTGCAACGGTTCCCGTTCTACCCTTGCCTCCTCCACAGTGAAAGGCAACTTTCTTGCCGACGTTATACGCTCCAACAACCTCAACATTTACTTACCTTCTTTCAAGAACTGCTCGATCCGAGCTTTAATTGAATCGCGGACCTCAGCGAATGTAGCTGTGATTTCTTCCTCTGTACCTGTCGCCTTGGCTGGATCATCGAAGCCCCAGTGCCATCTTTCAGCTTTATCATTACGTACAACTGGACAATTATCGTTGGCATGACCACAAAGCGTGATGATGTAGTCTGCTTGTTTTAAAATCTCAGGATCAATCACATCTGATGTATGACTCGAAATATCGATTCCAGCCTCTTTCATCGTTTGAACAGCACGAGGATTTAAGCCATGGGCCTCTAATCCAGCACTTCTCACCTCATATTTGTCACTACCAAGTGCCTTTAAAAATCCATCGGCGATTTGGCTTCTGCAAGAGTTTCCGGTACACAAAAAGTAAACAAGTGGTTTGTTGTTCATGATTATTGATCTCCTTTATCTTTGGTTTGGCTTACTTGCATTTTCATTTCGTCCATTTTAGAGTTAATCAACGTTTTTATGATGATAGCGATAACAACCAATGCTACTGTGATTACGGCAATCATTAACCAAACATTCAAGTTTGTTGAATGTATCAAATGTAGCCACAAATACAGTCCGGTTAACGTAATAAAGAGAGTTGGAATAGTGAGAACAATCCCAATTTTGAAATAACTTCCCCACGTGATTTTTACATCCTTACGGGACAGTACATGTAGCCACAAAAGTGTGGCGAGCGATCCAATCGGTGTGATTTTGGGACCCAAGTCACTGCCAATAATATTGGCATAAATCAGTGATTCCCGGATGACACCTTGCGTACTCGTCCCATCAATAGCCAGCGCATCAATCATCACTGTCGGCATATTGTTCATAACCGATGATAATATTGCAGCTAGAAAGCCCATACCCAGTGTGGAGATGTAGAGCCCCTGGTCAGCAATAGCTTGAATGACCTTACCAAGTTCATCCGTCAATCCCACATTTCGCAGTCCATAAACAACGACGTACATACCAATGGAGAAAATCACAACTGCCCATGGAGCCCCTTTAATGAGCTTCCATGTTTGAATAGCGTGACTCCGCCTTGCAGCTAATATAAACAAGATGGCAATAACCCCAGCGATAACAGACACCGGAACTTGAATGAACTCGCTCATCAAGTACGCAACCAGCAGCACGGCTAAGATCACCCAAGATATGTTGAACAGTTTCTTGTCCTTGATCGCTTCAGCTGGCTTTTTGAGCTGACTGACTTCGTAGTTCCCTGGAATGCTCTTTCTAAAGAACAAGAACAGGACCAGAAGACTCGCTAATATTGAAAAGAAATTTGGAACAATCATACGACTTGCATATTCCACAAAGCCAATACCAAAGTAATCCGCAGAAACGATATTGACGAGATTGCTCACGACGAGCGGAAGTGAAGTTGTATCTGCAATAAAACCACTTGCGATGATAAAAGGTAAAATCATCTTTGGATCAAATTTGAGCGCTCGGATCATAGCAAGCACAATGGGCGTTAAGATCAGTGCGGCACCGTCATTTGCAAAGAACGCTGACACTCCTGCCCCAAGCAGCACAACATAAACGAACATCAGCTTGCCATTACCTCTTGCGAGCCTTGCCATGTGCAGAGCAGCCCATTCAAAAAATCCGATTTCATCTAATATCAGTGAGATTAAAATAATAGCTACAAAAGCAAGCGTGGCGTTCCATACGATTCCTGTGACCGTACCTACATCGGATAGACTGACGACCCCAAAAAGGAGAGCAAGGACAGCTCCAGCTGACGCTGACCATCCAATATTAAGCCCCTTAGGCTGCCAAATCACAAAAGTCAGTGTAAGCAAAAAGATTAAAATCGCGATAATGGTCATGCTTCCTCCTGAGGACCGCAGCAGTTTCTCAATCCTGCTATTTTATCTTTCATGGATGGCAGATAGGGATACACACACTGAACATAGGCTTCTGCATCTGGGTTAAGAGAGTAGTACACCCACTGCCCTTTTTTCTTTTCATTAAGGAGACCGGCTGCCCTTAGTTTTCGAAGATGCTGACTGGCGTTTGGTTGTGACATGCCAATAATGTCTGTGATGTCACATACACAAAGTTCCTGTTCCTGAAGTAGCGCAATAATCGTCAAACGTGTTTTATCAGCTAATAACTTATACGCCTCAGCCATCTCCTGAATGTTTTGTTCCATATGTACACCTCCTGTGACTATTCTCGTCGGTTTCATTTAATGATATAAGCATATAATAAATCACTTATATAAGCAATGACGAATATAAGGGTTTTTACACCAAAAAAGCTACTGCATCACGATTGGATGTAGTAGCTCTGAATTCTTGATTATCCGCAGCAAGAATTTGATCCTGCCTTTTCCGTTTTTGAAGGTGAGCAACAATTTGTAGTGTCTTCCTTCACTTGAACTGGTTCACAGCAGCTGTCCATAATATTCGCACCTAGACTGCACACGCCCGTCTCCGGCAGTTCCAGTTCTACTTTTTGAGCTGACTCCATATCTCCCACTAGTGCTGCTACAATGGATCTAACTTGCTCATATCCCGTTGCCATGAGGAAGGTTGGCGCCCTTCCATAACTTTTGGCACCTACGATATAAAAGTCCTTTTCAGGTTGACGGAGTTCTTTTTCGCCATGTGGTCGAACTGTTCCGCAGCTGTGGATGTTGGGATCAATTAATGGCGCAAGCTCATAAACACAGTCTAAGCTTGGGTCCGTTAATATCCGTACTTCTCTCACCATCGATAAATCAGGACGAGAACCTGTATTAACTACAATTTCACATATTTGATCTATAACCACTTTTTGACCTTGAATGGTCCCAGAAACCTGGATCTGTTCACCTTCTTTTTGAAGTTCTTCAATATGGAATGCCGTTAGGACCTTTACGACACCGGATTCAACCACCTTTTGGATACGAGTACCCAGTTCCCCCCTTGCCTGAAGCCCATCTAGTTCTCGTCCGCCATAAACATCCTCGATATTTGCTTTGCGAACAGCCCACACAATCTCAGTTCCTGATTCTTCTTTTTGAAGCTCTACAAGTTCAAGCAACGTGTTAATCGCAGAATGTCCGCTTCCTACAACAAGCACCTTCTTGCCGCTATATCGATTTCTCTCTTTTCCTAACACAGCAGGAATGCTGTATGAAATGTGACTATGAAGCGCTTTTTCCTCTTTTGAAAATATACCGTCTGAACGAAGCGGGTTGGGATTGGTCCATGTCCCCGAAGCATCAATAACAGCCCGCGCTTCATAAATAAACGAAGATCCGTTTTGTTCAACATGGATCACAAACGGCAGTTTCTCACGCCCACTTGTTTTCACTTTGCTCAACCCTTTGCGACTGATCGCGGTAACTTTCGTATTTAAATGTACATTTGGACTTAATTCAGGCAGCGCAGCCAATGGTTTTAGATAATGCTCAACAATCTCCCTACCCGTTGGGATCGTTTCGTTTTGTGGAACAGTCCAATTCGCCGATAACAGTAACTCTTTAGCAGCTTTATCGATGTTATACTGCCATGGAGAGAACAGTCGTACATGTTCCCATTTTCGAATGTTTGCCCCTACTTCATCTCCAGCTTCAAACAATATAAACGGCTCACCTTGAGAAATGAGTTGTGCTGCAGCAGCAAGACCAACGGGTCCAGCTCCAATGATCGCAACAGGTAAGTTATCCTTCTCTTGCACTGGTGCTTCGCAGCAGCTTGCTAGGTTCACATGGATATGTTTAATCATCATAGTTTCCTCCTCATAATTAGTTGCATTTTGCAAGTATTATATTAAATAAATGGGATAAGTATTATCCCCGTGGTGTACAGCATACGCTGGATTTCGCCATACTTTCGTTTAGCAGTTTAACGGCGTTGATGACCATATCCCGTTCAAACTCAGACATGTGCGAAAAGACTTCTTTTAAATAGTCATTCATCTGCTCATCAATGACCGTAGCAACAAACTTACCTTGTGTAGTCAAGGATAATATGTAAATACGTCGATCTTCAGGTAAGGGCGTTTTCTGAACCAAACCCAACTTTACGAGACTTTGAACCTGGCGACTAAACGTTGTGATGTCAATGGAGAGTGCATCTGCCACTTGCTGAATGGATGGATTATGCTTACGGTCAATTTCATAAATAATATGACTCTGAACAAGTGAAATATCCAGCCCTCCTGCAGTGCAGCAGTTTTTATCCAATAATCCAAAACGCCGTGTCATGATCTGAAACAACTCTCTTACGTTGTTTTCCAATTACCTCACCTCTTGTTATAGTTATACCCTCATTATTTGCAAAATGCAAATGATTTTTTTTGTTTTTCTTCCCCCTTCCCATTTCAAGTTACATTGTGATATAAACATGTACAAAAACAAAATGTAGGAGTGATCAACATGGTAATTCTGCGGCAAGCTACCGAAGTGGATCTGGGAAGCATTCTAACTATTTATAATCAAGGTATTGAAGACCGCATTGCCACGCTAGAAACAGACATAAAAGATGAAGCTTATATGTCTGATTGGTTTAACAAGCACCAGGGGCGTTACTCGGTACTCATAGCTGAACAGAGTGATCAAGTGGTCGGGTGGGCTTCTATCAATTTATATAACCCTAGAAGCGCATATGACGGTGTCGGTGATATCTCCATTTATATTCATCGTGATTATCGCGGCAAAGGGATCGGAAAACAGTTGCTTCAGAAATTAGAGGAAATCGGTAAGCAGAATAACTTTTATAAGTTTGTTCTTTTTACCTTTCCATTTAATACGCTAGGTCAGCGCTTATACCATAGAGCCGGATACCGAGAAGTGGGTATATTCCGGAGCCAAGGCGTTCTAGAAGGCAATTTTGTAGATGTGATGGCAATGGAAAAATTATTTTAAGCGTCGTTGTTTAATGTCCAGTTACAAAAGGTCTTATCATCGTCGGAATTTAAGATGCTAGCAATATATTTAACTCGGTTTACGAATTACTGAAACACAATACATTAAACTAACCTGCCCGTAGTCATCCATGCCCCTCTCGGGGCACCACAGCGTAATGAACATTTTGTTATGGCGTTTTATACTATTCTTACGGCTGGTGAGGAAGGTCGTTAAGCTGTGGTGTCGTGAACCCATCCGTTAGTCACTAAAGCTGGGTGATATTGTTATGATTAAAAGAGAAGCGTTATTTTGTTTTTTTAGCAGCATGGCGGAAGTATTTTATCACCCTTCGATACATTGTCTTGTCCTTTAATTGGTTGAAAATATAAGGGTCCGGTTTGACGTTCACCTCAATAATCCAGGGTTTCAAACTCCGGTCCAGACCAATATCCACGCCGATTTGCTTAAGGTAGGGGTATTTTTTCTTCATGTGGCGTGCAATACGTAATCCAAGCTCATTCATCTCCTGGATGAGTTCATTTCTGCGTTTCAGGGATGCATGAGATTCCAGCAGTCTGTGAACATCCATTGGTTTACCACCGCTGTGATAATTGGTCACGATTTTTTTCGGATGACCGAGTCGGCCGATGATTCCCGTAGCCTCCCACTGATTGTCGGGACTTAACTGTATCATGACTCTTATATCAAAACGCCTCTTGTTGTGCTTAAGCAGATTGATTCCTCTCTGAATGAGATAGCTTCTTTTATTTACCAGACGTACAAGACTTTCGTGGAACGAGTCAAAATTGTCAAACGACAGTCGTTTTTGTTCAATCTGATAGGCAAAATTCTGATGACTCACCATCTCCGCCTTTATGACACCCATTCCGTAAGTGCCAATCTCGGGTTTAATATAAACCATACCGTATCTGCTGATCATGGACCACAGGTTGGTTTTGTTATATCGCTGCGTATCAGGTATAAATGGTTTGATAGAACCATTATTGAGGATCACTTTTGTTTTCAACCATTTGCTTCTTAACGGCTTCAATCTATCCACCCCCATATAACACTTCTCCCTTCAACAAATGAATCCAACCCTGATGTTTCATCAAGATCATGCAGTATATGTAATACCGATAAAACTACCCTAAACCAATGCCCTTGTTCGTAAAAATGGTATATTCGCACATGCCCTGACCAAACCAATTTTGCACACATATCATGAACAAGATGTAACCATTTGTCCAAGGAGTTGAGAAGATGCCAGTTCAGCATGAAATAAAGTTAAATCGTGCGCCTATGATCGATGTTCTTATACCTGCAATCGAAAAAGATTTGAGCACTCTTCCTCAAGTTATCGATAGCATTCGTCGTTATGTGCGGCACCCGATTGGACAGATTTATATTGTTTCCCCGACCAGCAACAAAATCAGAAACCTTTGTTCCCGCAAACACTGCATTTTTGTTAACGAGCGGTCAGTCCTGCCTATCACCAAAAACGATATACACTATCAATCATCCCGCTGGGACCGCTCAGGCTGGTTATATCAACAACTGCTTAAAATGAACGGGGATCACATTGTGAGAGCGAAGCACTTTCTGGTGATGGATGCGGATACGGTGCTCATTAAACCTCATTCATTTATTGTTGAAAATAAGACGGTATTTTACTGTCGCGACTGGAGTCAGCCAGAATATTTCAACACCTACCGCAAGCTGTTAGGCATGAAAGCGCCGCGCCCACGCTCTTTTGTCACCCATTATATGCTGTTCGAAAAATCGAAACTCTCTGCTCTGAAGAAGAAAATTGAAACGATCCATCAGCTGCCATGGTACAAAGCGATTATCTCAACTATCAATAAGAAGAAGCAGTTTGGGTTCTCCGAGTATGAAACCTATGCCAATTTTATGTATTCGAAAAACCCGGCCAGCATAATCCTAAAGAGTTCCATGAATAAAAGTCTCAACATGAATGCTTCTTCGTTAAAAGAACAACAAATTAGCAATTTTGCGCTTAAATACCGATCTCTTTCCTTTCACAAACGTAAAATCTATAGCAAAACTCCCCGAGCTTAAGGAGGAAGCCAATGCATATCGTACTGCTATGTGGCGGCGCAGGCAAAAGGCTTTGGCCGCTGTCCAATGAGCTTCGCTCCAAGCTGTTCGTGGATATACTTCCGTCACCTGGAGGCGGAAGAGAATCCATGATCAGCAGAGTATGCCGCCAGCTTGACAGCTCAGACCTACTCGACTCAACGCTCATTATTTCACATCAGAACCAGACCGACATTACCACCCGTCATACCAAAGGCAAGATACCCGTCATTGGAGAACCTTTTAAGCGTGGGACTTTTACTGCAGCTGCCTTGGCGAGCTTGTATCTGAAATCCTACGGAGCGGCTGAACCTGACGATATGATTTGTATCGCGCCAGCGGATGTGTTCGCAGACGAGAACTTTTTCAGGAGCTTCAAATTACTTCCGGAAATATTGAAACAGAGTCATGCCGATATCATTTTAATTGGGACAAGGCCCACATACGCTTCAGAACAATATGGATACATCCTGCCAGGAAAAAAAGAACCTAATGGTTATGCACCGGTTACACAATTCATAGAGAAACCTGAATTGGATGTCGCTGAAACCCTGCTACAGCATGGCGCATTGTGGAACTGCGGGGTGTATGCCTTCTCTCTTGCGTTTATGTTGTCCCATATTGAAAAAAATGGCCTTCCGGTTCATTACGAACAATTGTTAACCCTGTATGAACAGTTGCCTGAACGCAGTTTTGACAAACAAGTTGCTGAACAATCGCAACGGGCTGTTGTACTGCCATATGAGGGTGTATGGCAGGATATCGGGAGCTGGGATGCTCTGTGTGATCAGTTGGATTCCAATGTATTGGGACACGGCAGAATATCCGAATCTTCCCCGGATTCCTACATCGTTAACGAGCTCCCCTACCCGATCCACGTCATCGGAGTCCCAGGTATTATCACTGTCGCAAGTCCGGACGGAATTCTCATAGCCAACAAAAAAGATTCAAATGAAATTAAAGAGCAATTGGGCAGTATTCCACTGCAACCGATGTACGTCGAGGCAACTTGGGGCAGCTATCGCGTCATGGAGAGAGCGGTAGAAGACGAAAATACAACCGTAACCACATTAAATATGACGCTTTTGCCTGGCAAACATATCGGATTACGCAAGCATCGATTAGGGTGCCGAGCATGGACTGTCATTTCAGGCAGTGGGCAGGTGCTTATTAACGGGCAGATCAGGCAGGTGACCACAGGCAATCAGTTTGCGATTACCTTGAATAGCCTCTTTTCTATTCTGGCCGAAACCAGGATGGTCATTCTTGAGGTCCAGCTTGGCGTACCGGAGAATGAGGTAAGCATGCCTTATGAAGCAGAGGATTGGAAGGTAATGATTGAGCTTGCAGGATCTTATAAATCACCGGACTAATGCAAGATGAAGAAAAAGCCGCCCATATGGCGACTCCTTATGCTTTCTAGACAAAGGTAAGCCTTACGGAAAGGGCTTTATCGTCCTTCGCACTCGTGAAGGACGATAAAGCTTTTCATACGTTCTTAAAGCTTACTCGAGGAGCAAACGGATCACCAACCTATGATCATTTTGGAATCAACAGGACATTACCATCTTCCTGTTACTCGTTTTCTAGAAGATCATCATTACTTGTTTGAAGTCGTTAATCCGATGCTCGCCTATCAGCCAAGAATACTAATAGAATGTAATGCACGGTTTCGACAAAGGCAATAATTTATGCTTCATATCCGCTCCCCTCTATTCAGTTCGACTATGTAGTTCAACGGAATAGTCAACTTCAAGACTTTATGTTTATCAGCTAAACCTATCTGATTCGAAATTGGTATTATATTTGGGATGTAAACTTGCATTTATAAACCGATCGGTTTATACTGATACAAACAGTACAGAAAGTGAGGAAAATGTAATGAATAATTTAACTCCCCCATTCACTCTTGAGACAGCAATCCAAAAAACGCGTATGGCAGAAGACAGCTGGAATACCCGAGACCCTCAGCGCGTCTTTCTTGTGTACACTGAGGATTGTTATTGGAGAAATCGGAGCGAATTTATAACAGGCCGCCCAGCAATTGTTGCTTTACTAACTAGAAAATGGGCTAAAGAATTGGACTACCGCCTCATTAAGGAGCTTTGGTCATTTACGGATAACCGTATTGCCGTTCGATTCGCATATGAATGGCGTGATGATAGTGGCAATTGGTTCAGATCGTATGGAAACGAGAATTGGGAATTCGCTGAAGACGGCTTAATGCAACGTCGATTTGCTTCGATTAATGACATGCCAATTAAGGAAGAGGAACGAAAGTTCCATTGGCCTCTCGGTACGCGTCCCGCTGACCATCCAAGCCTAAGTGAGTTAAACCTATGACGCGGACTGTTTTTGAAAAATCTGATGTCATCCCTCTCATTACTGAGGTATTTCGTGAATTAGGTTATGAGGGGGCATCCTTGAGTAAAATTACAGCCCGGACGCGTTTATCTAAAGGAAGCTTATATTATTTCTTTCCGGGTGGAAAAGATGAGATGGCTGCTGAAATTCTTGCTCATATTGATCAATGGTTTATCAAGAACATTTTTGAGCCGCTCGAACAGAATGAACCCCAGGCAGCCATTGATCATATGTGGCAAGAGGTCAATACTTATTTTCAATCCGGACAGCGTATATGCCTTATTGGTGCATTCGCTTTGGACGAAACAAGAGATCGATTCGCTGCAGTAATTCGGCAGTATTTTTATAGATGGATTGAAGCATTAAGTGCGGCACTAGTTCGAACAGGCATTTCTAAAGAAGCTGCTGACCAGATTTCAGAGGAAACGATTGGCAGTATTCAGGGGGGATTAATTCTGAGTAGAGCACTTCATGATGAATCCTATTTTGAACGTTCGCTGGCAAATCTGTCACAACGAGTCTCAACTTATGTTTCTAAAAGCAACTCTGCTCACTGACTCAAAAGAGTTTTTTTGTAAGACTCGCGGAATTTCTTCACCCAAGAAACAAGTGATTTTTCTTAACGATTTCATTAGCGACTTTACGGGAGGTCAATATCATGAGCAATGTTGTCACAGATCAATTGGGATTTGTTCGCCGTCAGGCAGTTGAATACGTGAGGAATATAAATGACCCTGACTCGGAAATCATTCCACCAGGTTTGAAAAACAATATAAAATGGAATCTAGGCCACATGTATGTTATACATGAGAAGTTCGCTTTCCAACTTACTGGGCAAGAAACCACATATCCTGCTAATTTTAGTAAGTTGTTTGATCCAGGAACTAAACCCTCTGACTGGAATATAGAGCCTCCAACGTTGTCTCAAATAATCGACTTGTTAACTGAACAAAGTGAAAGGGTTGAATCGGTACTTTCAAGCAAATTGAAAAAAGAAATCAATCCTCATTACAAGTCTTCTACAGGACTTATCTTTACAAATGCAGAACAATTACTGGGTTTTCTGATTTACCATGAAGCAATGCACTTTGCAACTATTAAAAATATCAAGAGCATAATTGACAGTTAGAATTAATAAAGAATTTGCTAAATCGACCATTCTGGCAATCGGTACAAGTTCTTGTCCCTAGACAACTAGAATTACAGCACTCTCCCTAACCTGAAACAGGGTCGCCAACGTGATTCCTTGGACTTATCTGTAGAGCGAAAGTAAAGGCACCCATTTGGGTGCCTTCGATGTTCTTACTGTCTCTCTTTGGCTAGTTCGATAAACGAACTTAAATTCATCAACCAACCTTGTTGGGACACTTATTCACTGCACAGAACGTGCAAGTGCTGCAACCGAACCGCGGAAATCGGGTCTGCCGTCAGCCGTCCACAAAAGCTCCGTCACAAATGTATGCCGATTCGGATCGTACAGCGGATCTCCTATAACTTTCTTGTACGTTCTTGCATGGAACACAAATAGCGTCTTTTCGTCGGTCTCTGACACCGTGAAGGAATTATGACCGGGACCATACATCGAGATGCTCTCATCTGTCGATAAAACCGCTGACTGCGACTTGCGCCATGAGGCGGCATCGAGCAAATCAGCATCCGCATCGGCTTCAAGCAGGCCCATGCAATAATTAAAATCAGTGGCGCTAGCCGAATAAGAGAGGAATACCCGATTACCCTTGCGAAGAAATGCCGCGCCTTCGTTCACTCTATAACCAATGATCTCCCAGTCATATTCCGGCATCGAAATCATCGTTTGCGGCCCAGTCAACGTCCACGGATTACTCATTTTAGATATATACAGATTAGAGTTGCCTTCGATATTCGGATCCTTTTGTGCCCATACGTAATAACGGCTGCCATTATGCTCAAAGGTAGTAGCATCGAGGGCGAAGGTTTCCCACGCGGTGCGAATCTGTCCTCTTTCCGTCCAACTGCCTTCTAGCGGATTGGCATGTTCATTCTCTAGCACATACATCCGATGGTCGAACAAGCCTTCATTCGTATCCGTCGTGTGTGCGGCAGCGAAATATACGTACCATTTGTCATCAATAAAATGCAGTTCAGGCGCCCAGATATTGGCACTAAGGATACCAGTCTCGCGCTTTCTCCAGATCACTACAGGAGTTGAAGTAACAAACCCCTCAAGGCTCTGGGCTCTACGGATTTCAATTCGATCATACTCAGGAACAGATGCTACGAAATAATAATATCCATCCGAATGTCGGTAAATAAAAGGATCTGCTCTCTGCTCAATTAATGGTTGAATGTCGTGTAACGATCTTTGTTGGATTTCCATCTTATCACCTGCTTCATCATAATATACACTACCCTTTAACAGCACCTGCAGTCATACCGTCTATGAAATATTTCTGGAAAGCAATAAACAGTATGAAAATTGGAATGATGGAGAAGAAGGAGCCTACGATTAATAGGTCATAGTTATTGCCATAAGGAGTTAACAACGTTTTCAAACCGATTGGAAGAGTAAATTTACTCTGATCTCCGAGCACCATGAATGGCCACAACAGATTATTCCAGCTATTCATACCATTCAGAATGGCCATTGCTGCAAAGGATGGCTTCATAATCGGCATAATGAGTCTGAAATAAATCGCATATTCGTTTGCGCCATCAACCCGCCCGGATTGAATAATCTCTTTGGGTATGCTTCTTAGATATTGCCTGAAGAAAAATATCGTCGCGGCATTGGCTACACCTGGAAGAATGATTGCTGAATAGCTATTCACCATTTTCAAATCATTAATCAGGCTGTACAAAGGAACCAGCAGTATTTCGAAAGGCACCATCATAATGAGCAAAACACATATAAAGAGGAAGTTCTTACCCTTAAAATCATATGCTGCGAAGCCATATCCAACAAATGCGCTTACAAAAAGTGTTAAAACCACTTGAACGATGGTTAAAGTCATACTGTTCCAAAACCATACAAAATAATCATGTTCTCCAGTAAACAGATAGATGAAATTGTCAAAACTCATGATACTAAAATCCAAACTTAGGTTAAGACCATATCTAATTAATGATTCACCTGGTTTAAAGGAAGATAGGGCCACTGCATAGAATGGAATCATAATTATAACGAATAGTATAATAAACAAACAAATAATTACTATTCTGGAAATAGAATTATTCCTCGTCTGACTTTTGCCCACTTTAATCCTCCTCCTTTTTGAACATTCCACTAAATTTCAACTGAGTTAAATTGATAATCATAGCAATGACTAACAGAATGATCCCAACTGCAGCTGCGTAACCCAGCTTATTCTTCTCAATCCCTTGTCTATACAGAAATCCAACAATGGTTAAGCCAATATTTTTGGGTGAATTGTTACCGTTAAACATCATCAGGCTCTCGGTAAACATGGCTAAACCTGCATAAACACTAATTGTCGTAACATATACCGTGGTCGGCTTCAATAATGGCATTGTGATCGTTCTAAACTTCTGCCAAGCAGATGCCCCGTCAATTGAAGCAGCCTCATAATATTCATTGTCAATGCTTTTCAAACCGGATAGATAGTAAAGCATATTAACACCTGTCCATCTCCAACATGCGAGGATTAACAGTGCTGCCATACTCCATTCTCCGTCTTTCAGGAATTTAATAGGCTCTACACCAAATAGACCTAGGAAACTGTTCATTAATGAACCTTCCATTTCACCAAATGTAAGGCGGAAAATGGTACCCGCAACTGCGACAGATGTCAATGCAGGGAGAAAGAACGAAGATTTAAAAAACTCTCTTCCCAGCATTAACTTACTGTTGATCATAACGGCGAATAACATGGGAAAGGGAATTAACAGCACTAAGGTTCCTAACATGTAAACAACGCTATTTTTAATCGACGTCAAAAACACTTTATCTGTAAGTAATTTGGAATAATTCGCTTCACCAATCCATTTAGGATCCTGTCCCAACATCTTATCTTGAAAGCTCATTATGAATGAATTTACAAGCGGATATAACCAGAATAACAAAAATATGAGTATAAATGGCAATACAAAAACATAAGGCGCAACCTTTTGAGAGTATACAAATTTCTTTATCATATTCTCAATCTCCCTTGACTATGGTTAAACCTGCCGACTACTATACCTGCCGACAGGTTTAATCAAATCATTTACTTATTCTATTTATTTCAATTCTTGTTCGATTGCTTCTTGTGCTTCATCCAGCGCTTCCTTCACGTCTTGGCCATCTTCAAAGATAGCATTCAAGGTAACCGTATTGAATATATTGCCGATGGTCGGCGAAGCTTTAACGGACTTGATCGCTCTAATTTCGTCCTTGATCTCATTCAAAGTATCAAATGCATTTGTTTTAAAGTATTGGACGTATTCATTATCAGGGTTTTTCGTTACGGCATCATCTTGCCATACTTCCATGTTGATTGGGTCAAATCCAAGTGTATTCCAGATTTCAGTCGTAGCTTCTTTCGAAAGCTTGGCAAAGGCTACAAATTCTTTGGCCAACTGAACGTCTTTACCATTCTTAGTAACAACTGTGCCAGTACCGCCTAAGCCAACAGAACGAGGATTACCTTCTTCAAATACAGGCAATGGAGCAATTGCATACTTCCCTTTAAGGTCCTTCATTTCGTTTACAAAGCGGGACATGTACCACTCAGGCATCAATGCGCTCGCGTAGTTGCCTTTGTTGTATTCGCCTTTTGCTTCTTCTGTGTCGGGTTGACCGCCAGGGATCGTATGAATAACATTGTTCTTCTGCAGATCGACTAACATTTCGTACGCTTTAATCATTTCAGGCGAGTTCACTTTTGGATTACCATTTTCATCTGTAAAATCAGCGTTTTGTTGAGCTAGCAGCAGCGATGCTTGCCAAGTAGCTGATGTATCAGCAGTACCTAAGTACTTGCCAGTCTTTTCATAAACCTTGATACCTGCTTGTTTGTAATCTTCCCAAGTTTTGATTGTCTTGTAGTCAACACCTGCTTGTTCCAGAATTTCAGTGTTGTAGAAAGCAAGCGTAGCACCTACGTGATAATCAAAGCCATAAACCTGGTCGGCTTTGGAGTAAATCTCCACACGTGAAGGAACAACAACGTCTTTGTATGGTGCAAATACATCATTCAAAGATTCCAGTGGAACGTTGTCACCTTCCAAGAATTTAGGGAATTGACCCAGCTCGATATCCGCGATATCAGGAGCACCTTTTCCGCTTGTAACTGCCAATAAGAGCTTGTTGTGCATATCGTCGTAAGGCATAACCGTTACATTCAACTTAATCTGTTTGTCTGGGTTCTCTTGGTTCCATAACCCCAGCATTTTATCCAAATGCTTGCCGTGCAAATCTACGAAGGTCCAAAATGACAATTCCGTTGCATTCTCACCGGCATTAGCGCCTAATTGCTGTGTTTCCGTTTTTGAATCAGAAGGTGTACCACATGCTGTAAAAACAAGCGACATAATAAGGACTGTAACGATGGAAATTAAAGTACTGCGTTTTTTCATTTGTTCGTCATCCTCTCTTTTTTGGTTATGCATTTGAAAAGTCGGCTGACTAGTTAGATCTGTTAATTTAAGCGGGTTCAATCTACCTTGGCACCACCATCCTTAACATAAATTCTAACCGTTTAAAGAAAAGACCCCTTCGCAACATTTTCTCAGATTCCATATTGTAAGCGCTTTACATGCCGTATTATAATATAGATGAAATATGCTTTATATAACCAATTGATTATAAAATCATAAAGTTTATGGGGAGATGCAACTTTTTGAAAAAGCTGGCGCTCTACAAACAAATTCGAGAAGATATTCTACAGAAAATTAAATCAGGGCGGCTTCGGCCAACGGACCGCATTCCTTCTGAGCAAGAACTAATGGACGAATTCAGAGTAAGTAAAATAACCGTCAGGAACGCCCTAACCCTACTAGCTGACGAAGGATTGATTATACGCGTACAAGGCAAAGGCTCTTTCGTATCTTCTAGTCTCGTTGTTTCCAGCATCAATTCTCTGCCATCCCCATGCACCGCGTCCTCCATGCCGCTCATCGGCTTCATCATTCCGACGATGAGGACCCGTGTCATTCAGAAGCTCGTTGATTACACGGAACAATTCCTGCATGAAGTCGGTCTCAGCATGATACTTAGCATCACGCGCGAGTCCTCCTCTATTGAATCAAACGTCATTCGTACACTGACGGAGCTTGGTGTGAAGGGGCTGATCGTTTTTCCGACAGAAGATGAGAAATACAACGAATCATTACTGCGTCTGTCGCTCGATAAATTCCCGTGTGTGTTCATCGACCGCTATCTGCGAAACATTGAGACGTACACCATTACTTCCGACAATTACGGCGGCGCGTACAAGGCTGTCTCCCATTTGCTATCCAAGGGTCATCAGCAGATTGCGCTCATCTCACCTGAAAATGCCAATACAGCCGTCGAGGATCGCACGCTCGGCTTCGAGCAGGCATACACAGATCAAGGTATCTCGATTGACAAGAGCTTGTGGTGTCACATCCCTCTCGACATTCTACGCGGCGAGCAAGCATTGGACTATGTAAGCGACTTCTTGCAGGAACACAGCGAAATTTCGGCAGTCTTCTCCTTGACTGAAGAAACCGCACGCCTTACATCGGCCGCTATCCGTCGTCTGAACGATCACTCCAATATCGATTTGCTATCTTTCGATAATCCACATCTTTCTGGCGTAGCTTATGTACAGCAGGATGAACAGGAAATGGCACGAACAGCCGTAAAGCTGTTACGTGAACAAATGGAAGATATTTATTCTCCTAAGAACGCCGTCATTCCCGTGCAACTCATCTTCCCTTGACACGGCAAAAGTTGTAGCCATGGCGGAGCTGTTGCGGGAAGAATGGCAGTTCGCTCTAGTTTCTCGCCACAATAACACGCCCAACACTGGGAAACATCATAGACCAAGAATAGCGAAAGAAGCGAATGTGCCGTCAAAAGCACGTTCGCTTCCAACCGCGACACTCCTGACATTTTTCTTTCCCAGCCTCGGAGAGTCTCTTCCATTCACGAAGCCCTCTTCCATCCGTGGGATGTGACGAGGATGCACCACTCAAAACGCGATAGCCTATGTACCTTTTCAGCGTTACCATGGCCCGAAATCTGCACACATATATACCAATCCATGCCTCGCAAGGAACCTCGCAAAAAACTTGCGCTTATTTATGATACGGTTCACCGTAATACATCTAAAACACAAAATACAGTTTGACCACAGAATCTACATTAGTATATAGACAAAAACCACTCCCGATGTTTAAGGAGTGGTTTCTTTGTGTAGTGATTCCCTCTTGTTTCACTAACCTTTCCGGTTGTGTATAACCCTTTTTTTAGTGTGTTCATTGTGTATTGCTACATAAATATTACCTTAAATTTGAACTTAACTCATGAACCCTCCCATGCCTCACAAAGTCTTCGCTCCCACAATCCTTCATCACCTGGCCATGAGGTGGAGGTCAGAATATGCTACTCCGTATGTTAAGGCTGTCCAACTCATCCGTGCTGTTGTTGTCATGGTTTCTGCTATTGAAAACTGTTACTTATGCGGTCTTCTTGGAGTAGAGGTTTACTACAAGGTTCATATTTAGATCGTAAGCACAGCTTTGCCTGTAAAATCGCGATTGATTAATTGACGTGCCACGGAATCAATCTGCTCCCAGGATTCTTGCACCGCGATACCCGTCTGCAATTTCCCTGCTCCAACCAACCGAGTGAGCATGGCAAGATCTTGCGAAGGCGCATGGCGGTTCATTTCTTCACCGAGAAAAAAGCTATACAACGTCCTTCCGCCTAAACCGATCATGTGCAAAGAAGAGGTATCTGAAGAAGAATGACCCAGGGATACGCAGACGCCTTGTGGGATCAACTGTGGGAAAAGAGCCGCAAGTGTATCTCCGCCAACGGAATCGATGATAAAATCATACGGGCCATTCGTGGCGATGGCTTTCGTCACGTCTTCCCCAACAAGGACTTCATCTGCGCCAAAAGCCATAGCTTGCTTGGCCTTGGACTCGGAACGTGCAACGCCGATTGAATAAGCACCAGATAAGGCACCCAATTGATGAGCGAATGCACCGACCCCTCCGGTTGAACCTGTAATTAACACTCGCTTGCCTAGCAAGAGTCCTCCTTTACGCAAGGCGTATAGAGCCGAGAGGCCGGCAACTGGTAAGCTAGCAGCTTGTTCGAAGGTGATCTCGTCTGGAATTTCAGCGAGAGTCAGGGCAGGTACCGCGATTTGCTCCGCCCAGGCTCCCGTTAGCAATAAACCGACTACACGGCTTCCTTTCTTTGGGCCGACCCCGTTTAAGGCCTCCTGCCGTACGACACCGGAGAAATCCCAGCCGGGCCTGCTCGTTTCCTGGCGCTGGATTGCATCGACGACTTCGCCGCGATTAAGCGAGAAGGCTTTAACTTCCACGATGGTCTCCCAAGGTTGTGCTTGCGGTGTTTCGACTTCCTGAATAGTGAACGGATTTTTGTTGTGCGGGTTGACAAAAATCGCACGTATCATGATCATTCCCCCTTTTTTCAACGCCTGGTGAATTGGTATAGTATATAGTATATTCACAGCAATCTCATTTCCCAAGTGCAGAACTACACCTGTTTTTTGAAAGGGGAGAACACCGTGACGACATCGAATCAAGCTAGTAGTGCTGCTGAATTAAAGCGTGTACTAGACACGATAGAACGGCTTCGGATACAGCGGCAACAGAACCCGGGTAAGACTGCCTCCCAGATCCAGAACAAGAAGCGATTTACCCAACAGGAATTGAATGATGAGGCTTGCGGCACATACAAAAACTTGCTGACAGGACGTTCACGGCGCTTGCCTGATCGTAAAACCCTTATGGACATCGCGATTTATTTGGATTGCACTGGCGAAGAACGGAATGATCTGCTTCTATCCGCAGGTTATGTGCCGATTCCCCTTCCCTTATCTGGCCGACAATTGGACAGGGTTCTGGACCAAGCCAGATCTATGCTGCATCAGTTGCCTTATCCGGGGATGATCGTGACCGATGTGCTGGATATCGTCAGATTTAATGAGGCTTTCTGTAACTTGTTTGGTCTGACCGATTTCTATTTTGCCTCTAATCCGCCTAATACGATTGATCTTCACTTTAATGAGGATATGCCTATCCGAGCAGCTTCTTCATTTGACGAGAAGTCGCAGGCCCGCTGGGAATCCCATGGAATTGTTGGCATTCAAGCCTTTAAGAGCCACCACCCAGCTCTATTTGTTGACCCTAAGTATGCGCGTTTTCATAGGATGATGGAGAAATATCCAGAGCTGCACGAGTTTTGGAATAGAGAGGCATGGACGGTTGAGCAGGATTTAACTACGGCGAAACATTTCCTCGCAAGGCAGCCATGCTCAGCAGAACGTAAACCTATACGGTATAACCAACTACACCTTGCTGTGACCTATCAAGCTTACCCGCGAATCGAATTCTTTGTACCGGCGGATGAATCCGCACGGCAAGTGTTTGCTGCTTGGGGTTGTGCTACCGATTGCTCATTTAAAAGTTGGCGCTACGTATGATGTAAATGGCGATTTGAACAGGTAAAACTGTTCGTAGCTTGGGAAGGCCAAGCAGGAAAGAGGGAGAGGGAACGTACGCATTAGCTCAAGACAAGAATAGATGCAATTCCTAATATATTGAAGGACACAAATAGCAAGCCGTGCAAGAAATGCCGCCAGCTTGCTTTCTTTTTTCTACCCCACACAATTAACTAACCTGGCAAACTTGAGAAGTGGCTTGTTGAGAAAACTCGTACAAAATTCGAGTCGTTTGATCCATAAGTGATCATCCGATCAATCCCCCATACTTGTTTATGATTGAGCTGGATTAGACAGCGACAGCCAGGGAATTGAAAGTAAGTCAACGACTAGTCGTATTTTGGTTAATCTTGCGTTTCCCGGTCTCTTAATCAATTTAACGTCTTCGCCGTTCAGTGCTCATCCACTCAGGAGTCCAGCTTTGTTCTTTATCGTCAATACGTTTGCCCGGTGGATTAATGGCATCGATAGCATCCAACACATTTGTATCGAGTTTCACCTTAGACCCAGAGATATAGGCTTGTAATTGACCTATGGTACGTGGTCCCCACAGGGTTGATGTGACAAACGGATGACTTTGCGTAAAAGCAATCGCCATGTCCGCTAATGAAATCCCCACTTCATTTGCCAGTTGCTGCAACTTCTCAATGACCTTAAACTTATATTCATTTTCAGCCAATTCGGGATCTAATGTATCTGCATAGCCTTTTAATGCAGCAGCACGTGAACCGCTCTGTGCAGCCTGACCAGCTTTGTATTTTCCAGTTAGTAGGCCACCAGATAAGGGGCTGTACACAAACAGAGATAGTTCATAAAGCTTTGCTATCTCAGCAAGTTCAAACTCCATTCTTCGATTAATCATAGAATATGGCGTTTGCTCGCTTACGAAACGTTGAATATGAAATCGATCGCTACTGTTTTGTGCGTGAACAATTTGCCATCCCAGATGATTTGAAGTTCCGATATGATGAATTTTCCCTTCTTTCACCAAGTCGTTTAATGTCACTAGAATCTCTTCGTAAGCAACGAATTCAAAAGGAAGATGAAGTTGATAAAGATCTATATAGTCGGTTTGTAAACGTAACAGGCTTTGTTCAACAGCGGTTCGTATCCATCCTCGTGATGCACCATTTTGGTTTATTTTATCAGCAGCTTCCGCTCCAAATTTAGAAGCTACTATGACATTCTGCCGTTTATTCTTAATCGCTTTACCGATAATACGCTCTGATTCCCCTTTTCCGTAGATATTAGATGTATCAATCAAGTTGATTCCGAAGTCTAAAGCTTCATCAATGATTTTTATGCTCTCATCTTCGCTTGCTCTTGTTCCAAAACTTGATCCGCCTAATGAAAACGCACTAACTTTTGTACCTGTCTTCCCAAGATATCGATATTCCATGGTACCCTCCTAAATGTAGTCAGCTTAAAATAATAAACACATGTTGATTAAAGCTGTAGAACCTATTATAATTTGGCATTATTGGATGATCAATAAACACAAAAGGCTACGTGTTGATTAATAGACACGACGTGAAAATTGTTCACAAATATATACAATTTCAGACTAGGAGAAAAATAGTGATCAAAAATAGTACTGATATGAGAGTGATCCGTAGTCGCACACTAATGGAGAATGCATTGATATTTATATTAGAAAATGAAGGTATTAAGGGGTTGTCCGTTAAAAACCTTTGTAAAATAGCAGGAATTAATCGAGGAACATTTTATTTGCATTTTAATGATATTTTTCATCTGATAGAGGAAACTGAGTTTGTTCAAGGATTATTACGTGTATTCGAACCCATCAATATTCAAGAGTTAATGAGCCACGAGTACGATAATGCAGCTTACCCTCCAATCACGAAAGCCTTTCAGTACTTGCATGTTCATGCTAACTTCTTTAAAACACTAATTTGTTCGGGAGCTCCAACTGAATTAAGAGAGCGACTCCAATATTTGGTGGGCACACGAATGTTTGAAAATTTAACAAAAGATCCAGCCTATATGTTTTCTGACTATGCAATTGCTTATTTAGGAAATGCACAGTTTGGAATTATTCAGCACTGGTTTATGACAAATCGTGCATTTCCACCAGAAGATATAGCGAGGATATTAACCGGATTTATCCGCAAATCTCCGTGTCTTGTTTAATGAGGATTATTGAGGAATTTCAAATTTGAAGAGCACCAGTTCACTTTTTGAACTGGTGCTCTCATTATTAATGACTTTAAGAATGTAGCATTTTAAGCACTGCAGATGCTGAATCCATGTTGCTCTATGTACGTGCTTCCACTGTTTATAGAACGCTATAATAGCCAAGCCTGGCCTAAGTATATAATTAATAAGGACGGTCACCAATAATGGAAATCCGTTCCGCTATGCGACGGTTTGGATAATAACCGGAAGAAGCGTAATGCTGGGTCGAACGGTTAGCCCACAGCGCAATTGAATTTTTCTCCCAATGGAAGCGCACTTGGTATTCTGGAATTTCTGCCTGACGGAACAGGTACTGGAGCAGCTCCTCTCCTTCCTTCTCATCCAGGCCAACAATTCGGGTCGTAAATACCCGATTAACAAACAGGGTTTTCCGCCCCGTCTCCGGATGCGTGCGAACAACCGGATGTTCGGCTGCAGGGAATTCCGCCTGCTTCTGTGCCAGCAGCTCAGGCGGCATTGACCGTCCGAAGGTTGGCGTGAAACCGTGAATGGCCTACAGCCCGTCAATGCGCTCCTTCACCTCATCCGGAAGGTTGTCATAAGCAGCGCCCATATCCGCCCACAGCGTATCCCCGCCTTGCGGCGGCACCTCGGACAAGCGAAGAACGGCACCCATGGAAGGCTCAAGACGCCAAGTGACATCCGCATGCCAGTTGTTCTCCTGCCCCTTCATATTCGCATCTTTCTCGAAACGGGTAAACTCCGCTGCCGCACCCTTTGGCAGGTACGGATGATTCTCAAGTTCTCCCCAAAGGCATGCGCAATTTATCAGGGGTTAATAAATAAAATTATCTTATTCTGGATAATGAATTTAACGGGCGAAAGTTCGTAAGTGACCTCCCATGGAAGTCAATGAGATTAACGCATTCTGGTTGTCCATCGTTACTTTCAAACTGCTGAAAGGGTATCTCCGTTATAAATATATATCACAAACGACGTCATTCAGGACCTACGAGCACGCCATGGTCCTGTTTGGCTCTTGAAGTTAGCTATGGTTTCCTGCTCGAGTTATTACAAGTGAAGAAAGAAAAAGCATAGCAGCGACAATTGTACATCTCGAATAGGCCCTATTTAGTTACAGCAAGATTTGAAAAGTGCATTTTTAACCTCTGTGTTATCTTGAGATCATTCATAATAATTCAAAAAGAACGGAGGGCATGAAGTAAATTATGGTAGTTAATATGCTGAATCAATCGGCAGTTTCTTGATAGGTGCATAAATGTGGAAGGCAGATTGAAAATTGTGTATATCATCAAAAGTTTGAATGAGCTCAATATGTGAATCCTCGGTTTCCTGTCTGGAAATTTTCAAAAATCTTGCATAATCAGTTTTAAGGATATCTCCTATTTCAAGGAGATCACCGAAATACTTGAATTTGGCACAGAAGAGTTGTGGTACGTCAATAGTAAAATAAAAAGGTTTATTGATCTGAATGTCATGCGGAATTCCAAACAGGACTTTAAAGCGGGTTGAATTAGGTTGGCAATTGGAATAGATGACATAACATGGACCACTTATTGTTTTATCAATGGTCTGCAACAATTTGTCAGAATGAGAGCGAATCTTTGTCTTATAATCATCTTCAGCCAGATCAACTTCAAAAGCTATTCCGGTAACCCGTATGGATTCAAAGTCTGTTAGGGTGAAGTCAGTGACAATATCACCATTGATGTTCTTTACGGGTCTTTTGACCACTGAAGGCATTGGTGTTAGAGGGATTTTCATATTTTGTACTCTTAGAGCGCTCGGGGTTATTCCATATTGGCGTTTAAAAGCACGAGTAAATGATGATTGGGCTCCAAAGTTAAGTAGGTACGAAATATCTGTAAGGGATAATTGATCGGATTGTATGAATTGTAGTGAAGCATTCAATCTTCTGGAAAGTATGTAATTGTTTAAGGAAGAACCTGTTATGGCAGAAAACAGTCTGTGAAAGTAATATTTCGACATGTTGACTGTATCCGCTACAGAATCTAATGATAAGGGCTGATCTAAATTGTTCTCAATATGGAGTAGAGCGCTCTCTATGACTGCGTAATGGTCCATAATAACCTCCAATACATTTTTCAGGTTAACTCAGCAATGATATACCTAGACAGTAATTAATTTAAGGAGGTAAGGTACAATGACGCAAGACAGAAGGAATGGAATTATAATCGGAATTTTTTATATTGTTGCTGCAGTCACTTCAGTTATCGCTGTTATCTCTTATGAGCCGGTATTATCTGAACAATGGTATTTGTCCGTGGCAAATGGTTTTAAAACAAAGGTCTTGCTCGGTGTACTTAACGATCTCATACTCGTTCTAACTGCAGTTGGTACATCGGTTATGCTGTTCCCTTATCTTCGTCGTTGGAATGAACAACTCGCGTTAGGATATCTATGCTTTCGATTCATGGAAGCTGTGCTTATTGCCGTTGGTGTGGTAAGTATACTAGGTTTAGTGCAGCTTAGTATATATTATGAAGGAAACAGCTTAGCGAGTATAGAAAATCTTAAAGAGCTCGGTCACATGCTGCAAGCTTTTCATCGATGGACATCGATGTTAGGTCCTAATTTTATGCTCGGTATTAATACTGCACTGTATAGCTATTTACTTTTTAGAACAAGGTTTGTTCCAAGAACGTTAGCGCTATCTGGTATTATTACTGCTATACTTGTATTTATAGCGGGTCTTTTAGAAATGTTCGGTATTATAGAACCTCTTTCTGCAGTAAAAGGAGTGATTGCTCTTCCCGTTGGCGTATATGAGTTGAGTTTGTCTGTATGGTTAATTGCAAAGGGATTTGACAAGAAAAACCTCAAGAAACTAGAAGCGAACTAGGGATGTAGTCCTCAATATTTAACTTCTCCACCTCACCTTTACGACACTTAAATCTTTTGAATTGCCATTTCAATTGGTTTGTTAAATTTCGCATTCTTCGAATTCTCTACGGTTTCATGATGCCAATAAAGAATAAGAACATTTTTGTATTCATAGATGTTCGGTATTTGCATATCATACTTTTCCTTTTGATGATTGAAATCATGTAGACCTTCTTTTCGATCTGTCTCTGAATTGAAAATGTATACTGAAATGTACTCTTTATAAACTTCTTTTACAGTTAGTCGAGACACAGAAAACCTGTTGGCGTTAACGTTATTTAATACCCAATCACTATTCAGTTTCTCTTCAAACATATCAATTCCCTCAGTTTTTAAGCCGGCTGTCACTTTTTCCAAAGTAAGATTGTTTTCGTTTTCCGTCACAAGTTTCACTTTATCATTCACATTCACTGGCTCATTTCCCGTTTGATTAGAAAAGCATCCAGTTAGAATGAAGCAAATGCCTATCAGTTTAAATATCATATTTTTCATTATAATCCCCCTTATCTTCAGTTATCGACGTTCCGAAATGGAGGAAGGTTGCTAAGATAAGGAATTATAATATTATGTCGATCCTGCCCGCAGGTTCTTTTTTTTGTTCGCAACATAGCCCCCAAAAATCCTCCCTGACTCAAAACTTGCCTTACTTATTATTGTCCAGATTGGAAATTCACGTTGGATTGTGTGGTCTTCACAGGAAACAAAAAAGTCGCTAAAATAGCGACATAAATGGGATCATGTTCTTGTCCCTCGACATTTTTTCATGTTAATAATGTCAGGAGACCCCCTCAATTAATTGTGTACATAGGTCATATCATCAACTCTTCGTCTATCGGATATTCCCATAGTCCCAGTTTTCCCTTCGCGGGCATATAGGGCTTCAGCAGACGGAAACCCGCTATTTCCCACGCAAAATAACCTGGACTATAATCGCCTAACAGTAAGTCCTCACCCGTCACAACCTTCCCGCAATCCAGAATGGCTGACGTATGATTAGCGTCGATGACTTGATAACAATTGGAAAGCTCGCAAGTTGCAAGGATCACCCCTGTAGGGAGGTTTTGTTGCGTATAGCCATTCTTGGCGAGTAAAGAGCGTATGGGTTCATATTTGCAGGCCTGCTTATCGACTTTCTGGCTTGCATGAATGGCCAACGGACCGCGATAACGGGTCTTCCAGGATCTTGTTTCATAGAGAGTCTCGCCTTGGACAAGCAGGCTCGCCCAGGGTTGAATCATTGATAATACTTTCATTCCTCTACGCTCCATTCCTGTTCATAATGAATTACTATTCCCCAAACATCCTCGAGACTTTCCATACCCGTATGATGCGACTCTAGATATAAACCGAGACCTCCCTGCTTAAATAACATCAATTCAAATTAACAACAAACAAACCGTTGATCATCATGAATCAGATCAACGGTTTGTTAAATGTGGAAACAGCAATTTTATTACGGTTCTTTATACACGCGTACATAATCCACTTGCATAGTCGCCGGGATATCGGAGGCGTTCGGAGTACGGCCTCCGTCAAAGTTTCCGCCGATTGCCAAGTTCATAATGAGGTAGAACGGCTCATCGAAAGGTGCATTCGGATTATTCGGTGCAGCTGCGGAATACCACTGATCGTTAGTGACTTTATAGTAAAACTTGCCGTCTACATACCATTTGATATTGTCCTCTTCCCAGACTACCGAGTATACATGATAATCATTGGCGAAAGTTTGCCCCTCCGGGAAGTGATAATCGCCGCCCGAATACTGGTTCGCGGGCCATTGTCCACCAAAGTGTATGGTACCGCTTACTGATCCAGGCAGACGGCCTCTCGCTTCCATAACATCAATTTCACCTGACGCAGCCCAAGTACCGTATACCGAGTCTTGTGGAAGCATCCACAGTGCTGGCCATACACCATCACCTGTAGGAAGCTTGGCACGAAAATCAACTCTCCCGTACTTCAAGGACAATTTATCCTTGGTGTTAATCTTGCCAGAAGAATACTGTGCATACCGATTCGGATCCTGCGGGAAAGATTTGCTATCGTTCATGGCTTTGATATTCAGCTTTCCGTCCTGTACATATACATTTTGGGTGCTGTTCGTGTAGTGCTGCAGCTCTGCATTACCCCATCCCCATGTAGCGGGATCGTTGTTGAGATAATAGCCTGTTTCATAGTTCCATTTGCTTGTATCCAGCGTAGTTCCGTTAAACTCATCCTGCCAGATAAGGTTCATGCCCGAGATTGCCGGGTTGGTTGGCGTCCCGATGGAGATATCCTCTTGATCGGATACATCCGGACGCGGAGCATTTGGATTGCCAATGAAGGTATAGTTGACAAAGTTGTTGCCAATATTCCCACCCGCCTGTCCGTTCAGTGGATATCCAATACGAATCTGCATATTCTCTTGGATCGGCTGGAACCAAAGGCCATAGACGTAATCGGCCCAGTATCCCCATTGATTGGCATCGGACATATTGTTGTACCCATTACCGGAGTATGCAAATTTGCTCTGGCTGGAGTTACTCAAATCAACCCATTGCCCATTGATGTTAATCTGGTATACAAAATTGCCCAGTTCCTTGGCGATTGGCGCCCCTCCATCAATTTTCGGAAGCGGAACCCCAATGGAACCATTTGCATCTGCTGTGAAGGTTGTTCCTTCATATGGCGTAATCACATATGAATTTCTTGTAGGTTCATTAAACGTAATCGTATAAACAAGGTTAGCCGAAGAAGTCTTTGATTCCAATTTGACATTGATCGACTCCGTTACGTTAAACCAGTATCCGCCGCCTCCATCTGTGAATTGGCCAAAATTGTGGTCGTAGATCCAGCCGCTGGCTGCGTTATTGTCAATATCGATCCAGGTGCTGCTGTTAACAGGTTTAACATACACCTTCAGATCATCCGCAACAGCTTCATAAGTGACCGCAGGATCATTGTTAAACGTTGGATATGTAAAGCCTGCACCGCCTGTGAAACTTGCTGTGATCTGTGGACCTTGTGTTGCATTCATCGCTGTGATGGTCGTTTTGTTGATGTTTTGGAATATAAGTTGATACTCCAGCTTAACACCATTTGCTTTGGAGTACAGTTGAATCTCGGTTGTTGCGGAGAGGGTGAACCAATAGCCATTGAAACCTCCATCGCTCCAGTGCCCCCAGTTTTGGTTATAGATAAAACCCCCTGCCTGGTCGATATCAACCCAGTTGTTGCCCACTTTTACATTAACGCCTACATCACTGTTTACATCATTCCATGTCGCGGAGCCTCCATTGAACTTAGGCATAACAAATCCGTAGCTGGCCTTGCCAACACCTGATTTTGAAATAACAGGCCCGTCTGCTGGTGAGAAGTACTCCATTGAGGTTACGGTAGTTCCCGCAGCTTGAACCTTTGAAGCTGGGAGTATGCCAACACTAGCCAGCATCACAACCACAAGGAACATACCAAGTACCTTTTTCATAAATCGTTTCTCCGTAAAATGAGATGGTTTCATCATTGCCCTCCTTTAATAGAATAATAGATTCTCCCAATCCATGCGTATTAAGGTAATCGCTTACATGAGGGATGTCTTTATTCTATCGAATAGGATAAATTGCTGAAAAGGTACAATTGTTTTTGTGGTATCCCAATTTTTTGGATTTTGATTCAATCTGCCCTCTGCCGCATCATCTGTCGGTACTCTGTGGGTTGGATCTGCATCACAAGTCGGAATGCGCGTGTAAAGCTTTTGTAGCTTTCATAGCCTACCATAGCAGCCACCTCAACAATTTTATAATCGGTTTCGGCGAGAAGCCGCCGCGCTTTATCCAGACGCACATCTCGTAGGTATTCAGCAAAACCTTTACCAATATTCTTCTTAAACAGATTTGAAAAATAAGCATAATTAAGCGATACATGATTGGATACCATCGCGAGGTCCAGCGGTTTGTGGTAACTCTCGTGGATAAAACGAATGGCTTCATTTAGATCCTGCGAATGACGATAGCTGCACTTATAGTCATAATAGAACTGATTCAGCCGAAGCAGCTGTTGTTGCAGTGCTTGTATATAATCACGCATCCCTGGATAATCAAAGAGATTACGCAATGATTCAAGGTCCAGCTTTTCTTCCCCCATATAAGGGCGGATAACCTGTTCGTATTCCTTCATCATCTGAACGGTGGCGGCGCAGAGGTGTTGGGTATAGCGAATAGGATAGCGTTGCAGCACCTTTTTGTGAAATATTGCAGAAATACCCTGAGTAATGGTTGCACTGTTATCTGTTCCAACTGACTGGAAAAGTTCATATAAGTCTTCATAGGGAAGCTGCCACTGCTGCTCCATATGCTCGATATGCGCTGGGAAGATACTGTACTGATCAGGAAACAGGTAACTGTGGCGATAGAGCTCAAGCACTTGGGTATAGCTGTCTGGTAGTGCTTTTAACCCCGAAATCGGATTAGTCATGGCCGTTATGGAAGCGATCTTTGCTTCCTTGAGCGCTGCAGGCAAAACACTTGGATCTATGGACGCATCCACAGCAAGGATCAGGTATGGGCGATGCTGCAGGCAAATACAACCTTGTCTGCCAAACACCCGATAAGCAACGGCTTCCATGCTATGGGCGCTGCTGGCTCCGGGCTGGTTCACGTAAACTTCTTCCCGCAGCAGGGCCAGGCGATAATTTCGCCATAACGCATCATGTTGTTCCTCAATCTGAACAATCCATGCATCATCACTTAACGCACCTTGCATAAACATTCTTAATTCTTTACGATTAGTCTCTTGGGCTAGACGGGAAACATGCTGCATATTATGCGTAAGTGCCTGCCGTGTCTGGATCTCCTGCCATACATGCTCCAGGGAATTTTTCAGATCCTCTCGTTTCAAAGGTTTTAGCAAGTAGCCTTTTGCACCAAGCCCGATCGCTTTTTGGGCATATGTAAAATCACTATAACCGCTGATAATAAGGTATTCCACATCTATGGATTCCTCTTTGGTTTGAGCCATAAGTGCCAACCCATCCATATCCGGCATCCTGATATCGGTAATAACGATGTGAATGCAGTGCTGCCGCAATAGGGTCAGCGCCTCAATCCCGCTCGCGGCACAGTATATGTTGTTCAGCTCCAGAGGAAATTGATGCAACATGGCCTGCAGACCGTCGCGAATGTGTTTTTGATCGTCCACAATCAGGATATTAATCATGCTCTACCACCCTCCGAGATTTTCATTTTCCCAAGGCAAACGTATCGTTACACAGGTATATGCACCTTGCACACTCTCAATCCAAAGACCGCAATTCTTGCCATAATGAAGCTGCAACCGCTTATTCACATTTTCCAAACCAAGTCCGCTCCTGCGAGTAACCATCGGCGTATCTGATTCGCTCCGCAGTACCGCCTGAAGACGATGTAACGTCTCAGGTTCTAACCCCTCTCCGTCATCTCTAATGTTAATGAAAAGTAGACTGTCATCCTCCACAGAAAAGGTAATCTCTATAGCTACCCCGCCGCCCGAAGGTGCCCCGTGATGAATTGCATTTTCAACGATGGGCTGCATACACATTTTGGGAATGGCGTAGCGAAGTATCTCCTGAGGAAGATCTGCCGTCATAACGATACTGCCGCCTTCCATAAAGTTGATAAATTCAATATAACTTTGGATATTGGCAAGCTCCTCCCGAAAAGCAACGGTATCGCTACGCCACTGCATACTGTAGCGCAGCTGGGAGCCGAGCGACACCAATGAATTGGCTATAGCAGGCTGCCTCTGTACCTCTGCCACCATGCGGATCGATTCCAGGGCGTTATATAAAAAATGGGAGTTAATCTGCGAATGCAGGGAGTGAAGCTGTGCGTTTTTCGCAATTAACTGCTTATCCACGACCTGTGTCATTAGACGTTTGACCTCATGTAACATTTTATTGTAATTCACCGCCACCTCATCGATTTCATCTCCTCTTTCATTCTCATCAAGGCCTGTATCAATCATTGCATCCAGCTCGCCTTTCCGTACCTGACGCATGGATACCAGTACGCTGTCCAACCGTCGGAAAATACGCTGCGTCGTTTGGGATACGAGTAACATAATCAGCAGCAATACACATAATGTAATCGTTACCACAAATGCATACCAACTGCGCGGCCCCTTCATCAATGCCTGATGAGAAGCAATATCGACCACATAAGTGTTCAACGGAGCGATGTATCGATACAATGCATAGTAGCTCTGATCTCCTACTTTAACCTGAAGTGGGCTTTCCTGCTGCGATATATCGAGCTGGCGATGAATACTGCCAAGGATCTCCTCCAGCCCCTGCCCGTACTTTTCAGAAAACTCATGCTGCGGGTTGTAAACATACTGGGGAGGATCGCTTGCGTTCATCAACACCGAAAAGAAGTCCCCCTTGCTCTCCTGGAGCAGGTCGCTGAAAAACATGCTGTGCGGGACTCGCACTTCCATAATACTAGGGCGTTTTTGTTCCTGCCCTTGAAGGCGAACCAGACGATAGTAGGATAAGGTGTGTTCACCATCCCTAAAAGAAAATAAACGGTAAGCCGCACCACCTTCATCCCGAAGCTTTGTCCAGTAATCCTGCGGCCAAAATTTCTGATAATGATAGATTTCAGGCCAGATTTCATACAGGTTTGGGTTATCGACGTAAAAGCTAAGCTCACTGATCATCGCATTGCTTTGAATAATATTGAGCATTTGCTCAAATTGATTTTGCTTAAACTTTACCAAGCGTAGTCCATCCACAAGCATATTGGAATGAATAAAATCCACAAATGACTTTTGAGTGAGGGCTGTATTGGAAGCGTTCTCAATCATATCCATTCTTCTGCGCAATTGTTCATTCAGCCATGAAACATGGCTGTTGCCCGTTGCCATAGCGTCCTTATATAGCTGCGTTTCTTGCATGCGGATATACACAAAGGATATCAAAATAACCGGTATGGCAATCATCAGGCTAAATGCCAGAAACAGCTTCTGGGATATACGGGCATTGCGATAAAGCTTCCTCAATCTCGTCAGTAGGTATTTCATTCTGATGTATTCACCACCTTTGTTATACCCTATATTACGAGTGTAATAATGTATTAGGAAATGGTTATCTGGCTATCTTGGTTTTCCGCAGTTCCAGTTCAGCCTGGCGATATTCCATCACCTGGTTGAAGCCGTAGTTCACACGACGGATCAGAAAATTTTCAAAAATTTTGTCAAAGGCAGCTTCATCCTTCGCTGTAATCAGTTCTGGCAGTACTTCTTCCCAATTCTGAGAAATACGTGACCAGGCTAACGCTATATCGGAATCACCTACAGGATCTAATCCCTTATAGATACAGCTGTCCAGATCGGCCTGTTGGTTGGCGAACTCCTCCATTTGCTTAATGGATGGGGTATGCTCTGGTCTCCACGGGTTAACGAAAGCAGGATTTCTCAGCATCCAGTAGGTATCCATTATGCCATATTCCTTTTCCAGCCGCTCCCGATCCTTGTCATGCAACTGGACCATTGCCGCCTTTAACTGCGGTTTACCGTTCTCCATCGTCCAGGTTTCACCTTCTTTGCCCAAAAATAAATCCCGTTGGCCTTCTTCGCTGGCCAGATAGGTCAAAAATCGGATGGCTCGTTCAGGGTTTTTCGTGGATCTGCTAATCATCGTAACCATCCAGCCGTCCATGCTGCCGGGGAACAGTTTGGCGGATTCTCCCCTGCTGTTCCGGGGGCCATCTACAGCGATATAGTATGAATTCTGGTTCGTAAGTACTTCCAATTTCGAATTGAGGTCGGATATGTCTGTCCATTCCCGGATCATCATAAAATATTGGGCATGGTTGGTTTTTTCCTGCACCTGTGCACTGGAGTCGACCAGAAAATCAAAATTAATCAGGCCCTGCTCGTAAGCGGTACGAAACGTTTTCAACCACTCGATATAATCGGGATCTGTCATTCGGTCGTATACTTTACCGTTCTGCTCATGGGGGATCGCAAGCAGATTTTGCAAATATTCAGTCATCCCATAGGAAGCATTCCCCTGTGCCCAAAATGGACTGATCAGCTGGCCTTTATAGACCGAATATTGATTCTTTAGCAACTGTAGTGCATTTAGAAAACCTTTCGGTGTGCTAAGGTCCGGTTTGCCCATCGACTCATACAGATCTTTACGTACGAGAAAGGTTTGGTTTGCTCCCGTCAAGCCGGTTGAACGCATCTGTTCGGGACTGTACGCATCATTGGGAATAACATAGGTATGGCCGTCTTCCTGCCGATACCATTGTAGAGCACCATCACTTGCTACCTTGTAAAAGTAAGGATCATACTGGTTGGCTAACTCATCCAGGGCATAGATGAGATGACTCTCTCGAAGTTTGTTAACCGCACTTTCCCAGGAGCCGATGGTTATCAAATCCGGCAGACTACCGGTCGTCAACATCCGTGATAACATCTCGCTTGGTTCACCAGTTGCTACTTCGAATTCGATATTGACCCCTGTTTTTTGGGTGACATATTTGGAAGTCAGGCTCTCCCCCCAAGTGTGCCCGTACCATTCGGCTCCAACGAACCACGTTAGATTGACGGGGGTGGTATCCAGCTTCCATGATGGTTCTTCCATATTAGGGCTCTGTATCTGCTCCGTGAAGTCAGCCTTTGTCAAAGCATCCCTATCTTCCGATTGCTCTGACTCAGAACAAGCAGTCAGGCCTGACATCAGACACATCATCAACAAGGCTAAAATATAAGGACTTCGAAACATGAATACCTAAGCGCCTCCTTTCGATACTTGCCTTCTCCAATTCCCATCTGTCCCAGCATTCCTACTAGTGGTGGTACAACCGATTTTACTATCCTTGGATTAAAATGGAAATGGTTTAGTGGTCTATTCTCATATGATCCACATCATTCGCCTAACGAAATATAACTTGTACTGATATAACAAAAAAGCCGCTAAAATAGCGACTTTCAATATGACTTATAGAGGAAGCATTCGCCTCGATCTCGCTGCGCAGATCATCCGGAATCATGCCCGTCGCCGTTGCTCCGCCCGGAAACAACATATTGACCGAAATTCCAGATTCCTTAAGATCCTCTGCCATGATCGCTGACAGCGATTCTGTTGCGGCACGCGACGGACCGTACGGAACAAAACCCTTTCTTTTCATGGTCTCATGATTCATTGAGATGTTAATGATTCGTCCGTTTCCTTGTTCAATCATGAGTGGGGTAAATCCTCGCGCTACCAGAAAATAACCGGTGAGTTTGATTTCGATAAGATCGCGGAAGCCTGGGATCGAATGCATACTTAAATCCTATGATCCATATCATGTATCTAATCAATCGAGAGGGAGAGAACTGCAGTTGTTGAAATGTTCTTCATGCCATTAAACGTTACAGCTTTCATATTCACCCTACTGTTATGGCGTGCCTTGGATTTGCCTGCATGCTTCTACTATGGAATTGAAGAGTGAGGATCATACATTCGATTCACGGTATTTTCGATAGGATAATCGAAGTTCTAACTGTCTACTCTATTCTATATTTAATCTTCGATATTCATCCTTGTTCAATGTCTTCTCTACATAATCCTGACCCCAATCACAAAGAGCTCGCAAAGTAGGTTCAAGGGACATACCCATTTCTGATATTGCATATTCCACTTTTGGTGGTACCTGATTGTACGCTTTTCTTATAATCAAATGATTACTCTCCAACTCCCGCAGCGACTGTACTAACATTTTCTGAGAAATGGATGGTATGAGCCTTTTCAATTCACCGGTCCGTTTAGGTCCTTTTATTAAGTAATACAGAATAAGAGGTCTCCACTTCCCACCAATGACATCTAAGGTAATTTCCAGATCGCAATAAATAGTTTTCAATGGAGAAACACCATCCCTCATTTAATTTCCATTATTATAGTACACTTATTGATTAAATCCACCTTCCTTGCCATATATGCTGTCTGTTTTTATCAATACGCTTGTCATAATAAGGAAAAGGGAGCTCGATGAGCTCCCTCCTCTGCACGAATAACATCTATTGGATAATCAAATTGAATCCATTTTGAATCTGATGTACATTGGGGTTCGCAATGTTGCTCGTTATCAGATGGTTAAACGTTGCTGAACCATTGCCGGTATACGTATATATCGCTGCTCCTTTGTGCGGCGTTGTGAAGCGCGATGTCTCAATTCCATCTAGACCGGTACCATTAATATTGATGTTGTTAAACACTATGTTCTCGAAACCACCGCCGTAGCCGAATTGAATGGCACTCCTCTGTGTATTGAGAATATCGATGTTCGTAAAGGTTACATTCTTAATGGCATCATTGGAAGCTTCCAGATCGATCGCTCCGCGTTCCCCGTTATACAGATCCTTGCTGGTACCACTATTAATAATCGTGGTATCCGAGAACTGAATGCCTGTGTTGTTTTGGAAATGGTACCCCGGAAAGACGGTATTCATTCGGATTGCTGAACCGCCAACTGTATCAATAATCAGATTGTTGGTGGCCTTATGTCCGCTACCTCCAAAAAAGGCGATTCCCGCTGCACGCCAGTTGTTCTCGATGGTGTTGAACGAAAAGGTGTTGTTCACTCCTGCAGGGGCACCATTCACGTTACTGGTCCATACGGCCAGACCATCATCGCCGTTGTTGCGAACACTGCTATTGCGCACTGCCGAGTTGCTCGTGCCTTGGGCAAAATTGACACCATCAGCAAGGTTATTCCGAATACGACTGTTCTCAATTACCAAGCCATCGGCGATGATCGCTGGTGTGTGTGCATAATCCCCTACCCAGAACCCGCATTCAAAATGCTCAACCCAAACATTGCTGACCTTTGAGTTTTTACCAAAATTGTCCATAAAGCCCTTGTAGACTGCGTTCTCACTATAGCGTGAGCGAAGCATGGAGTTCATATAGACATTGCTAAAATCCAGTTTGCCTTGCACGCGGAAAGAAATACCACCCGATGCTGCATTCGGATTGGTGAATTGAATATTTGTGTGCCAAATACCTGCACCAACCACAGTGAGGTTATTAATCATGTTTGTTGGCGTTCCAATCTTCCACATGTTGCCCAGATGGAATGTACCTTCTGGGAT
The DNA here is from genome assembly GCF_002276415.1 of Paenibacillus sp. 7523-1. NCBI lineage: Bacteria > Bacillati > Bacillota > Bacilli > Caryophanales > Paenibacillaceae > Paenibacillus > Paenibacillus sp. 7523-1. The sequence continues at coordinate 311,802 of NZ_NPBR01000004.1, read as the reverse complement.
ATATAACGTTTTTCCTGTAGAAACGGCGGATTGAACGGCTGCTTCAAATGCGGCAAGGTCATCCTTTCCATCGTTAGCCACCGCACCAAAATCGGTTACAGAAACAGCGTTGGCCGGACGCGAGATTGCAGCAGGTACAGATTCAATTTCAAGAAAATCAACGCCATATTCAAGGCTATCCCCATTGGTCTTTTGAATACGAATCGTGTCTCCAGCTTTCAGAGGTGTATCCAGTTTCCAGTGAACTTCGTCAAAACGGAACAATGGACGTCCTGCGCTTGGCGTATCTCCCGGATGATCACTAGAGAAATACTGCCAGTTGTAATAAGAGGTCAGGGGAACGGTTTTGACCTTGCTGTCATTTACATACACATCCAGCGATCCATCCAGTCCCATACCGTCTGCCGAATCCGGCATCGTAAATCGCATGGTAACTCCGGCGCCGCCTTCGCCTTGTCTGACCGTCCATTGTGCGTAGGAATCATTGGTTGGCAGGGCAATATACTTCTGCCCCGAGGCTTCCGACGCAGTTAATGCCTGGTCAAAAGTTGGTGCTGACTTCAGCGTTGCACTACCTCCACGAGTAGCATCATCCGTATCGTACCTAGTGTACGGCATGCTCGCTCCGCGGGCAGAATATACAGTCAGAGCGGTTGTCGATACGTTGTTCGATTGTTTTACCTGGGCTTCATTACTATCAGCGGCAACGGTCGTTGTCACATTATAGTTACCGTTTGCAGCTGTCCAGCTGCCGACATTGACATTGACGGATGCACCCGGAGCCAACACACCGTTATACGAGCCAGAGTACGTCTGAATCGTTGCTCCGGCAGCATTTTTGAGTCCAACTGTAACACCGTGCACACCGCCTGCTGAAGCCTGATTTCCCTGATTTTTCAGATTAACAGTAAAAGCTACCGTGCTGTTTGCGGTAGGATTGCTCGGACTCCAAGAGACTGTTCCTACCAGATCCGAGCTTGTAATTGGTGCAATGATCAGAGCAGATGAATGCGTATAGTGGTTGTTACTTTCATTCTCTTCGATGATCTGATTTTTCTCATCCACCTTCGCGCTTAGCGTATATGATGCGGCGGTCCGGTTGCCGGCGTTAAGCGATACTGTTGTTGAAGCCCCGGCCTGAAGAGCATTTACAGATGCAGAACCAGCCAGCTCATTATTCAGATAAAAGTTGACGATAGATGCCGGAGATGCAGCAGAGCCCATGTTTTTAACTATGGCATTCAGCGTGATTGGACTGTTCTCCACAGGTGAAGAAGGCGTCCAGGACATGCCTGTAATCGTCAAGTCGGGATTCGGTGCAGCGGTGCCAAATACCTGAAATTCAGCAATTTGACCAGCTGGTGCGCCCGAGTTCGCTGTAATGTTTAATTGCAGACGTTTCACCGTTGCTGGAACGGGAATCTTCACGTTGTTACCTGAAGCTGGATTAAACGTGTACGATTGGGCAGACACCAAATTGCTGAAAGTGGTTGTGTCCTGGTTATGTCCAAGTACTTGAATCGTCTGCGTTCGTGTACTCCAAATCGGATCCGGGTTTAGTCTCAGTACAATGGCTGTAATCTGATGATTGGAACCAAGGTCCAGCGTCAGCGTGCTCGGATTGCTGCCTCCCTCCCAGTACGTATAGATATTATTATCGTTTGCATTCGCAGCGACATAAGACTGACTGCTGGAAGATGCCGTGATTACTTTACCGATTGCAATATTCGTTCCTTCCACAGGCGCTCCGGGTTCAGTCGGTTCAGGATTGGGTACCTGCGAAGGTGGACCGTAAATTTCAAATTCAGACAATTGAGCAGCGGGCCATTCAGTATTTCCGGTCACCATGAGACGAACATATCGTGTTTCTTTTGCTTCAAAATTAATCGTAGTCGTATTCTCTGCCAGGGATGGATCAAATATATAGTCCTTGGAAGCAACGATATCTGTGAACGTTGAACCGTTACTGCTTCCTTGGATGGTGATCGTCTGTGAGCGGGTTTCCCAAGCTGAAGGCAGCTTCAAGTTGATTTGTTCAATAGTCGTATTTGCTCCAAGATCCACTTGAATCCATTGCGGAAAGGCGTTGTTTGCACTCTCCCAATACGTCGTCTGATTATTATCAATCACATGGGCCGGGCTGTACGTTTGGTTATAGCTGCTTGCGGTAACCTGTTTACCCAGTGCAAAATTCTCCCCACCAGCAGCCGAAACTTTGGCAGGAAATCCTACATTCAGGAATACGTTGGAGACCAGCATCGTTAATACGAGTGACCATACAATGTATTTGCTGCGCATTTAATTCCTCCTCAGGATGCTATATAAACCGCTACTTAAAACATTCTCTGGGTCATTACGAGCGCAGTACCATCTTCGATCGCTGATATCCCCGGATTTTTTGAATCCCCTTCTCAAAGGGAATATCCGGTGAAGCTTATGCTTCCGATGCAACATTCTTTCAGAAAGCTTTTAAGCGAGCACTCCGTTTCATAAGATCAGTCGGCTCTGCCTCACCTTTAACGCATGGAAGTTCCTGCGGGTTATATAGCATAATTTTTTTCAAAAAAAGGTGAAACTAAATTTCAGCTTATTTAACGTTCATATAACGCTCGTAAGCATCATTACGGATGGTCACCAACCGTTCAAGACCCATGTCATTCAGCTTTTTGACATAAGCATCCCACCCCTCTTCAATGCCACCTTTCGTTACCCATTGGGCACGCATCGTTGCCACATAACCATCAATATCCGTTGTCAGCGTTGGCAGCTCCTGAAACTCTTCTGCATTGTACATGACCTTAGGATAAGGCGTTGTCACATCTGCGCTGCCCAACTGATCGATTTGCAGTTTGAGTCCGTCTCCCGCCTCTGGATTGAGCTTGATGTTTTTTTCAAAGGGAGGGCTTACATATTTAGGCCCAAAATCGCGCAGCGATTGATCCCAGTACCAGGCATCGGCGCTTGTGCCTGCAGGAGGATCCATAAGTGTGTAGGTGCCATCATCATTTTTCTCAATAACAGTTCCGATCGCACCCCAGAAATTCTGAATGCTAGCTTCATTCGTATAGAATTGATCGGCCCAGCGTGCTGCTACTTCCGGAACCGCACAAGAACTTGTAATGAGCAATTCATTACGTGCCAGATTCATGCCGCCAGGGTCACCTGGCTGATAACGTTTGCCATCAGGTCCGGCAATAGGCGCAATCGCTTCATACTGGTCGCTCCACTTGCCAAACACCGCATCAGGGGTCCATTGGTTACTGAAGCCGACAATGGGAATGTCTGCATTTTGCCATTTGGCTGAGGTCATGGTGTTGTCTTGGGTGAACAATTCCTGATCGATCAAACCTTCTGAATACAATTGGTGTGTGTAAATAAGAGCTTCTTTATAAGCGTCCGTTGTCGGAAAATAGACTGGTTTGCCATCCTGAATGATCATGCTGCTCGCATTAATATCCGTGATCCCGAACGGATTCAGAAAGTCCATATTCAGACCCGTTTCCGTGTATGGAATTTCATCCGGTTTCCCGTTTCCGTTTGGATCTTTCTCCTTAAACGCTTTCAATACCTGATACAGTTCTTCTGTGGTTGTAGGTGCCTTCAACCCTAGTTTATCGAGCCATGCCTTGTTGATTACAGGTTGATTCCTGCTCTTCGGACGGGAAGGTAATCGGGTAGGCATAGAGTAAATTTTGCCGTCAGGAAATGTGCTTATTTTCTTCATGTCTGGCGTCTCTTCCATCGCCGCCTTCAAGTTAGGCATATACGAATCGATGTATTCATCCAGCGGACGGAAATAGCTCAGGTTATTGACAATGTCCGAATCGCTGAACACCTGATCCCCCAGAATAATATCCGGAAGCGTACCACTCGCAAGCATAATCGATTTCTGCTCACCCCAGTCATTAGAGGACATGACCTGCCACTCAATTTTCACGTTGGTCTCCTTCTCCAAATCCTTAAGCCATTGGTTCTGGGTGAAGGTGTCACCCATGTTCCCCCAGCGCACCGTTAGTACTTTGAGTGTTACCGGATTATTGACAATCGGCAGTCCTTCTTTATTAAAATCGCTTGATATTGGAGTCTCTGCAACCTCGCTGCTATTACCACTGCTGCATCCAACAACGCTTACCAGCATCACTGTAACAAGCAGCAAACTATTTATTTTGGTGAAAAACTTCTTACTTATCTTCTTCCCCATGTGGGACCCTCCTTGATTCGTAATGAATGACATCTGCCTTATTCCTTCACTGCGCCGATCATCACCCCCTGATTGAAATACTTTTGGATGAACGGATAGACACACATGATCGGAATCGTGGCGATAATAATCACGGAATACCTCATTAGATTTGCAAGACGCAAGGCGACTTGTGCTGCCTCCCCGGTTCCCATGCCCGACTGCATCTGATTCGTAATGAGAATGTTACGCAGAATCAATTGAAGCGGATACAGGTTAGGATCTTTCAGATAGATGAGGGCATTAAAATATGAATTCCAATACCCTACGGCAATCCACAGCCCCAAAACTGCGATGATTGCTTTGGACAACGGCAGTACAACCAGCACAAAATACCGCAGATTACCACAGCCATCGATCTGGGCTGCCTCCCATAGATCCCCAGGAATGCTGGTCTGAAAGAATGTCCGGGCGACGATCATATCGAACACCACAACAGAAAACGGAAGTACCATGACGAGAAACGTATTGTAAAGGTGAAAATCGCGAATGGTTAGGAAGGTTGGAATTAAACCGCCACTAAAAAACATCGTAAAAATAAAAAACAGAGAGAAAAATTTTCGTCCAACCAGATCTTTTCTTGATAAGGCATAAGCCGCCGAAATATTAACAACAAGTCCGATAAGCGTTCCTACCACCGTGTATAGAATGGTATTACGATATCCGATCCATATATTTTCGTGCCTCAGCAGTTCCTGGTACCCCTCAAGAGTAAAGCCTTTGGGAAAGACCCATACCTGTCCGTTAGCCACAGAAGAGGGATCACTGAAGGAGGCAATGACTATAAAATAGATTGGGTACATGATTGCAATCAGAAATAGAATAGCAAAAGCGTACATTATAGCTCCAGCCACCGTCATGCGTGATCGTCGCTTCACTCGGGGAGTTCTGGTGGTTGCTGCCGTCTCCATAACGCTCATTTGGTTTTTCTCCCCTTCACCATAGACTGTTCTCACTGTATTTCTTGGACAACTGATTCACCAGAATCAGCAAAATGAAATTAATCACCGTATTAAACAGGTTAATTGCCGAGGAGAAGCTGTATTGACTGCTCAGCAAACCGATTTTGTATACATACGTAGACAGAATCTCACTGGAAAGGATGTTCAAGTCGTTCTGCATAAGATAGACCTTCTCAAATCCAACACCCAGCAGTCCGCCCATCCTTAGTATGAGCAGCGTGATCGCCGTCGGCAGAAGCATCGGAATATCAATATAACGAATCTTGTGCCACCTGCTTGCCCCATCGACCGTTGCCGCTTCATAGAGGCTTGGATCTACGGCAGACAACGCGGCAATATAGATGATGCTGTCCCAACCGACGTGCTGCCACACATCAGACCATACATAGACACTGCTGAACAGAGCCGATGAGCCCATCAAGTCCGGCGCCTGTGCTCCAAACAGCTGATACATATTGCCAACCAGTCCAGTGCTAGGCGAGAACAGAATTAGCATTAATCCGACCATGACTACCGTTGAAATAAAGTGGGGCATATAGGAGACGGTCTGGAAAAATCGCTTGAATCTCCCTGCTCTCATCTGGTTCACCATTAATGCAAGCATAATCGGTAGAGGAAATGTAGCCAAACTGTACAGGCTGATTATAAGTGTGTTACGTATCGTATTCGTAAATTGATAGGAATGAAAAAACTTCTCAAAATACTTGAATCCCGCCCATGGACTGCCCCCGATTCCTGAGGCCGGACTATAATCCTTGAATGCGATAATAACGCCGTACATTGGCTTATAAGCAAAAAGTAGTGTTAACACGACAGCCGGTAAAAGTAAAACGTAAAGCCCCCAATTGCGCCTGATTCTTTCCATTGTCTTTCCAAAGAATAGTGGGTAAGTCCGCACAGTTCTTTCTTCCCTCCTTCCAATATACTGATGTTTTTTTCCCGTTTGAATCTTTCATCTCAGGAATAACCTCAGTATAAACGGCTTCCCACTCTCTTTATCGGACCCCTTCGTACGGTATTCGGACTTCTGATGTTCCTTTCTGGGGTTGCCAGCGAGTAACCTCAATCTTGCGTAAGAAAACATATTGCAATCCAGACCTTCATGTGTGTATTCCGGACTTTTGAACTCGAAAGAAGCAAATCTTTATGTTTTTTTCAAGCAAAGGTTTTATACTATTTCTGAGATATTAAAGCGTTTACATTATGAAGCATTCAAGAAAGGGTGTATTGTTCTGGCAAACCTGGGCGCCATTAAACCCTATCCGATTCGGCATTATATTCGCATGATGTTCGTCATTTCATTTGTCGTGTTTGTTCTGGATCTGATCATCAGTGTCGCTTCCATCTCCTTGGTCAGGCAGCAGTCCGCCCAATACTTGCAGGACACCACGGATCTGTACATTAATCGCATTAATCATGATTTTGCCTACATTAATCATTTCATGGGATGGACTCTTGCCAATGACGAAAATCTAGAAACGATGAATACGTATGGTGTGAATAGCATTCCTTTTCTGAAGTCCAACGAGAAATTACATAAGCTTTTTGCCGAATTACAACGAAACTATGGCCAGTCGTACAATTTCTTTTATTATTTGGAAAACAGTGAATACTTCCTCAACTGTGCGCCAATAAGCATCTCTTATTCGGATTATTCTGAAGTGAAAAGACAGATCATTACTCTTACTCGTGATAAAGCTGTATATGAGAAGTTCTATTCCCATTGGACACCTATTCACGTGAATGGCACTTCATATCTGATCAATATTGTGCCGTACTACAATAGGTATCTTATTGCGTTGATCTCCGCAGATGATCTCATCGCTCCGTTACAGCAAATGAATCTGGGTGCGAGCGGATACGCCTCTCTCGTGGATGTGAATGGCATGCAGCTTTCCGGACCTGCCAGAGGAGAAAACAGCGTTGAAGCGAAGCCTTCGTTCATGGATGTGCTCCAGTCAAATAGCGTTGTCAGCAGCGACTTTTCCAACGCGGATTTTAGTGCACGCATGGTTATCAAATTCGGTGCATTTGAGAAAATCATGGTGGCTCAGCTGCTCATCATGCTGCTTTTTTTGATTGTAACCTCCTCATTAAGCGCAATCCTTATGTTTTTCAGAAAGAATCTCCTTGTACCCATTCAGCGTTTTTCCAAAAATCTTGCTCGAATAAACGAGGGGGATGAGGCGACAGATCATAAGAGCAGCCGGATTATGGAACTGGAACAGGTTAATGCACAATTCAAGGAACTGGTCGGCCAGATTAAGCGTTTCAAGATTGATCGCTATGAGCAGGAATTGGAGAAACAGAAAATACGTTTGGATTATATGAAGTTACAGATCAAACCTCACTTTTTCCTTAATTGTCTGACAAGCATGTACAGTATGGCACAGATGCAAATGTTTGAGGAGATTGAAAGTATGGCACTCGCCACGTCCCGGTATTTCCGTTATATCTTTCAAAGCGGAGATAATTTCGTTCTGCTGGAGAACGAAATTGAACATGTGAGAACGTATCTGGACATCCAGAAATCACGTTACCGGGATGCGTTCTCCTATCGTATTGCAACGTGCGAAACGATCACAGGTATCGCTGTTCCACCACTGGTTATACAAACCTTCATCGAAAATGCTGTCAAATACGGAGTCTCACGGGAACGGGAATTATGTATTACGTTATCCGTAAATGTAGAACAACAGGAAAATGGTGATCGAGTGCTGATCCATATCTCTGATACGGGACCTGGATTCAAGACAGAAATTCTTGAAGCTCTCATCCGTGGAGAAGCACTGGAACAAACAGGAGGCAACCGGATTGGCATTATGAATACCATTCAACGTTTGGAGCTGTTATACGGGCATGAAGCTGCAATTACGTTTGCAAACGACACAATTGGCGCTCGAATCACGCTTTCCTTGCCTAAAATGGTATTGAATTCAGAGCGTACTGGAGAGGTGATAAATCATGAATGTATTGCTGGTTGATGATGATTACTTTGTTGTCATGGCATTGGAGAATAAAATTGACTGGGGAGCCCTGGGAATTAATACGATCTTCACTGCCTACAATATTGCGCAAGCCAAAGAGGTACTGCAAAATCATCCGGTTCAGATTCTTGTTTGTGATATTGAGATGCCTCAGGGAAGCGGACTCGAGCTGCTCGCCTGGGTCCGTGATGAATCGTATAACATACAAACGATCTTTCTTACCAATTATGCCGACTTCAACTATGCGCAAAAAGCCATCGAATTGCAAAGCTTTGATTATTTTCTAAAGCCCATCGAATTCGACAAGTTGACTCTGATTATTCAGAAGGCAGTTGCCAAAGCCCAGGATCAGCAGTTTATTCAGAAGGCTATTTATGAAGGTGAACTTTGGCAGAAAAATAGAAGCAAGCTTATTGAGGACAGCTGGCGCAGGCTCATCTCCAGTAAAGTCTATCTGTCCAACTCCGCTGATGTTTCTGCATTTTTGACTGAGCAGCATCTGCCTTATGAGGCAACGGATTTATTTCTTCCTATGCTGGTTAATCTGTTTCCGTATGATGGTACGCTGGGCAAAACCGACAAAAACCTGTTTGATTACGCTTGTTTGAACGTGATGGTTGAACGGTTTCAAAACCGTTTGTTCTCTATTGAAGCGATATCCGAGATCAAGGATCATAACTGGATGGTTATTATAAAATGGAACAGGTTACCGGATGTACAACTTATCGAATTGATGTGCAGCGCCTTCATTCCGGAGGTAAACAACTACCTGAAATCGGATGCCTGCTGTACGATCGGCTTCTCCCTGCCGCTCGGGCAAATCCGTCATACGGTGAATGAGCTATTGTTGATGAATGAAGAGCGAATCAAACACCGCAACCAAACCTACTTGCTGGAGAACTATAAAAAGCCCGAATTAGATTATATCCCGCCTGATCTGGGATTGCTGGAGCAATTGCTGAATGAGAATCGTTTCCAATCCTTTCTGGATGAAACCGGTCGTTATATGCATCAACTTGTCCATGAAGGCAACGTAGGTACCGCTGTTCTCAGTCTGCTTCGACTTGATCTGGTGCAGCTTGTTTATGCCCAATTGAAAAGTAAGGGAATTGAAGTCCACAAGCTGTACATGGGCAGTACGAATGATCAATTGTTCATGCAGTCTCTGCATTCGATTGAAGATATGCAATCATACATTGCCTATCTGGTCAATACGGCTGCGGAATATTTGAATGTTTCCGAGCAGCCGACGTCGGTTGTACACGAGATCTCCCATTATATACGCACCCACTATGGAGAAGATCTGACAAGAAATAGCCTTGGAGACAGGGTCTATATGAACCCTGATTATCTCGCAAGACTGTTCAAGAAAGAGATGGGCATGTCCCTCGGCAATTATGTTATTCACATCCGTCTTGTAGCTGCCAGGCATCTATTGGAGACCACCACACAATCGATTCATTCCATTGCCGGACATGTGGGGTATACCAACTACTCACACTTTACCAAACTGTTCAAACAGGATACAGGATACAGCCCCAATGAATATCGTAAAAAGTATAGAGAAACGAGCTCATCGATTACGACTTATCAGTAGGCGGCATCTGACGATGCCGTCTTTCACCTTGACAATCAAGGATTTTCAATAAAAATAAAAGGATTTTCCTTTTATCTCGCTTAATCCTCCTTTAATCATCCATGTAGAGAAATGTTTTATTTCTATATGCTTATACGAAAGCCAAAGATTTTTAATCGGCAAAACACAAACAAAGGAGATTTTTTCTTGAACTCAAACACTGCTCTTATAAGAAAAAACGATGCTAGCATGTCGTCTTCCAAACGTTTTCCCTGGGTCGGGCTGCTGGCCCTGGCTATGGCAGGATTTATCTGCATTCTTACAGAAAGCCTGCCTGCTGGATTACTTCCGCAAATTGCACAGGATCTTGGAGTCACAGAAGCACTCGCTGGACAATTGATTACTCTCTATGCGGTTGGATCTCTTCTAGCCGCCATACCTTTGACAACTGCCACCCGCGGCTGGAGACGTCGGCCGCTTCTTCTGCTGTGCATTATCGGCTTTCTTGTATTTAACACGATCACCGCATTATCTTCCAATTATGTGCTGACGCTTGTCGTGCGTTTCTTCGCAGGTGTCTCGGCAGGTGTTCTGTGGGGGATGACGGCCGGTTATGCACGTCGTATGGTGCCTGATTCGCTGAAAGGTAGAGCGATGGCCGTAGCCATGATTGGCACCCCGTTGGCACTCGCGTTGGGGGTTCCGGTTGGCACGTTTTTCGGTGCTTATACAGGGTGGCGTTTCATTTTCGGAGCAGTATCTTTACTAGCTGTAGTCCTTATAGGGTGGGTGCTCTGGAAGGTACCGGATTATGCAGGTGAACCTGCGGGGGACCAACTCCCTTCGCTCAAGGTTTTCCTGATTCCCGGTGTACGGCCGATTCTGTTTGTCGTGTTGGCGTGGGTATTAACCCATAATATTTTGTACACTTATATTGCACCCTATCTTGCGGAAACTGCGTTTGCTCAGCGTGTGGATTTGGTTCTTCTTATTTTCGGAATCACCTCGGTTGTTGGCATTTGGGTGATAGGCATGTTGATTGACCGTTTTCTAAGAATACTGGTTTTAATCAGCATCACAGGATTTGCTTTGGCTTCTGTAAGCTTGGGAATCGGAATGAATCAACCTGCAATCATCATTCTTGGTGTTTCGGTGTGGGGGCTCACGTTTGGCGGGGCAGCTACTTTACTGCAAACGGCAATCGCACAAGCTGGGGGAAGAAGCGCAGATATAGCCCAATCTATGCTGGTGACCGCATGGAATATCGCAATCGGCGGAGGGGGCATTATCGGCGGATTTCTCCTCGAGCTGTTTGGAGCTGGATTCCTTCCGGGATCATTAGTTATCCTCTTACTACCCTCTTTGCTTGTAGCTTGGCTAGCTAAAAAGCATGGTTTTCCTTCCTAAAAAAATCCATAAGCATGTATAAGATAAAAAAAATGAATCCGCTGTAGAGCGGATTCATTTTTGGAGTTTATAGAAATACATCTTATACAAGCAAATTCGTTTCTCCAATCAGATTTTTATAAGCGATCGGTGAAGACATCGCGATCAGAGTCGTATAGGTTCCGTATTGATCGCACCGATTTTCAAATTCCTCCAGCTCCTGAGTGGTTTCCGTGAGGATCTTCAATAAATAATTATGCTCTCCACTTATCCGGTAACATTCCGTGACCTCCGGTGAAGAACGACAAAAATCAAGAAAAGGATAGCAATTCCGAGTCCGAACAAGCATATAGGCTGTGCATTGCTTACCCAATTTTTGCGAAGAAATGACGGTTCGGTATTCCTCGATAGTACCCTTTTCTTCCATGCGTTTTACACGTTCAGTTACGGCTGGCTGAGACAGCCCTACCAACTTTCCTAAATCTGTCATTGATAATCTCGCCTGGTTCTGTAGATGGAGCAGGATGTTTTTATCGATTTCGTCCAAGAAAATTGCCTCCCTTTATTTTAAAAGTTATTTCATTTAAATACCTTTAGAATTATCGTAAAGTTCTTAGACTAACTTGTTTGCTATATGTAAGGTAACAGAAATTATTTATATAATAAACACACTTGCTATAAATAATCAAGTGAATTACATCAGGAAAGGATGAGAAACATGAGAAATATAGATTTGGAATTGGTGCATAAAAGCGTCAACGATGTAATTGAACGCACACTGGAGGAAAAAAGGATCGTGGGTACCGTCGTTCAAATTGCATTAGGCGGAAATCTCATTTACAGCAGGCCTGCTGGTTGGGCCGATCGCGAGCAGAAACGGCCGATGCAGGAAAATGCTTTGTTTAGATATGCTTCGGTAACTAAGCCGATCGTGTCAACGGCAGCCTTAGTATTAATTTCGCAAGGGAGATTGCACTTGAACGATCTGGTGGAAAAATGGTTGCCCACCTTTCGTCCAAAACTGCCAAACGGACAGTATGCTCCCATGACCGTACACCATCTGATGACACATACCGCAGGCTTAACTTACCGTTTCTTCCAGGAAAAAAAGGGAACTTATGAGCTTGCCGGGATATCGGACGGCATGGATCTTGCGGGCATTACACTAGAAGAGAATCTGCAAAGACTTGCTTCTGTCCCACTTCTATATGAGCCGGGGAAAATGTGGAGGTATTCCATAGCAACAGATGTGCTCGGAGCGGTCATCGAAAAGGTTACTGGAATGCCGTTAAGTGAAGCTGTACGGCTGCTTGTAACTCATCCGCTTTCCATGATGGATACAGATTTCAAGGCCGTGGACACGGACAGATTGACTGCGGCATATGCAGACAGCACTGGAGAGCCCCGTCGCTTGCATGATTTTGATACCGTTCCTTTCGTCGAGGGGACGGCAGGGTTCATCCTTTCACCCAATAGGTTTACTGATAAGACTGCTTACCCTTCTGGAGGAGCCGGCATGATTGGCAGCGCAGGAGACTTTCTTAAACTGCTGGAAGCTTTGCGACAGGGAGGGCATCCGATTCTGCCGAGGCCTCTTGTCACGGAAATGACAACCAATCAAATTGGTGACCTTGTGATGCCCTATTGGCCGGGGAGAGGTTTTGGACTTGGTTTCACGCTGCTAAAAGACTCAGCAGAAGCAAATACACCTGAATCGCCAGGTACGTGGCGGATGGGCGGTACCTATGGTCACTCCTGGTTTGTTGATCCGAGTGAAGAGCTTAGTGTTGTAGCGTTCACCAATACGGCGCTTGAAGGAATGTCAGGCAGGTTTACAACGGAGCTGTGCGAATCTGTCTACAAAGGTATTCGAGAAGGATGTAAAGAGTAAGAAAGTAATACAATCCGTAGTTAACTAAACGGAGAATGAATACATTAAAACAGCCGCAATCTAAGACTTTATTTCTCCAGTTCAAGACTGCGGCTGTTTTTATATTGCAGCGATTCTTCCAGTGAATCGTAGGAAAACGTCACGTACATGGACATGTTTTTCTTCGCATGAGGCATCTGCCTTGTTCGATGTGGTGCAAAATCCTCTACTTAAGAAAGCTGCAGTGGATCCTAGGATCTCCTGCAGCTTTTGTAATTAATAGGCTCCATGTAGTTTAAAGTGATTGCTCACTTTGAATAATATAATTAACTATTTTTTGAGCATCGTATCTAACCCAACCTAATAATGCAGAACCTCGTGAAGTTTGCCAAGGTAATCCAATAAAGTATAGCACTTTCACAGGAGACACCCCTTCTCTATGTATAATAGCGCATCCTGAATCAATGGCGTTAGCAATATCAATCCACTCATCATTTCGTTTGAAACCTTGCTATAATCTACTCTCTTCTTGCACCTTATTTATTTTAGTCTAAAACAAAATAAACACTTCTATTATAAAATAAAAGTCGCTCATTAATGTAATAGGGTAAAAGCAAACAGAGCACTCTCCAGGAGAGCGCTCCTAGTAATTCACTTATAGTTGATGCTGGAATTAACTTTTGTAACGGTATTCATTTTATTTAGGATGACCAATGCAAATATTGCAATCGCAATCCCTACAGCACCAATCCATGTAATCGACGTGAGAGAGATCGTTTCAATAGCTATCCCTCCCACTCCAGCACCTGCTGCCATAGCAAGCTGCATCATGGACTGATTAAGACCAAGCATAACTCCTGATGCTTCAGGTTCGATTGTCGTTAAATGATATTGCTGCGTTGGACCGGATGACCATGCTGAGAAGGACCACAACAAAAGTACGATCATTACACCAAGTAATGTATGGGTCACAACGGACAACAGGATCAGCATGACAATGTGGAGTGCCAATCCACCAGATAATGTTCGATGAACGCCCCAGCGGTCCGTACTGAAGCCGCCGATTTTGGAGCCAATCATGCTGGCTATACCAAATATAAGCAATGCGCCGCTGAGATATTTATCACCTAGTCCCGATACTTCAAGCAAATAGGGAGAGAGATACGTATAAGCGATGGAGTAACCTCCAAGCCAAAAGAAGGTAATCGATAATCCCAATGCAACTTTAGGCTTTTTCAATAAACTTAGCTGCTGTCTTAGCGGAATGGGCGCGTCCCCCTTAATACGCGGAATGGCGAAAGAGAGAATGATCATTGCAAGGATCCCCAAAAGTGCAATCCCCCCAAACACGGATTTCCAACCAAGAGTGTCGGCTGTGATTCGTCCAAGAGGTACACCAACGATTAATGATGCCGTGAAACCCATAACCACTGTGGCTATAGCACTTGCTTGTTTACCTGCAGGTGCTATTTTAGCTGCAATATTTAAAGCAGTGACCACAACAACTCCTGCACCAATCGCCATAATGATACGAGCAACTACAAACAGTCCATATCCTGGTAGGGTAAATGCGAGGATATTAGAAATCACAAATATTCCTAGGCCAATAGTGATTAATTTTCGTCTGTCCATACTCGCGGTTACTGCCATTAGAATTGGAGTGAATATAGCATAGACCAGAGAAAAAATGGTGATTAACTGACCAGCTGCAGCCAGTGAGACATCAAAAGACCCAGCTACCTTATCTAAAATGCCAGATAAAATATACTCAGAAGTCCCAACCAAAAAACTAACGATAGCTAAAATATAGACTTTCAAACTCGATGACATATATAATACAACTCCTTTAATAAAGTATAAAAAATGACATATAGATAAATGTGGATATGTATAATTACAAATAAACATATAACGAATTGTCGAAATGATTGGCGAAGAAAAAACTGAATTCTTGGTAAGAACTCAGTAATGACTTACATATCATTCATCATATAACGAGCCAACTGTTTTATGGCTTCCTCGTCTCTCTGATAATACGTAAATTTGCCTATCCGTTTTGTTGTAATCAACCCTGCCCGCTGTAATATCGTAAGAT
Source organism: Paenibacillus sp. 7523-1 (assembly GCF_002276415.1). Taxonomy (NCBI): domain Bacteria; kingdom Bacillati; phylum Bacillota; class Bacilli; order Caryophanales; family Paenibacillaceae; genus Paenibacillus; species Paenibacillus sp. 7523-1. The sequence continues at coordinate 296,686 of NZ_NPBR01000004.1, read as the reverse complement.
ATTGAGAAGCCGTTGACTGTGTCATGTTAAGCTTGTCGGTTATTTGACTTACACAAACCCCTACTTCCTTCATATCCACTCCTTCATGGGGTTTGAAATGCACGTATGGTTCTTTGAGCCACTGTAAGATCTGTAACCTGGATTCATTCGAAATAGCTTTAAATACTTCAATTGGATTCATAACATTTATTATATCGATCATTTGCGATATGTCAATTTAATTTTCTTAAAACATATAAACCATGGAAAGTACCAATAAAATAACTGCGGTATAAAGTCTTTTGAGCTAAAATCCAGATTTTTTTAGACGTTGCTACAGTTCAACAAAAACTATCGGAACCTACGAAAAAAAGGTTCCGATAGTTTTGTTTTTTTCAGTCTTATTCAGATACCGGATAATCATGTCCGGCAAGATCAATAACAGAACGAGGCTGCTATACAAACCAAATGTATAACTACTCGCATAGTCCAAGCCGAAGCCTTCATTGAACGTAAACGTGATTAGATGAATCAACATATTCGTAAAACAGAAAGCATAACTTCGGATCATGTAATTCCGGTGTTTTACGATTCGTTTCTTTTTAATATGCACAATCGCCATAACTGTCATGACCGGCCAAATGATGTTGATTATGTTAAATGCGATGCTGTTGATTTTGCCGCCTGTGGAATAAGGAGCCATGTACCCGGATGTCAGCACAACCATCATCACAGAAACGACATAGACATACCCGTTGATCCGATGAATCTTCCGGTGTTTCTCCAGCATGAAGCGTGAAAAATTGACTAATCCTGCTGCCATTGCTAAACATGCAAATGCAACATGAATGTACATGATTTTCAGCCATACCGGAAGATTCAATTCACGCTTCAGCCCGGTCTTGTGACTGAGAAATGCGGTTGCTTCCGGATCGAATACGTAGTGCCTAACTAGCGAATACAGAATGAAAATGATGCTGACCCCGACCAAAACGCGGTAGGCCATGTTTGTTTTTTTCATAAATGAACCTTTCCATTTCTAATTTCATCTGTCGTTACATTGAAGCTCAATCAATCTAAGCGATGCCCAGTCAGTTTCGATGCTGGCAAGAAGCCAGCCTTGGCAGTTCCAGTCATCACATCCCCTTGTACGATTACCTCAAAATGGAGCTGTAACTTCATCGGTTTGCTCACCCGAAGATCCCACACTAGTTTATCACCCTGAACCCGGGGATGAATGAGTTCCACAGTCTCACCATCTTGCGTAGCTGTGCCCCGAATGCTGCCGTTATCTGTATGAATCACTAACCTAGTTTCAAGTTTTCCAATTGGTGTTGAGATGATGACTTCCCATTTCCCTTCGTAAAGAGGCTCAGAGGCATGCACCTCATCTATGGCAACCGGCGCGAATTTTATTCCCTTTTCTTTTCCTGTCGCGTCCATGTCATCCGCCCGCACCACCCCTTCTGCTTTCCATACCGTTCCCCGCCGCTCAAATTCAAATAGCTGTTCCACAGCATGTGCAATGCGAGGGCCTAGTGTACGTTCCACTAAGTATAACGCAACATCAAGTCCAGAAGTCACACCACCTGCACTCACCAAATTACCGTCATCTACAATGCGTGCCTGAATAGGAAATGCTCCAGTAGCGCCCAAAACTCCCATGCCCATATGATGCGTAACTGCATGCCTGCCTTCAAGCAAACCAGCCATGGCAAGCAGAAGCGAACCGCCACACACCGTAGCAATTAGGACGTCTTCTCGCTCCAATGCTTGTCTAATTTGTACAGAAATTTCTGTACCAGCAGCACGGTTTAGAATAATTGGAATTGAATTAGCCTCCTCTCCAAAGACTTTACCGGATGAGCCTGGCACAAGGATCATGCCCCCACATTCAGGATCCAGTTTCCCTGTTGCCTCGATCTCCAGCCCTTGAATGCCACTTGTGACGTGCCGTGGCCCTTCCGCGGTGACTAATTCTACCCTCAGGGCTTCTTCGGCATACATCGATGCCGCAATAAATACTTCATAAGGCGCAATTGCATCCAATAGATCAAAACCATCAAACAACACAATTTGAACATTCAGCATAAATATGTCCTCCCTATGATTTCGATCTTGATGCAGGGGATTCTCCCTGTTCCTTTTAAAAGGATACCAACAAAACCTCTCGAAAGAAGGCGCACACTCGCCACAAAACCATCAACAAAATATCACAAAATTATAAACATTCATTGGTTTTCAATACGACCATGTTACACTAGGTTTTGAAGGTGGGATACGTATGAACGATTCAATTACTGTGCTTATTGTTGACGACGACATTAGCATTGTCGAATTATTAAAAGACTTTTTGGAACACGAACAATTCCGCGTCATCACGGCTTGCAACGCTACTGAGGCCTGGGATACCCTCCAGCATTGTGCCATTCAATGTATTGTTCTGGACATCATGATGCCTGGACAGAACGGCTTCGATTTGTGCCGCCAGATTCGCAAAGTAAGTCCTGTGCCGATTTTGTTCTTAAGCGCCAAAAGTGATGACGTGGATAAAATTAGAGGGCTTTCGCTGGGTGGAGATGACTACATTGTGAAAACGGCTTCGCCTGGCGAAATTGTCGCTAGAGTCAAGGCCGTATTAAGACGTACCTCTTCCCCAGCTCAGACCACGGTAGAATCTTTGCTGGAAAACGGTCATCTGCAATTAAACCTCGTATCAAGAGAAGTATTTGTAGAAGGCAACAAAGTCATGTTTACCCCCAAGGAATATGAATTGTTGCTGCTGTTTACCCAGCACCCCAAACAAGTATTTACGTATGATCAATTGCTGGACAAGTATTGGGCTGGCATTGGCGATAGACATACGGTTCGTGTGCATGTAAGCCGCCTGCGTGAGAAGATCGAAATCGATCCGGCTAATCCGCAATATCTGGTGAACGTTTGGGGCGTGGGGTATCGCTACGAAGGAGGTTCACGTGAGAACGTTACGGATTCGTAAACTCATGCTGCTTTTTCTGCTGTTCATCCTGCTGTTACCTTGGCTCCTCTTTTTGACCACTCATTATATCGAAACCGGAACCTTACGATTTTCCGCAGCTCCACTGCTGAATGAAGAACAACAAATGCAACAGAATGAGATCATTGGGCAGATCGAAGCGAATATGAACCGCTGGAGTGTACCCGAATGGCAGGTGCAGTTGAAAGGCCTGTTGGATGATACAAACATGAATGTTTCCCTGTTCTCCGCTGCCGGACAGGAGATTTATCGTACTAATGCGGACCATAACAATAGATATTCATCTGTTGAACGATATACATTGCTCGCAGATGGTCAAATAAAAGGGAAAATCGAACTTTACATTCCTAAAACAAACCAGCTCCAAGTGTTCTCCATCTTTATCGGATTTTTGCTTGGCTTGTTTGTCATCAGCATGGCGATGCGGCATTTTTTGATCAAACCGCTTGAGAGGCTTAGTACAACTGTGCGATTGCTTGCTTCTGGGGATTGGAATGTGCCTATTCCTTCTTCACGCATCAAGGAGATTGCCGATGTCCGGGATGCTTTCGACGAGATGGTGCAAGGATTGCAAGCGTCTCACTTGAAACAAACGAGCCTCGAAGAAGAACGGCGTTTCGTCATCGCCGCTGTGGCACACGATCTTAGAACCCCGCTCTTTGCACTGCGTGGATACCTCGAAGGACTTGAGCTGGGGATAGCCCAATCACAAGAAAAAACAGCGAAATACGTCGCCGTATGCAAAGAAAAAGCATTACAACTGCACCGTTTGGTCGAGGATCTATTTACGATTTCCAAAATGGATTATAGCGAATTTATGCTTAACGAAGAAGTCGTAAACCTGCACACTGTTCTGCAGCAATCGGTAGAAAGTGTGACGCCCTCGGCTCAGCAAAAGAATATCTCAATAAATTTGCATTTAACAGGTGCATGCATTGTTCGCGGCGACGCTCATCTGCTAGAACGCGCGATCTGCAATTTGTTGGATAATGCAGTCCGATACACGCCTGATTTCGGAAAAATTATAATAGAGTGTAACAGCATTACCGACCAAGTCAGGTTTACAATCCGAGATACGGGTTCAGGATTTGCAGAGAATGAAGTGAAGCGGGTATTTGAACCTTTATTTCGAGGCGAGATGTCCCGTAACCGTACTACTGGAGGCAGTGGTCTGGGCATGGCTATATCCGAACGCATCATTCGGCGACATGGAGGCGAACTTATGGCCGACAACGATACCCGCGGCGGAGCGCTCTTGTCGGGATGGCTTCCATCCGTGAAATAATAATGTAAGAGGCTGACAATTGATTGATAGAGACCAGTCTATTAGTAATAAAGCAGCCGATCATATAGATCAGCTGCTTTCTTAGTTTTATTAAGCTATCGTTTCTTCGTTAGTTGAATGACACACTCTCTCCAATTAGCGAAACTGAGTATCTTGTCCAAAGATCAATAATCTAAGTCTGTTATTATTCGATGCAATATAGTTTTGCTATCTTCATCCTTGGCTCGGGACAAGAACTTGTACCGAAAAATAAAAAAGCCGCTAAAATAGCGACTTCAATGGGACCATGTTCTTGTCCCTCAACATTTTTCTTTTCTCCTTAGCGGATTAAACGGATTAGAGAAGGTATTAGTTGTCGGATAATTAAAGGGTCTGTTTGGATATCGTCCCGAAGTATTCCACAACTACCTCACGGAATTCGTGAGCAGCCTGCGATATGTACCTACTCCTGTGCCATAACAAAGCAATCTCCCGTACCAACTCATGATTCTCTACTTTGAGATATTTGATATGTTCCCCAGAATACCTTGCCGTACTTGGTATAAAGGCTATACCTATCCCCGCTTCCACTAGAGAACTTAGCCTTGCAGGTTCATCACCTTCGTACACATATGTAGGTGTAAATCCAGCCGATTTGCATATAGAATCCACCAGATCGCGAGTACCGTAGCCTCTTTTCACCCCAACAAAAGATTCATCCCTTAGCTCAGTCAAAGATATGCTGTTTCGGTCAGCAAGCCGATGCCCTTTGGGAACAGCTACAAGGATCGGGTCGATGAACATGATTTGACATTCAATGTCTTCCCCTCGTATAGGAGGTGAGGACAAGCAAAAATCAACCTCTCCTCTATGAAGAAGCGTAACCATTTCCTGCGTGGTGAGCATTTGCACATGAAATTGGATATCAGGTCGCTTGTTCCGAAACTCTCGAAGGATCTGAGGCAATGTACTTGCGGTGGTCACCGCCAATTCGAGTGTGCCATGTTCTGCGCTGGATAAATCGCTAATCTCCTGCTTCCCCTGTTCTAATTCAAACAACGCCCTTTCTGCACGGCGATAGAATCTGCTTCCAAACTCATTCAATCGCAGTTTCCTCCCTACTCGATCGAATAAGGGGACTCCCAAATCCTCTTCCAAGCGCCCAATCGTTTTGCTTAGTGATGATTGAGTGACATGCAGACTTCGTGCTGCTTCGGTCATATGTTCCAAACGAGCTACCTCGAGAAAATATTTCAGTTGTAGAAGTTCCATTTTTCACCCTCCACTCATTCCCTTGAATCAATGAAATCATAACATAAAATGCATTGGAATAAATAAATGATTTCAAGTACGATGATGACATTAATATACAGAGTGGGGGATTGAAATGAGTATTCGCAGTAGGTGGTTGATGATTTCCGTTGGACTAGGGATTCTATTGAACCCTTTGAATTCATCAATGATTTCAGTTGCTATTCCAAGGCTGCAAAATGTATTCCATCTCGACTTTACAGTGGTATCCTGGATTATTTTTTCGTTCTACATTGCGAGTGCTATCTCTCAACCGATCATGGGAAAAGCCAGCGATTTATTCGGTAGGAGGAGGATATTTCTTAGCGGACTTGTTGTATCCTTCGTTGCATCATTATTAGCTCCACTATCCCCAAACTTTGGATGGCTCATCGTGTTCCGCATTGTGCAATCCGTCGGAACAAGCATGATGGTTGCGGTTGGAATGGCCATTGTGCGAATTCATATTACGGAGAAACAAGCAACTGCACTGTCAATGTTGTCCATATTCCTATCCGGAGCGGCAGCGATTGGCCCCTTTATTGGCGGGGTCATCATTCACTGGTGGGGCTGGCCTGCTATCTTTTTGGTTAATATTCCTTTCGTGGTAACAAGCTTTTTATTAGCTTGGAAGCATATTCCTAAAGATGGTCCGTCTACGACATCCGTTGCTCGTAACATGTCCTTTCGCAAATGGTTTGAATTAATTGATGCATCTGGAGTTCTGCTATTCACTGTGGGTCTGGTTGCTCTGCTCGTTGGATTATTGTCCGCAAAATCATCTGGTCAAATTTCATTTAATAACGTTATTGTTGGACTGATTGGCTTCGTTGGACTGGGAGCTTTCGTGCGTCATGAGTTAAAAGCAAAGGCACCCTTTATACCTTTACGCACATTCGCTAAATATCCTGCAATGACTTGGATCAACGTCGAATTCATGATCGTTAACCTGCTTTTTTACTCTCTCTTTTTTGGGCTTCCCTCCTACTTGCAAATCGTACGTCATGTCAGCGAGTTTCATACAGGGATGCTCATGCTAAGCTTAGGCTTGTGCTCACTCATTGCTTCTCCAATAGCAGGAAGCTGGATCGATAAATCAGGACCCGGGCCAGCATTGCTTATATCTGGAATGCTGATGACATTGGGGTCCGTGTGGTTCGTAACACTGGATCAGACTTCACCGGTTATCAGCGTGTGTCTGGCTTTAGCTGCATTCGGTATTAGCAACGGGTTGAACAGTGTCGCTATGCAAGCAGCCTTATTCAGAAGTTCACCAAAAGAAATTATTGGTGTAGCATCTGGAATATTCAATACTTCAAGATACCTAGGAACCATTCTCTCTTCTTTGCTGATTAGCATTGTAATGGGAGATAACTTCAGCTTCGAAGGATTTCGAATACTTGGAATGATCCTCACGTTAATTGCATTGTCATTGGTATTCATGAATTGGCGGCACAAGGAGACAGGGCAGTTGCATGAGTCCTAGTTATCTGACAGATGTAAATTATCCTTTGTTACTCAACAGAAAGCGGCAGCTGATTGTGAAAATCGGCTGCCGTAATTTCTTGTTGAGCTAACGCTTCCCATTAGTTTAAGGAGGCTTCGTTAGTTAGGAATCACATTTTACAAAGTAATTGCCGTACTTTCCTCCAATCATATGTAAAGCCATTTCAACAGGGCAGGCCCTTATAACCTCTTCACTGCAATCGCCATATTCTTTTAATCCGTATCCCATATTGCCACTCCATTCATCAAGTTACAAAAATGTGCGTACTTACAAGTATCAATTATTTCCACTATATTAACTATATCTGAAATGAAAGGAGATATGTCTCGATTACAATGAGAGAATCTAAGTAGCAGTGACCAAATAAGAAAGAAATACATTTTCGTAGGTACAGGTTTTAGAAAATAGATTAAGGAGGCAATTTTATGAATAAATCCAAGATCGTATTAATCACAGGTGGCAACAAAGGTATTGGTTTTGAGACGGCAAGACAATTGGGAATCATGGGGTATGAGATATTAATAGGAGCAAGAAGCGAAGGAAAAGGACATGAGGCCGTAACGTTATTGGAAACAGAGAACATTAAAGCTAAAACGGTGGTTCTTGATGTCACAAAACCCAGCTCCGTTCTCTCCGCAGTAGAATGGATTGAACAAGAATATGGATACCTTGATATCTTGATTAATAATGCGGGCGTGTTTTTTGAAGGTAACGCGTCTCCAAGTGAACTGGGACTGTCCGTTCTCAAGAATACTTATGAGACAAACGTTTTTGGCGTATTTTCTGTCACTAAAGCAATACTTCCATTGCTCCAAAAATCTTCTGCCGGAAGAATTGTAAATCTTTCCAGCGCATTAGGTTCCTTAACTTTGAATTCAGACCCAACGTCGGAATTTTATAATGTGAATTCGCTCGCCTACAATAGTTCCAAAACGGCTGTAAATGCTTTAACTGTTTTCTTTGCTAAAGAATTAAGAGATACTCCTATTAAATACAACGGTATCCGTGTGTATAATAATTGCTTCCTCAATAGCATCTGAGACAGCTTCAAATAAGTGTTTGATTTGCAAAAAACTCTTAAGCCTTTTTAATTGTGAACTATCTACTTTACCAATACGCTTATTTGATTCACCCATAGGAAAAACCCTCTCTAATATACTTTGTAGAAGCCTATAGAACTTTTAGTCTGAACTGTTCTTGAATCGCGTTTCCCTCTTGTGACCACTCTAATTTCTAGTTCTATAGGACTAAATATCGGTTTTAACAAATGTATAGTTGAGAAATATAAAAATCGTTTTTCTGATAATAATGAAAAGTATTATTGTAACCTTGATAACTCCAACTAGAATGCTGCAATACGAGGCCATAAACAGCTATTCGGAAAATAAGGTCATAAAGTGAGATTCAAGGGTTTGAAAGAAGAGGCGATCTGTAGCTCCAATTTCTCTATAGTCTCCGCTCAGTCATGATGAGTAGAATCAGAAAAATTAAACTAATGAGCTGCATTGCTGACTCGATTACCTTGGAAGAGAAGTAACCTATGCCAGTACTGTATGTAAGCACGAGGATGGCTCGATACTCCAGATGGCTGCAGGAGAGAGAGAGAAGCCTAATTACTCTCATACTTGTTTTACTTGCGTCTGATACTATAAAATCGCATCCCTGCGGGTACGCCTTTAATTTCAAGAACTCCTTTATAGATGAGCTCCCTTAACCGGTATTCGAAATAAGCATCTCCGATATATTGCTCACAGTATCCGATTGCCTCTCCAATAAGACGGGCTGATTTCAAGAAACCCTGATTACCAGCAGGAGGCTTAAGATCATCTAATTTTTCTAACAGGTACTCATCATAATAATCTGCTGGCACTTCTAAAACAGCTTGCTCACTCCAAATACGTAAAGTTCCTGACTGCTCCGTGATGACCTTCCATTCTTCTTCCAGACGTGCAGTATCAGCAGAATCTAATCTTTTTTTGTCGTCTAACCTGCTGATTGCTTCCCGGAGCTTTTCAGATGGGATCTCTCCTGAGCACCTGTAATGTATGAATGCATCAGGCCGGTTGTAAAGTTCCTCACAAACTGCACAAGCATTATATAACGAGATAGCATTAGGTTTACTGCGAAGTAAGTGCACCGCATGGCGTAAGCCTATCTGCTCACAAGCATTGCTACTAGTCCAAACAACGATCTCCGCTCCTTCCGGTATTAGATCTAATTTGACTAGAGTCTCATTGTATTCATTTTCAAATTCATCATATTCTTCAATTCCACCGATGATGTTATTGCTAAACCAATTCCTGCGTTCCATACGTCCCTCTGCTGAGTTCAGGCGAAGTGGACCAATAGCGTAGTTGTCCTTTAACGTTATAACCTTATGTGTTTCTTCGAAACCGAGTCCTCTTAAGGCTTGTTTCATGCTTCCCGCAAAGGATTCCCCAATCACAATATGAACGTGAGTACAAGTAGGTACTGGAGACCAGAATATTCTTCTCTCTTGAAGACTCATCAGCTCATCATATAGTTCAATTAGTTCGTGAGCTACGGTTTCACTTGTTCCCTCTTGCTGCTTCATCAATTTGATTTTGGCCAGCATAAATTGAAGATAGGGTTTTAATTCTCCTTCTCCCAAACTATCGGTTGCTCTTTTAATTACTAGGAAATCTTTAAGATTCAAATCATCTTCCCTCCTTTTCGTATGCACGTACATATTCTCACACATGCGTTCAAATGACTTCGATCACGCAATTGAATATATACACAACATTCTTTCCCTTATATCAAACGCTCCGCTCGCTTCCCCCTATTTTTATGATTCCTTTGAGTTGTCATCCATGAAGTCGAAATATCCTAGTGCCCCGATTGAGACGGTCGTAAAATAGTAATAACGCTTTTCGAGCGCCTGATTTTCTTCGCTCATTTCTAGAAAACCCGGGTCTTTCAAGATTTCATCATTCATAATGCCTTCTCGCCAGAAGCACAGCTCGAGTTCTTGAAACGCAAAGGAATACCCCGTTCTTGGATCATCATCCCCGATCATTGGATACTTTTTCAAAAGAGCATGGATCAAATCCTCAGCCTTAGTCGTGAAGACATCCATGTCTTGAAACAAACAAGGAATACGAAATTGACTATGATAGTGCGGGTTCATTAGTTGAATGAATTTTACCCTGCCGTTGGAATCGTATTCAAAATGACTGCCCGTAAACAGCATCTCGATATAACTGGGATTAACGGGTATGCCATCATTAGCTCTCCAATAGTCCATATTCTGAAAGGTCTGCTCCACCTCTTCCCTACTCATCCCTAGCTGAAAAGGACCGATGCCGACATGTGGCGTTACCATAATTGCTTCCACCCTGAAAAACTCCTTTCAAGGACAATTTTTTTAAAAGATCCAACCAACTGCTCGGGTAATTAAAACCTCCCGTTAGTTGAATTAGAATGGATTTTCACCTTTAAAAAAAGGGATAAAGACAGCATAAATAGAGCCAACAAAAAAAATCCAAAAGGTAATGATATGTAGCCGAGTATGGTGAGCGTCTCCCTTATGTCTCTATCATAAGCTTGCATCCAGCTAGTTTAATTTCTATTCATTAGTTTTACTAACTTCTCTCTAGTTTCGTTTAAACGTCCCTGGGCATTCGTGGTGTCGGAGGGTTCCACCCAAGCAAAACCATCAGAATCATAACGAGGAAAGACGTGCATATGATAATGCGACAAATCGTTATATTTACCACCATTTTGAATGATGGTTATTCCATCTGGATTGAATTGGGTTTGGATCAGCCTTTTTAGCAAGATAGATGCCTTCATAATTTCGTTAGCAGTTATATCGTCCAAATCATCGAGTTCGTAGTAATGTTGTTTCGGAAGGATGAGAACATGTCCTTCATTCAGTGGTGCAATATCCAAAATACAAGTTACGTAATCATTCTCATAAACTGTGTTCGTATCAATCATTTTGTTTGCAAGCTGACATCCTAAGCATATCCTATTCGGCATATCTACTACCTCCACTTCTCATAATAACCATTGCTATATCCGTTTTACCTTACGTGCATTGCATCACACAAATAACTCGTTCAAAACATAGATTCGCAAGATCATCTTCATGGATCCAATAATAAATTCTACCAGAATCTCCCCACATCATTCCTGTCTTTTCTTCTTCCGAGTCTATTTGTAGAAGTAATCGCCACTTTAGTGCAGAATTCAATACTTTACCTCGAATCTCAGGGTTATTGTTTTCAATCCACTTATACGGTCCATAAGTTAGCTCACACCTAACTTGCATATCTCCCTGAATTGGATCCGGATGGCCCATCAGTCGATTAATGTACCCTTTCGTACTCCAATTCGGTAAAAATAATCTCCAGTACTTCTCAAAATTCTCAATGTTTCCATTCCAGCCGAGTCCCAGGCTTTCGAGGTAAGCTGACTCAGCGGTGGGTACTGAAAAATTATGCTCAAATATAATCTGATTCGGTTTTACCTTTTCTAAATCAGTTAAACTTGTAGGTGTGTTTCTTCGTGCTAATTTTTCGAGACGGTCAGAATCGAAGTAGAACACTCGGCATGTGGAAGGATCATTATAAAACCCCATCTCTGCATACATAGGTTTTACAGCATAAAAAAAGGATAGTAGGCCACTTGTTGGAAGAGACAACTGTTGTGGGCAATCAGATAAGTTAATCTGCGAGATAAAAGACATATCATATTCTTTCCACGTTGGCCATTCGAGGTCTTCAGGAAGATCTGGATTACCCCCTACCTTACTTCCTCCTAAAGGAATATCAGAATCGGAACTGGGTTTCAGAAATAGTTGAGCCGTCGGAAAAACCCAGTTGGCAATAGCATCACCATATTCTTTTAGACCCACTTGTTCGAGCTGTCGTATTACTTCCTCTTTGTTCGCCATTGAGATCCCTCCTAAAGGTACTTTCTTATTTGCATGGATAAATCTCTTGTCTCGTTAACATGTAGTCAAGCCAGCCCTGAGCAGCCTGACTACATGCTTTCACGTTTTACGATACAGACGCAACAGCTCACGGTAATATTCTTTCGTATTCTTTATGTAACACATAACGATGAACGCCTCTCGAAGCGTTAATTGCTTCCCTTGCATGCTTGATGGCCGTTTCGCGATGACCTGCTTTGATTTCTATTTCCGCGAGCAACGCAGATCTCATCCAGCGCTTTTTAATTGACTTGAGACATTCTCGTGCCTGAGTACTTTTCTCGTCCTCCAATAGTAAAATGGTTTCGTAATATGCACGGTAATCCGAAAATCGGATATACGGTACGGCTTCCCGAACATCATTCATATCCTTGCGATAAACCCCATAAGCTGCCTTGTACACTGCTTGTGCCTTTTCCTTTTTATGTTTGCTCATAATCTGCTCCATAACCATTCTTGATTCACCCTCGAATCTATTCGCAAGTACATATTGAATATAAAGTTCAGGTGTATTTTTCTGGCCACGTAAAAAGGACTCCACACGATCCATACGCTTTTCAAGAGCTAACGGATAAAAGTAGTGGATGATAAACGCAATAAGGGCTGCACCCATACCAAGCCCTACAGTCAGGATTTTTGAATACCCATTTACACTCATAAATAAAACAAGCAGGAATACGGCGATATAAAAAGCGACTCCCCATCGAAATCTCATTAATTACTCTCCTTTGAAAATTGTGATAAACTAGCAAGTATCTATTATATCAGAATATATTCTCTTTTTTTTGTAAATGTTAGGAATGTTAGTTTCTGAATGCTCGTTCTCTGGAGGTGAGGTTTTTTTATAGACGCGCCAACACATTTTTATTCAATATAATTCTTGGGCCGAGTCTCCCCTAATTTGATCCCCTTCAATTATAATCAATTTTATATTCGAGTTCAGAGCATTGTTAATACTCCCGGCCATTAAAAAAAAGCAGCTGATCTCAATAGTCAGCTGCTTTCTTAGTTTGAGCTATCTGTTCCCTTTAACTTAATCAATAGCGCTAAGTTTAACGGAAAACTGATGCAAAGCACCAGGTAAGCCTCTAAACATTAATACTCCTTGGTTAACTAAGATCCAAATTCTGTAGACTATGAATGAATAACCTACAAGTTGCTGAGATATATCAAACACCCTAGCAATAACACTCCCTGCTTTGATAAACCCATTCTTATCTTGTTCTTTCTCCAATCCAATAACTGAACTAATTATCAACTCGTCTAAGGCACTTTCATTACTGCTTTTAACAGTATCTTCTTCCCACAAACGAAGTACATGATTTTCTCTCATAAGCATTAGCCATTCTGATACATACCTTTTTCTTTGATTAGTATCAAGTGAAACGCCCTCAAAGTGGTCATTTACAATTGTCTGAAAATGCTCTCGATTGATTAAACTGCTAGCGTAGGGAACAACTCCTTCTCTGTTTTGAAGCCCAGTAACATTAAAAATCTCCGTTACATTGACAATATTGACTGCTTGTTTCCGTTCTCTCAACAAATACAATACGAAGCGTAACCCTGTTTGATCATGTGCATTATTAGCGCACCAAATGACGATAGTTTTATTTTCGGGAATGTCCTTCACTGTTTTCACCATATCAGCAAGCTGATGCTCTTGGTTGAAATTTTGACCATATCTGAAGTCCTCATCATATTTCATCAACCAAAAGAGCCTATCCTGCTGTCCAGTTGGTGTATCTAAGTTAGATATGGGTCCAACTGAAAAACATTCGTTGAATGCTAAGACTTTACATAAATTTCTTTTACCAATCTTACTAAGCATTACTTTTAACGAACCTGCATCAGAAAGACTGAATACAATATGGACATATTGTTGGCGTTCATACGTATGTAATTGATGGTTGCGAACTTCAATAATATGGGTTTGAAGTATGTTAACCAGCCCTTCTGCTAACTTTTTTTCTTCAACGCTACCTTCCTTGCAAAAACGTTCTACTGTATTCATTAAATTGTAAAATATCATTCGTAGATCCTTTTCGTCGAATTGATCTAGGCTCCCATAGAACTTCTCCACAGATATCCTCCTCATAGGACAATATCCACTATAATACCACGTTTTGGAACTTCACTACCCATTAGCTTAATGAATCAGTAAGCGTGAATAGATGAGCTATGTTTCCGTCCGATTTGAAAGTCTCGCCTTTTAAGCTGCCCCTTCGGTAAAGTTCAATGTAAGATAATACCTAAAGAACAGGGGGACGAATTCATTTCTTATCATAGGTGATTGATTTATTATCCTTGTTGTATTCGAATGCAATATTACTTTCTTAGCATACATATTGTTGTATAATTAAAAGTATGGAAAAAAATCCTAACATATTCAATCAATTTACTGGAGGGCTAGAATGGAACTGAAATTTAATCTAGAGTTTAAAGATCTGGCTGATATGCAAGAAAATGTTGTCCGAGAATCTAAACAACATCAGAAAATTAAATGGATCATGAATTTTCTTTTTGCATTTCTCTTGTTCGTTACTGTATTACAGGCCTCTTTTTCTCTTATAAGTTTAGGTGTCATAGTATTGTTTGTTGTTATTTTTCCTTTTGTGTATATTAGACTAACCATTTACTCGTTGAAAAGAAACATGAAGAAACAAAACCTAAGTATGATACTCGGCAATAATGTAATGCTTCTTAATGCAGAAGGGATTTCTCGAACCACCGGAAGAAATACTTTCTTTTTGAAATGGGACGACATCTCCATCATAAGAGAAGATACAGATCATTACTTTTTATATATGACTGACATCCAAGGGATTATCATCCCAAAAAGGGCTATTACCAGTGAGGAAATGAGTCGGGAATTTCAATATTACTATGATACATTCCTTTTGCCTAAGCTAGAAAATAAATAGCTGAGTGCGTTACAATGGCCTGCTTACCTAAATGTACAATAAAGAAAAGTGGGCCTTTGCGCTGGATGTGTTTACTTCTATACATACCAAAAGATAATGTTCTCATTGCAGATTTCCGGCAATTGACACATGATCTACTAGGACGAGCTGGCACATTATAAACGCAATGATTTTTATAGTTTAATTCCCCTTGGGATTTGTAATCGGTATTTCTTGGAGATCTCTCTCAAGGCTCGCTTACCAAGCAGCTTAAGGCATTAGAGAATGATGGTGTTATTCAACGTGATATTTATCCGGTAGTTCCTCCACGAGTCGAGTACTCTTTGACAGAAAAGGGAATGAAGTTACTTCCAATCCTTGAAAAGATGGAGGACTTCGGTAAAGAATTCGGTGGAAACAGGTAATTTGAATGGACGTTGTTTCGAAGGTGACTTTCTCGTTTTTATCGATATACAACGAACGTAAACAAATCAAAAAAACCGCCAGTAAAGTCTGGCGGGAAAAGTAAAAAGTGAACTCTTACACTAAGAAAGCCTTGGAGATAATGACCAATAAAATAAAGAGTACGAGTATTGCCCCAATGGACGTAAAGCCACCATAACCTCCACTTACTCCTCCTACATTACCGTTACCATATCCAACTTCACTCATGCTTCCATCCCCCTCTTTGTGGTATGGGATAGATTATTCAGGTATATCCATTTTGACAAGGCTCTATAAAAAAAAGGCGACCAACCAATTGGTAAGCCTTCTTCGATCAACTATGAATGGGAATCTTCTTTATCATACCTGCACACATAGTAGGTTGTTCTTCAAACTGACCATCCCATCGAATCACTCTGCAGTTATTTGACTGGTAATTGCCCTTTTTTAATTGATAGCCACTTCATCCATGCAATCTATCAGGTTTTACATATATTATGCTATGTCTACAACGTTAGGAGGTGAGTATCTCATGACAACATTTTTGGATGCTCGAACATCGCAAAACGCAAGTTTAGCTAACTCTATCTCTGTACCCATTCTAGTTATTAATACGCCTCAGTTATTCGGACAGATTGGTCTACTGACAGCAGGTGCTGGGACAAACCCACGTGTTCAGTTTAAAGGAACGGTCTCCGTTACACTTCCGTTAGCTCTTGCTGGAATAACGATTAGAGTCGTAAGAGGAACCCTTGCAACTGACCCTGCAGTCTATTCTGCCACGGCTACATTTGGGCTAAGCGTCTTAGCGCCACAGGTCATCACTTTTTCAGGAAACGACTTCAATCCACCTATCATTCCCCAATTGACGTACACGGCGTTTATCAGTTCCAACCTATTAGGCACCGTGCGTGTGGGGCCGGAAAACTTCGATGGATTTCTTGTATCCGATTAAAGAAAGTTTAATGATAGGAGGAATTGCCATGGTACGTACACTAGATGCTCGTACTTCTCTCGGATCCAACGGTGTTACTCCACTCAATGCTCCACTTGCATCCAATACGCCGACTCTTGTAGGTATCCTGGGACTCAATATCTTTAATCCAGGGCCACTAATTCGCACACAATTTAACGGCACATATCGCATTTCTGTTGCCAATTTGTCTTCTATTCCTTCTGCCGTTCGATTTGAAATTTATAGATCCGCTTCAAATTCAGGAACTCCAGTCTATGTCGTCCAACAACCTGTGTTTCCTTCGGAAGGAAGCATCTTAGCGAGCTTTGAAGGATCCGATTATAACATTCCAGCCCCCCCATCTGGCCAATTGATCTATTCATGTTATGTCACTTTTGTTCCAGTTTCATCATCCGAAGTAGCTACACGTGTGGGGCCGGAATGTTTCAATGCCGTTGCATATAGTGATGATTGAAGTCGATCCACTCCTAAATAAGAGAGGAGGACTACCATGGTCAAAACGCTAGATGCACGTACTTCTCAAGGCTCCAATGGACGAAACATTTTAACGCCTAGTTTTACAAATGGAGTTCCTTTACTCTTTGCTCAATTAGGATTACAAGTAAATAACCCAGGTGCATCGGTCCGTACCATTTTTTCCGGTATAGTCGAACTTACGGCCAATGATTTGCCTATTAACGGAAATCTTGTTATCGAAGTATACCGGGGATTAGGAGCCTCACAGCAGCTCGTTTATCGTGCTGGTACGATAGTAATTGCTAACGAATTCTTTAGTCCGTGTGTATTCAGCTTTACGGGCTCAGAATACAATGTTCCCACTTCGGGAAGTGGACAAATCATCTATTCAGCTTACGCAGTATTCACTTACAATCCTTTATTTAGTGTAAATAACGTCAGATTGGGACCAGAAAGTTTTAATGCAACGATGTATTCAGATGATTAAGGTTACGAAAACGTATAGCTAAGTTACGTTAGTCTGTTGTGCCAAATTAGCTGTACAAGCTCTACAATAATATGATAAGTACCACTTCAGAATAAGTGCAAATTTAAATCAAAATAAAAATATTCTTCCTGTTAGTTTAATGAAAAGCAGCTGATCACATTGATCAGCTGCTTTCTAATCAGTATTGAGTTATCATTCCCCGTTAGTATTATCAATGCATCATCTCTGCAGTACAGAGGAGTTAATGAACATTGAGAACTGGGCAAATTGCCAGCTGTGAAACCTTGTGGCTGACACTTCCAAGCATTATTTCTTTTATGCCGCTTAGCCCACGGCTTCCAATAATAATGAGTTGCTGCTCAGTATCCCTTGCATATTTTAATATTTCATGTGCAGGGTTTCCCTTAAGATGAACTGTTTTCGGGTTAATTCCCGCAGATTCTAATTTGGATTTGGCTTTTTGTAATTGTTCCAAACTCGCTTTCTCTATTTCGTTCAATATTTCTTCCAAGAAATTCTCTGGTACATATGTCATGCCATTCGACACATATTCCTGGCTGACATTAATCAAGGTAACTTGAGTTGGTTTATTTCGGGCTATTTCAATGGTTGCATCGAGGATTTTGTTTGTTATTTCATCTTGATCAATGGCCACCATAATGTTCTCAAACATTTTTATCTTCCTTTCCGTGCAGCTCGTAGCTATATCGGTTACCTACAAAACGGTTTCTTGCGGCTCCTATACCAACTAAAAAGAGTAAGACCGAAGCACCAAGCAGAATGAAAAGTGGCTGTTTCCAACTATTTGTCGCATCATGCAGATATCCTATAAGGGCAGGACCGACTGCGGCAAGAAGATATCCGATCGATTGCGCCATGCCTGACAGTTCGGCTGCTTGATGCGCATTTTCAGTACGTAATCCAAAAAACATCATGGACAAACTAAAGGCAAAGCCTCCCCCGATTCCGAGTATTATGATCCACAATAATATGATATCGGAACTTCCATAAAGAAGTCCGAGCGTTCCCGTCAAAAGCAAAGTGGTTGTGATGACCACTAACAAACGTTGGCTAGACATACGCCCAGCAATAACGGGGACAAGAAATGTAAATGGAAGCATGGCTAACTGCATGATTGAGAGGTACCATCCGGATTGGTTGGAGTCGATTCCTTGTTGCTTTAAAATTTCAGGCAACCACGCGATCAACACATAGAAAACCATAGATTGTATACCCATAAACAAGGTTACTTGCCAGGCAAGAGGGGAACGCCAAACATTCACATCGTTACGGTCCTTCTGTTGGCTCGTCGTCGCTGTTTGCCTTGTTTGATTTCTTAATTGGGGTAACCAACAAAGGATCGATAGGAAACTTAGAATCCCCCATATTCCCAATGCTCCCTGCCATTTTAAACCTGCGTTCACGGCTAGCGGTACACTGATTCCTGATGCAATTGCTCCACATAAACTCATTGAAATGGAGTAAAGACCTGTCATGGAACCTATATTATTTGGGAAATCCCTTTTGATAATACTAGGCAATAATACATTACATATCGCAATTGCGAACCCAAGAATTGCAGTCCCAATATACAGATTAGCTGCGCCAGATAAAGAACGTATTACAATACCAACCGTCAGAAATATGAGTGCAATCAAAATGATGCGTTCAACCCCATACATTCGTCCTAATTTGGGTACTACAGGCGATAATAAAGCAAAGGCAAGTAAGGGCAGCGTTGTTATGAGGCCGGCTAATGTATTTGAAATTTGAACGTCATCCCTTATGAGACTCACTAAAGGCCCGACCGAGGTTAAGGGAGTACGTAAATTAGCTGCAATCACAATAATGCCGAGAATGATAAATCCTATAGAGGATGGTATGGTTTTTTTATTTTGTGGGTTCGGCATTCTTCAATTCTCCTTTCTGTATTCATACGTATGGTTTGTTTCCTGCTGATTGAAAAAAGAGGCAATATCATCCGCGCGGACAACAAAAGTATATTATAATATATTGTTATTTACAATAAGTATTCTATAATATATTTTAAATCGTATAGAAACAAAAATACAACTCTGAATTCCCGTCATAGAATTCGGAGTTGTATGATAAGTAAAATTTTGATTTTTAGAAACCATACTTTAAGGAGATATAGAGCACTGTCTCGCTATTCGTATGATTGGTGTAAGAGTGAGGACTATCTGCACGAAAACTGATCGTATCATATTGATTCAATGTATGAATCTCTTCGTTGACTTGAATTTCAATGGAACCCGTCATTACTGTTGCAATTTCAGTTGTATTCACATGATGGCCTTCAGGGTGATACGAGCTCTTCGGCTGTAAGTAAGCCCGACACATTTCAATACCGTTGCTTTTAAAGACGGGTTCAATGATCCAATTTTTTTGATCATTAGAAAATCGCAGTCCTTCGCCTGCTCGATACAAACTCACAGGGTCTTCTGATTGGAACAACGCCAATAGCGGTAAAGATATACCTTTTGAAATTTTCCATATCATCGCCAAAGTGGGATTTGTTTCGCCACGTTCGATATTGCCCAGAGTAAGTTTGCTTACGCCTGTTAATTCCGCTAAGTCATCCAAGCTCATATTGTTTTCTTTTCTGTACTTTTTCAAGGCACTGCCCATTTGTAATACCATTTGTTTTGATTCATTGACTTCATCCATTAAATATTCACCTCAACAAAAACTGTTATAGCTAGTATATTGTTTATCTGAATGCTTTTCCATACTTCCCTCACGTTCCAAGGAAGAGGTGTTGCTGGATCGCTGGGATTCATCAATATGAAAAAACTCCCCTCACAGTATCAGGCTGGATTATTTCACCTGTCTACTGTATGGGGAGAATACAGATTACGGGAATAAGCTCTTCATGTTGTAATAACAATTGGCTCAATGTGACATGAAAAGTTATCCGTATTGTTAAGCTAGGTACACTTTCATATCAGGCTTTACTGTGAAGGGTAACTAAGTAACCGTCTGGGTCTGCAAATGTAAAGGTTCGCCCGAATGGTCCATCGATTGGTGCAGATGTGATTTTTACGCCTGCTGCAACAAGCTTGTCGTGGATTTCTTGCGTATCAGGGGCTTGAAGCCACAGAGCGACACCAAGTCCAGGCTGACTACCTGAACCGAGCTCTACTCCTGGCATTAAGTCACGAAGGGCAAATGCAATAGGCTTTGTTTCAAAGACTACCGCATGAGGTGGTCCTGCCTGTGAGCGAACCAGTCCAAGATATTTTTGATAGAATTCTGCAGAGCTTTCAAGATTACTCACTTGAAGTGAAATGAAGTCGGGTCCAATTGCTGACATAATGTTTATGTCCTCCTTTGTTATTAGGGGTTGTTATGTTATTTGTTGTAATTTATTTCTCAATGGTACTCTTAACTCGCTCTCTCGTGGATCATTCGCCATCGCCTTGAAAAAGTGTAGGTCATCCTCCCTCTGTGCACCCTTCGTTTATTATAAAGTCATGTAAATAACCTCTCTCTCACTTTGTATGTCTCGATTATATAAACCCGTTACTGCCAACAGTATGTCAGTAGCACTTTTCAATTTTTGATTTCTTTTCTTACCTGGTCTTGGTAAGCTTCAGGTTGTCGGACACGAAAAGGCACAAGTTCTTCTTGTCCTTGTTACGGAACACGAACTTGTACCGATTTCTGTAGTGATTGATGAACGTTAATTCAAAGCTGCCGCTGAGCTTCGGCGCTGATAGTGTCAAAGACCAGAGAGGATTTGCCTGAACCCGAAACACCGGTGAAGACCGTGATTTTTCGTTTCGGAATGCGCACACTCACGTTTTTCAGGTTATTTTCGCGTGCTCCTTCAATGATGATTTCATTGACGTTCATAGCCTCACCTCGGATTTAATTTTCATCTAAATGATAAATTAGTTGTACAACACCCGAAGAGAACGTTCTCGTATTCACCATTTTTAAATTCAACCTCTGTTTTATATCAACAAACAGTGGTTTTCCTTCTCCCAAAACAACAGGGTGGACTGATAATCTAAATTCATCAACAAGCCCTAAATTGATAAAAGTTGTAATAAGACTTGCTCCACCATATAGCCAGATATCTTTACCAGGCATACTTTTTAATCTATTTACTTCTTCAGAAATACGATCGTTTATGAATATTGCTTTATGGTATTTCCCCATTTGCGTCCTAGAAAAGATATATTTCTCTTTACTATGAAATAATCCCCATAATTCTTTATCGGAATCCGTGGGTTCTTCTGGAGTGAAATTCCCCCATAAATCATAGCTTTTTCTCCCAAATAAAATGGTATCAATTTGATTTAAAAACTGATCGAACCCCATCTCTGCATCCATAATGCACCAATCAACTTCACCATTCTTGCCTTCAATAAAACCATCTAGCGTAACCGCCAAATCTAAAATTATTTTTCGTTTCATATTTTGCTGCTCCTTTCTTTAATGTAACACCATTATAAATCTCAATTACGTCAAATTATGTCGCATTTAAAGCAGATCTATTATTCTTTCGGTCATCACAGATTTTATTTCCTAAGGTGTCCTTCTCCATTAGAATACGATTCAGCTGATCATGGCAGTGGATCGGGGGGCTTTAGTTGAGTTTTACAACATTTTACTTTTTGTTTAAAATTGTTTGATACCGCGTTTTCCGAAGATATTGCTAAAAACAGGTTATGAAAGGTGGTTTAACAATGAAGATTCTCATCGTTGGCTATTTTAGCGAAACCTCAAAATCAACTATTTCAAGGTATTTTCCACAAGACTGGAACGTTGTTATTGTCCCGCCCGGACAAGAAATGCTGCATCATATTGAAGATTGCCAGGTAATCATCCCTGAACATATTAAAGTGGATCACAGCCTGCTTTCTGCCGCAAAAAAATTAAAATTGGTACAGACGGGTGCAGGATTTGATAATGTAGATATTCCTGCCTGTACACAGCTTGGCATTTGGGTCGCTAATGCTGCAGGGGTGAATGCACAGGCAGTGGCCGAGCACGTAATGGCAATGATAATGTCTTTTTATAAAAACATACCGTTTCTTGATTCGTTCATGAAAAACAAGATGGATGAAAATCAATTGGACTATACAGGGAGTGAATTAAAGGGCAAAACGATTGGGATTATCGGTTTGGGCGCTATCGGAAAAAAGTAGCTGCGTTTTGCAGGGTTTTTGATATGAATGTGCTTGCTTATGCGAGAAATGCCAATGTATAATCCGATGGTTTTGTAAAAATGACGGATTTCGATACTCTTGTAAGCACATCGGACATCGTCACTGTACATATTCCTTTGAATCAGCAAACCAAACAACTGATCAACAAAGCGGTGTTCAAGAAAATGAAGAATACTACACTTTTTATCAATACAGCCCGCGGCGGGATTGTCAACGAAAGAGACTTAATTGATGCATTAAAAAACGGGGACATTGCAGGCGCATGTTTGGATGTGTTTGAATCTGAACCGCTTCCTATGGACAGTGAGCTCCGGAATCTCGGTAATGTGATACTTACCCCCCACACAGCAGGATTGCCTGATGGTCGGAAATTTCATAAAAATAGATATGATTTCTTTATAAAGAATATAAAACGTGTTGAAAATGGTGAAGAGCCTGAAAGCAAGCTTAATCAGATATTGTAGTAATCGTGCAATAAAAATGGGCTATCGGACGCAGTTCGAGTAAATACTCGTGTTCTTGGCTTGGCATTTGCGAATTTCATCTTCTTCCTGCCTCCACGATTCGAACTCATTGCTGACCTAACAATGTCCTCAATCTCAATGGGCAAGTGCAGATGTTGTTCTTTGAGATATAAGACTCTTTAGACGCTAGGTTATCCTATTTGTTAGAGTTAGTTTAAAAAAGCGCCCTACGAATCAGGGCGCTTTTTGTTCTTAGTCACTTGGTTATAAAAGTTCAAGCATCGTTTTAATTTTGGAGTTTAACTTTAAAGTGTTAAGGATGAGTTGCAATGCTTCCGCTCTTGAGGCTGTGCCTTTAGCATTGATTTCCCCATTTCCATTCCCTTGAATAACACCCGCTTGGGCTACCATTTGAATTGGATTGGAATGATCAATCTTGTTTTGGGTTACCCCTTGGAAATCAACGATCTTAGATAGGATCATGGCCATCTCTTCGCGTGTAATTGCCTTATTTGGTTTGAATGTTCCATTGCCGTTTCCACTAATAATACCTGCTTGTGTAAACTGCACAATGGCGTCTTCTGCCCAATGACCTTTAATATCTTTTAAAGTAACCTGCTTCGTCCCACCAACGTCGAAAATACGTGATAATATCCCTACGAACTCACCACGGGACATATCTTGATTAGGTCTAATTGTCTTGTCTTCATAACCTTTAATAATGTTCAACTTAGTGAAAATATCAATGGTCTGTTCGGCCCAATGGTTTTTAATATCAACCGGGCTAAATGGGTTGCCTTGATTTTCAAGAGCATTATTAATTTTTGATTCTAGAATCTGTGTTGCACTAGTTCCAGGTTTAAATATATCTTTCTTATAACCACCATCAGTTGCTGTCGGTACCGGCGTTGGTTCCGATGCTGGCGTCGGTGACGGTGCTGGTGTCGGTGTCGGTGACGGCGCTGGTGTCAGTGTCGGTGACGGCGCTGGTGTTGGTGTCGGTGACGGCGCTGGTGTTGGTGTCGGTGACGGCGCTGGTGTTGGCGTCGGTGACGGCACTGGTGTTGGTGTCGGTGACGGCACTGGTGTTGGTGTCGGTGACGGCACTGGTGTTGTAGATTCGCCTGCAAAAATCAACTTGTAGTGAACAGGGTTCAGCAATTCATCTGTAGCAGTAACACTGTAATTTTCAATGAAGAACGGATATATTTTGTATACGCCACTAGTCATCATAATACCATTATCGAGAACCTGTAATGCTTTTGCAGTATACGTAACAATCATGGATTGATCAGACGCACCCCTAGGTATATCGAACGTGATTGTCTTTTTATCTTCATCTATAACCCCAACATGGTTATCCAGCGAGAATGAAGTAATGATTTTATCTCTATTGATATATCTAACGTTTACGAAGAAATCACGAGTTTCAAACACACCATCCACATACACTCTTGCAGTCAATTTAACTACATAATCTATATCATCTAGCGTCCGATACACTCTACCACCGGAACTAATGATGGAAGGATCGCTTGATATCCAAGATATGGATGATCCATATTTCCCTCCTGTAGGCAAGCCTACCTCTGAACTTCTAACCCCATCGGCCGTGTCTCCATAATAATAAGTAATCTGTAACTCATCTAAGGCTTCACGAAGCTTGTCCTCTGGTGTAGGTTCTGCTTTGACAATGTTAAGGATAAACTCCTTCGTTACTGGCACTTCAGTTCCAGCTCGAAGTGTAGCCGTAAGTGTAACCTGCTTATCTCCACCAACATATGGAGGAAGTTTAACGTTACCGTCGTTTGCAATAATCGTTGTATCAGATGAAGACCATGACAAAAATACATTCTCCATTTGAGTAGGCAAATTAATTCTTGAGGTTACTTTATCCTTAGTCTGACCACCGGTAAATGGTAGTTCTAATGAATCCTTAGTTTCTTGTAACTTTTGGTATGTTGCCCAAGTTACTGTGACAGGGAACGCACTCGAAACTTTCCCATCACGTGATGCAGTAATATTGGCTTTCCCCTCCGTTACCCCTCTCACAATTCCTCCGGGGGATACAGTTGCAACCGCTTCGTTATCTGAATTCCAAGTAGCTGTTGAACTGATATCTGTAATGGTGCCATTGTTCATCATGCCATTTGCCGTCAGTTGTAAGTCATGATTAGGCGAAAATTCAAATGGTCCTACAATATAGATTGAATTAGCCTGTGGTTCAGCGGCAAAGGCAATATTGCCTGCTCCATAAAAATTGTGGATACTAGCCGGTGGCAATACCATAGGCGATAACAGAAGAACCGAAAGAAATAATGACGCTTTTTTGTTCAGTTTCAAGCAGAAGACCTCCATAAGATGTTATATAATGACTCAGAAAAATGAAATAAATTCGCTTTAGTATAACAAGGCTCACTGAACAAATTCTGAACATTATAAGAGATCTAATACGAAAAATATATAAACGGTTTGTATCTGCTTAGTAATGATTTGGCAGAGATCCGATGTAGATATGAACATAAGTACGCCGTTTTTCGCTTTGAGCGGATGTGAGGCATAGTAAATTCTACCCTCATTAGATATCAGCATCTATCCAACGTATTGAAGAATTAGCTGGTACAGCGCTATGGAAAGTCCTAGAAGACTTGCTTTCATTTTAGATGGATGGTATCTTTTGCTGCTCGACAGGTATAATAAAATCAATAAAAATCCAATGGGTATCGATAACTTAAAAACACCTTCTGTTGTAACATGGGAATAAATTGGTGTAATGAACGTACTGATCCAAAAGTAAAAGAAAACGGTAAAACGTCTTGTTTCCATTTGTTTGCTCCACCTGATTAACAAGAATATAAAAACGATCCCGATAATCGTAATGTATAAAGGAGGAAGAAGAATAGCAACGTTCCCAAATCTTAATTCCAATTGGCATAGCCCTCCTCTTTAAAGTGATTTTCCAAGTAGGATCCGGTGTTTTATAAAAGAAAGGTTTATTTTACCAAAATTAAGGTGTAATGTAAAAAACAATTTATAGTCTCTGTAGTTCTTATCTGTATATTTGTTTGTCTCTTTAATGTCTAAAAACGCTCTGAAACTAAGAGTAGCCCTATAAATGTTGTATTCCACTTGTTTCATAAATCTAAAAGAATATCGGCCACTACAACCTGAATAGTAGGAGTCCATACCACGGAAATCATTACCAATCACACATTTTTAATTACGAATTTAACTGCTTTCTTTATAATTCTTTGAAGCTGGTCTCTTGACCATAATCCATACTTTAGCCTGTTAGTCGTTTATAAGAGAGCACAAAAAAAGAGCGAGCCATCTTTTGGATGACCTGCTCTTTTTCTTCATGTAAAGCCTCCTCTTCATGACATTGCCAATGGGAGGTCTTCAAGTTATTAGTATTGGTTCGATTGTCCGCCATCAATAGGAATGACAGCACCATTAATAAATTCGGATTCGCCGGATAGCAGGAAGGCAACAAGACGGCCCACTTCTTCAGGTTTACCAAAACGTCTCTTAGGGTTTACGCTAACAAATTCTTTGCCGGCTTCTTCCCATCCTTCTTCGCCACCGATTTGTTTAAGGGAACCGACAACCATCGCAGTCATAATTGCCCCTGGAGCGATAGCGTTGATGCTCAGATTATATTGTCCGTACTCGATTGCTGCATTTTTGGTCATACCCGATACAGCGTGTTTACTTGCAACATACGCCGCCTGATTCAGAACTCCGCGAATCCCGCCAACAGAGGCAACATTGACAATGGAACCGGATTGTTGCTCTTTCATCACGGGAAGAACGTATTTCATACCATAAAAGACACCTTTAAGGTTAATGTCAATGACTTTGTCAAACACTTTACTGTTATATTCAGCTGTAGGAGCCTGAGTACCTTCGATACCCGCATTGTTGTAGAAGCCATCGATGCGACCGAACTTTTGAACCGTATCATCTACATATTTTTGAACAGCTTGCTCATCAGATACATCAGCAGTAAGAAGAAGAACTTCTGTCTCAGGTGCAATTTCCAGAATCAATTTCTTGGTCTCTTCAAGTGCAGGTTGATTAAGATCAACGAGAGAAAGCTTGGCACCCTCTTTTGCGATTTCAAGTGCCGCTGCTTGTCCAAGACCTGAGCCTGCTCCAGTAATTAAAACAACTTTTGATTCAAAACGTTTACTCATAATCCATGCTCCTTTATTAAGTGAATTAACGAAATGTTCGTCTATTTTAGATGAGAAGAGAATCCTCAATAAAAATACTTACATTGGAAATAATAAATCACAAAAAATTCACTTGCAATAATCAAACACCATCCCAAGTGTCCGCTAAACAACGTTTCATACTCATATGTTCACCTAAGTAAGCAAAAATAAACATTTGTAATATATTATGTTGAAACTGTCTCTGGATCCTCGCGAGTGCTCATCAAAAAAAGTCACTCAGGAACAAATCCTGAGTGACATTCGGCTATTCTGGCAACCACAATGCAAGGACTTCGGAAGGAGTCCAAGTATATATTGATGTGTGAGCTTGACGGCAAATATAAATAACCTCTTTGTAAAGAACACGATCCCCGATATGGTATGGCGTATTCTCAGCCCAAGCCTTAGGTTCATCCGGTTCTACAACTGGAGGAGATGACTCAAGTGTAGTAACAGTAATCACGTTACTCGCTGCAGATACATTTCCAGCAGAATCCTTGGCTTTGATTGAAAATGTATACGTCGAGCTTGATTTCAGACCAGTTACCTCATAACTTGTCATTGTTCCATTTACAGTAGCAACCCGCTCTGATCCTTGGTAAATGTCGTAGCTGTTAACGGCCACATTATCCGTTGAACTGGACCACATCAGACTTACTGATGCTGCACTCACGGTATGTGCGTGAAGATTACTTGGAGCCGTTGGAGCAGAGGTGTCTGGTATGGTTGCAGAAGTTGTCTGCACCGTAATCTCCGAACTGAGAGGTGATTCATTACCTGCGGCATCAATCGCTTTTAACGCATAGATATAAGTTGTTCCTTGACTTAATCCACTTACATCATAGGATACAGACGTTCCTGGAATAGTCGTGATCTTATGTCCATTTTGATAAATTTCATAACTCATTACACTCACATTATCAGTCGAAGGATGCCAACGAAGTGTAAGTGATTTTGTCGTGATGTTGCTTGCTTTTAGATCTGTTGGAGCTGTTGGCGCTATTTCATCGGTGTTTGATCCATTTCCACTACCCGGTTTCGTTAAATTTACGTCAAGCGCTTGATAAAAGGCATTACCAGTATCAGCGATTTCCCAAACGCCGAGAATAACATGATAACCGGTACGATCTGCTGGTATTTCACATTGATGTGAGACCGATTTTTCTGGCAATTTACCGCCATCACTGTAGGTACAAAACAGTTCTAAATCCTTACGTTCAATCGGAGCATTAGGGTTCCAGTCTTTCTTGGTTATGTAATATTTCCACTCTTTTGTTGCATGTGCCGCTGTCAATTTCCAGGTAAATGTTTGGCTTCCTGTTTGCATGTCCAGCTTCGTCCAACGTTCTGCCGTTTGAGTATATAACTCCGGAAAAATACCTCCACCTGTAATTTCCCCATCTGATGGACCTCCTATCGGAAAGTTTCCTTTTGCTTCCACACTCTGTGGTTCATATTGAACCTGACCGCAGTTACTATTGAGATTCTGTTGGCATAAGTATGCACGACTGGCTGGTGACTCTAGGTAACCATGAGCTGAGATGACATTTGCATATACTAGCAAAAAAAATATACCAGTTGCAAATACCAGGATCGTTTTCGGTATAAAGGATGTTTTCCTTGCACCTGAGATCGAGACATAAGTTGACATAATAATCCTCCTGTAAAGTCTGATGATGTGAACAAGAAAATTTTATATAATTTTACATGGAGCTGTAAGAGAACAAAGTTCTAATTTCTTTTGGATAAAAAACCTTTGTATTGATATTTGTTTTGCTGAAAAACAGGAGAAAAGTCGTATTTTATATCTAACCATTTCAGTTTGTTCATTTATAATGAAGTCTCCCTTTATAGCTAATCTTGGCTAGTGATCTGATTAGGGTTATTTGAGTATAAAACCGCTGCATACCTTGCTTCGTTGACAAATAGAATTGCAATTGTTAGCATAACCTGAGTTACAGAGACAGGAGGTTATCCCTATTCAACCCCGAGAACGCCAGGAGAATGAGCGTAGCGTGCTGCGAGAAAAACGTCGTTTAAGCATCATTGAAGCTGCCATTTCTATTTTCACACATCAAGGATTCGAAAAGGCTACCATGCAGGAAATTGCCAAGGCGGCAAGCCTTGGCGTAGCTACTGTATTCCGCTATTTTCCCAAGAAAGAACATTTGATTGTTGCCGTTGCTTCACATATTGTTCAATCCGAAGTGGTTATCTTTGAAGAGATTGTGCATGGAGAAGGAACATGTTACGAAAAATTAAACGAAATATTCGATACCCTGATTTTCTTTCAGCAAGCTGAGCACCAACAAAACTCCAAGTTGATTGAAGCCTTTGAATGTTACGTGGCGCTTTCCAAAGAGCCTGTAGAGCATATAGAATTGTATCAAACGGAATATAGCAAAATTATTGCTCTGTTTACCGAATTGGCAGCACTGGGAGAACAGGATCATTCTGTCCGTGCCAGTTCAAATTCCGTCAACATTCTACTTACGATGATGAATGTATTCGGAACATTTTCCAAGAAAATGTCCATGCTAGAAGGTATCGATGCATTCAACACTCGTGTAGACCCATCCGAGCAATTCAACTTACTTAAATCTCTTTTTCTAGAGTCTTTGAAACCTTGAATTCAATTCGTATTAACGCTGTAAACTGATTCATGACATCCGACGGAGAAGGCGCTGCAGTTTTGGGCTGCCCCTCATCCTCTACTTTTTACATCTGGTGAGTTCTTTCCAATAATAGTTTGATCAAAACCACTGGTGGCTTTATGGTTTTCTCTCATAACCGATTCGCCTTCTACATCGATGTTAGGCAATAAGCGATCAAGCCATGCCGGGATATACCAGGCGCTTTTGCCAAGAAGGGTCATTATCGCTGGCACAAGTGTCATACGCACGATGAAAGCATCAACAAGTATGCCAAATGCCAGGGCTAATCCCATGGATTTGATAATGGTATCTTCGGCAAAAATAAAGCTGGCAAACACGGCAATCATAATCAAGCCAGCAGCAGTAACGACTGGCCCACTATGGATTATCCCGCTTTTTACCGATTGTCGTGCATCTCCAGTATGAGTGAAGTCTTCACGCATTCGGCTGACAAGGAATACCTCGTAGTCCATGGCAAGTCCAAACAGAATTCCAGTGACGAGAATGGGAAGGAAACTAAGCACCGGCCCAGGTTCAGGAATACCGAACATACTGGCAAGATAACCATCTTGAATGACCCAAACAATAAAGCCGAGTGTTGAACCTAGTGTAAACAGAAAACCAAGTACAGCCTTAATCGGCACAAGCAAAGATCGGAAAACGAGCATAAGCAGTACAAAAGCCAGACCAACAATCAATAAAGCGAACTTAGGTAATGCCTGTTGCAATTTCTCCGAAATATCAATGTTAACCGCAGTCCCACCGGTAACCATAATCTCGACCTGTTTATTGTTTTGTTGATCAGCTTTTTCACGTATAGTCTCCACAAGTTCAGTCGTTCGAATATCGTGCGGGCCTGTCTTGGGTAACACTGTAATGATGGCTGCATTTCCCGATGAACTCGGTATTGCGGGTGTTGCACTAGAGACATTCGGCAGATCGCTGATGTAAGCCGTTGCTTGAGCGATTGCTGCTTGAGGGTCGTCACTGTTATTAGCTTTAGCGACAATCACGAGTGGGCCATTGAACCCTTCACCGAATCCCTCAGCCATCAAATCATATCCACGGCGCTCTGTCGTTTCAGTCGATTTCAGGCCATTGTCCGGCAAGCCCAGCTGCATATGCAGAAAAGGCAAGGTACACATCGTTAAGACGGCAATACATAGAATGGTAGTAAGCCAAGGTTTTCTAGTGACAACTCGACTCCATGCGTTTTCGTTTGTTTTCTCTTTTTTGCTCCCAGACCATTTTCTCAGCCAACGATTTTCGCGAGACGGTCCAATGCGGTCTCCTGCTGCAGCTAATATGGCTGGTACGAGAATGATTGCAATGAGGACAGCTACAAATACGCTAATAGCAGCCGCTAGTCCCATCATTGTAATGAAGGGAATTTGTACGACGGATAAACCCACTAGCGCAATAATTACAGTCAGTCCTGCAAATACAACCGAGCCTCCTGCTGTTGCGTTAGCCTGGGCTATCGCTGTTTCTCTGTCATATCCTTCTGCCAATTGCTGACGGTATCGTGACATGATAAATAGTGCATAATCAATACCGACTGCTAAAGCAAGCATGACTGCTAACGTAATGGAGAATGAAGACATCGATACGAAATTAGAACCAATAATGACAGTCATTAGTCCAATTCCGAGTCCTATGACCGCTGTAAGTATGGGTAGTCCTGCTGCTAGAAACGAAGTGAACGTGAACGCTAGAATCATGAAAGCAATAAGGATACCAATGACTTCGGATAGGCCTCCAACTTCTATTTCAGAAAAGGCAACGCTGCCTCCTATCTCTGTTTGAATCCCTTCCTTACCGAGCCACTCTGCAATGTTCAACACATGCTCTTTCGAGTTCTCATCCACTTCACTGGCAGGTTCGGAATACGTAATGTCCGCATAACCAATCTTTTTATCTGCGCTGAGAGTCATTGACTCAAATGGGCTAGCTACAGATTTAACTGATAAATCCGTCTTTACATCTTTCAGGGCTTGCCGAATGTAATTTTTGTTAGCTTCGGAAGTCAATGTATCATCATTTTTCGTTTTGAAAATGAGCCTGATCTGACCACCGTCATCTGATGATGGAAATTCTGATTTTAGTACTTTCGCTGCCTGATCCGACTTCGTTCCTGGTATAGTCATTTCACCCGTAAACGAAGTACCCATACCAAGTCCTAAAGATGCAAGCACAATAAGAAGTGCTAGTCCCATCGTAATGACCATTTTCCGTTTTCTCGTTGACCAAACTCCGAGACGATATAACCATTTTGCCATAACTTATTTCTTCCCCTTTCACTTCCACAAAAATCCAAGAGCTATCTAAGGAAATGCTCTGTACCCTCATGTTAACGAAATAAAAACAAAAAAAAATCGTACGAAAGGGCAAGCCTTTCATGTACGATGGGGCATAGAAGGGATAGGTCATAACGGGCATACCATTTTTTATCTTTGATTACGAAAGGGTGCCTTACAAGTTATAGGTTTACAAGTGTAAGATCCCCTTTTCGACAGCTACTGCAACTGCTTCTGATCGCGAATTCACTCCGAGTTTGTTGTAAATGTTGGTGAGGTATGCTTTTACTGTTCTCTCGGCAATACCCATATCAAAAGCAATATCTCTGCTGCGTAAACCACGAGCCACGGCTTGTAAAACGAGTAACTCTCTCTCACTAATCAGAGTTGACTCCTTGTCAATTAATAGTTGTGGCTGTGTTTTGGGTTCTTGAGCAGACTTCGTATGAAACGCAAAGACTCTTGACGTTATTTCAGGTTGAAGCAGTGTTTCTCCACGAATGGCAGAATCCAACGTTCGAAATAATTGTTCTCGGCTCGTATCCTTGAGCAAGTACCCTTTGGCTCCAAGAGAAAGTCCTTCGATCATCAAGTCATCTTCGTTGTAAGTCGTTAGAATAATCACAGGTATACGAATGTGCTGCTCGTTCATACGTTTCAAGGTATCTAAACCACTGAGTCCCCCCGGCATATTCAAGTCCAGGAGAATGACATCAGGCTGTTTGTCTAACATAATTCGGATAGCTTCTTCTCCTTCCTCAGCCTCTCCGACAATTAGATAGTTGTCACTGGTCTCCAATATTAATTTAAGTCCTTCACGCACCACCCAATGATCATCGACGATGAGTATGTTATATTTCATTCAGATTTCTCCTTTTTCAAGTGGAACACGAAACAAAATAGTCGTTCCTTGTTTTCCGCTTTCAATCTCAATGCTGCCACCTATCAACCTGGCCCGTTCATTCATCCCGATCAAGCCATAGTGCCCGGATTGTTTTCCGATTCGGTCTACGCTAAAGCCCCTTCCGTTATCTCGTATAACAAGATGGAAATCTTCTTTCTCCATAGCCATGTGAATGGTTACGCTCGTTGCCCGAGCATGCCTGGCTATGTTCATTAGCGATTCACTTAAAATGTGCAATACGTGCTCCATTCCTACTTTGGATATGAAACTCGGAGCATTCCCGTCCAAAACAACTTCAATTCCGGTCGCCTGTTGGAAACGTAGCGTCTGTTCCTGTATTGCTTCTCCAAAGGTAATAGCCGGTGTGGCCTTGGTTCGAAGGTCATCAATGGCTTTGCGTGCATCAGCCAATGTCTGGCGTGCTTGGCCCATTGAACTGCGGATAATCTCGTGGGCGCGCGGAAAACTCCCTCGATTCATGTGCTCATCGACGGCCTCCAGCTGCATTATTATACCGGCGAGTCCTTGAGCCAATGTATCATGCAGATCTCTTGCCATACGTTGTCGCTCGCTTGTTAGCGTCAATTCCTCTACTTTTTGATGAGCCTTCTCCAGCTCATGCAGAAACGTTAATGTTCTAACACGGGCATTGACCTGACGATAGAAAAGCACCGCATAGGATACCACAACAACGATCATCATGAACAGTAATAGAATTAACAAGGCAACATCCATACCAGATCGTGTAAACAGGGTTACCGTGCAGAATAACAAATATAATACGAACGCAACTAGCATAATTTTTGCCGTCTCATAGTATATCGCAAGGGTCTGTCCAATCAATACGGGAATTAAACCAATCAATACAGCAGGCATACCGTCTGGCATTAACATGGCACTTCCGTAAATCAACCCTGATTGAAGAAGTATGTAGAGTAATTTGGATCGTTGTATAAGTTTGTTTACTTCCCAGTACACCATGGTATGAATTAACATTGCAGCTACAAAGATAATACTGGGTACTAATATAGGGGCTGACATCGTTTGCAGGATCATAGTAGCCATGGCAACAAGCCAAAGCCAGATGATTATGGGAATACGTGAAGACGCAATCGGGTCCGTTTCTTCATTTATTCCGGCCGGATTCGTCTTCTTCCGTACTATTTTCATGGGATCACCTCTTGTATAAGTCATTATAGTCCAAATCACCACCAAAAAGATGTACGATCGTGCATGCCCTTTCGTACATCCCTTTTTATAATGAAAATCGTCCACAAGTTAGACTTATGGACGATAACTTTGAAGAATTATGCGAAACTTGCCAAAAGGGTCCTCCCTCCGGAAAGTTCCTATATTTATAGCAATTCAGAAGGTGAATTGAACCAATGATTAGAGTGTGATGCCACCATCTGCGAGGATGATTGATCCTGTCATATAACTGGAATAATCAGATGCAAGAAACGCAACGATCTGGGCGATTTCTTCTGGCTCTGCATAACGCCCGATCCGCATATTCGGAAACTCTTCAGGCACGTAACCACTCTCCTGCAGCGATTGGGGAACCGCAGCCGTTAATGTTGTAGCTACCCCGCCTGGACAGATGGCATTGATACGAATACCTTTGCGTACATATTCAAGGGCCGCTGCTTTGGTCAAACCTGCAACGGCATGCTTGCTTGCGGTGTATGCAGCCAGACTGTGTTCAGCACGAATAGCCGTAGTGGACGCCGTATTAATGATATGCCCGTATCCCTGTTTATCCATAACCTGCAAGGCATATTTCATGCCTAAAAAGATCCCTTTCACATTCACATCCATGATCCGTGTAAATTCTTTCTCGGAGATATCCTGAAAACGTTGGAATTTCTGGAGTATGCCCGCGTTGTTGAATGCCACGTCAATTTTCCCATAGGCTTCTACTGCTTTTTGAATATAATTTTGAACATCGCTCTCTTTGGATACGTCAGCCTGTACAAAAGTAGCTTCGCCGCCATTTTCGCGAACCAGTGCTAACGTTTCTTCCCCTGTCTGCTCATTGAAATCAACCAGTACAAGCTTCGCTCCTCGAGATCCCATAATCACGGCGCTGGCTCTTCCAATTCCACTCCCAGCTCCCGTAACAACGATCACTTTACCTTCCAGAGAAATACCTTCTTTATTTCCTGTCGGTGCACCAATTTCTTGCTTCTGGACTGTTGCTTCAAACGCAATGGCTGACAGTTCCTGCTTCAAAATCTGAAGTGTAGGCAAAGGAATATCTACCTGAGGCAATGCAGCTAGTTGATCCAACGTAAAGTTAGTGGCCATCTTGAACGTTGGTTCCTTCACGAATTCCGGTAAATGCTTTTCAAGTACAGCAAACGATTCTGCGTTGTTCAACAATTCACCAATTCGGATATTCTCGTCATAACTCATTAGGTTCATCTCTCCAATATATTGATAATTTAGGTTCGAACTATTATTTCGATTAGTATACGACTGGAAAAGCTTTGAGTCCCCGGATGATCATACCTGGCCTCCACTCCAGCAGTTTCGCATCCGTATTTAACCGAATCTCCGGCAGCCGTTGAAGTAAAGCGTTGATCGCAATCTCGCCTTCAAGTCTCGCAAGTGGAGCGCCAAGACAATAATGAATTCCTTTACCAAAAGCAATGTGGTCATTGACTTTACGAGTAATGTCAAACGTATCGGGGTTTTCATA
The DNA here is from genome assembly GCF_002276415.1 of Paenibacillus sp. 7523-1. Taxonomy (NCBI): domain Bacteria; kingdom Bacillati; phylum Bacillota; class Bacilli; order Caryophanales; family Paenibacillaceae; genus Paenibacillus; species Paenibacillus sp. 7523-1. The sequence goes on along the minus strand of NZ_NPBR01000004.1, from coordinate 260,972 downwards.
TCGACTGGAATCCCGATTCGCTGAGGATAAAGCGACCAGCATCATGTCTCCTTGGCGAATTTGTATTCCTTGAAAATCAACATTTTCCGCAGCCCATCGAACATTGCTAATTTCTGCCGGCCCATTAAATCGCAGAACTTCCTCAACCGCCGCTTGAATCAGATCCGGTTGATCCATAAGTAGTTGCTTTTGCTGCGGATGTTCCAGCAATGCCAGCATGCCGTTCCCTATCAGATTCACTGTTGTTTCGTGCCCTGCTATGATGAGTACGAACACAAGTGCATATAATTCCTGCTCTGTTAGTTTGTCACCTTCTTCCTCTATACCGATGAGATCGCTGATGAGGTCCTGTTGAATATGATTGCGCCGCTGCGTGATCAGTTCTTGTAAGTAATTCACAAAAGCCTTCATCACTTCATCGCTCTCCTGGTTCATCTGCGGATTGCTGACACTCTCCATAATGGTATTGGACCAGGCTCTGAATTTGTCTTGATCCTTCAGCGGAACACCTAACATTTCACAAATAACGATAATGGGCAGCGGGAAAGCATAGTCCTCGATCAAATCAAACTCCCGAGTGTTTCCGGCCTGAATCTTGTCTAGCAATTCATCGCTTATTTCCACAATTCGTCCCCGCAGCCTCTCAATCATGCGGGGAGTAAATGCCTTCTGAATCAAGCGCCGCAGTCGACGATGATCTTCTGGACCAACACTGATCAGATTTCGTGAGATAATCGCCTGATGCGGAGGATGGGACTCCTCCTTTTCATCGTTCCTGTTATCGAGAACCCCGGTTACAAAGCGACTATCCTGCAAAATGTTGACGGCATCCTCATATCGGGTAACCATCCACGCAGCATGCCCACTTGGCAGTAATAGTCGATGGACAGGCTCTTCGGCACGCAGCTTTTCGTAGACTGGGAAAGGCTGCTGAATGAAAGAATGATCCATGAAGTCTACTTTGGACTTGGAACGACCTTGATTTTCATTGATAAACATCACATCACCCCTTAAAATGATAGTGTTAATATCACTACAATATAAAGACTATCATATTTAACGATTCACTTTCAAATAAGTTCATTTGATCCCAGTAATACGCGATAACTTGCATCTTCCTAAGGATTCAAGCGTTCTTCCAGTTCTTTTACAATTTGAGGATACTTCTCATCCAAATCGTACTTGCGCAAGCAGAGATACGTAAGAACGAATATCACCAAAGGAAGATATACCGTCAGAACCAGGATGCTGGTAATCGCTGAATCCGCCTGTGTTACTAACGCTCCATCGTAGCTGCCCATGGCAAGAATCCAGCCGATCATCGCGGCAGCCAGGCCCGTACCAATTTTAACGCCAAAGCTGTTTGCGCTATTGACCATCCCAACTAAGCGTTTACCTGTCTTCCATTCACCGTATTCCACGGTGTTGTTCACCAACACTCCGCCGACAGCCATCATTGGAATGGTTGCCAGTGTTGCGATACCGCCAAGTACTATAGCTGCAATAAAGTTATATGGCATGAAGCAACGAATAAGTGATGAAACGATCCCAAGAATCATGCCTAACCGTGCAGTTCTGGTAAGTCCGAATTTCTTGATCATGGGTCCCACCATAACAAATCCCAAAAAAACCGGGACTAATCCAACTGCCCCCATGATTCCGATCAGGTTCTCATTCCCGAGAATATACTTGGTGTAATAGATTCCTGTTGAACCATTAAGTGTATATAGCATGTTGATCAATAACTGAGCAAACAGCATGATGACCCAGTATTTGTTCTGGAATAAGAGCTTGATGCTTTCCCAGAAGGGAATGTTATCGCTTTCAACAATACTTGCGCCAGTATTGTTTTCTTTGGATGCTAAGAAGGTCAGAATTAAGGAAATGAAAGATACAATACCCAGTACAACCGCAACGATAATCCATGCTTTTTGATCCCCACCAAGCATATTGGTTATTGGAATTAATGCGATAGCGATAATCATCCCGATAATATATCCAAAGATGGTTCGGGTAAGGCCCATTTTACCGCGTTCTTCTACACTTCTGGTACGGATCGCCATCAAGCTCCCGAAAGGGATCGCAATTCCCGTATACACAATGGCTGAAGCAAACGCTACTGTAGCTAAAGCATAGAAGGTTTTTACCGTTGATGATGCCTCGGCGGGCACTGTGAACAGTAATATGATAGATGCCAGGGTGGGTAGAGCCATCCATAGAATCCAAGGTCTAGCCTTTCCATATTTGGATTTTGTCGCATCCACGATTCTACCCATCAGCAAATCTGCTATTGCATTGATAAATTTGGTGATGAGCATGATCGTACCCACTGTGGCAGCTGCAATCCCTACCTTATCTGTATAAAAATAAGTTAACATCCCGATCAGTCCGTTGATGGAGTTTAAGGCAACTTGGGCTGCTCCGTCGCCTAAATAATGGTAAGGGCGCATTGTTTTCTGAATTCCTTGGGCATCAAGGCCTAATGCCCTGGACTTTTTATTTCCCTTTCCAACTGGTGGATTAAAAATATCCCGCTCTGCTTTCATTGCTGTTCCCCCTTATTCTTTCGCTTCATGGTACCGCTTTCAAACATTATTTTAGTCCTCCGCAAAACATAAATATGGTAACTTCATTATTTTTTTAGTAATTTTATGTTGGGACTTCGCTTTTTTTATGCGCTATAATTTCGTTATTCAAAAACGAATTTCTGTAATACAAAATGGCGCTGCTCGTTTCCTGCAGCGCCTTCTATATTCTATCTTTTCCCCTTCACGCCTTGGAGGCATTCAGCATTTGAATGACGCTTCTAAATAACTGTTCAGTCTCCGGCGGAGTATTGGCCAGCATTTCGCTTACAGAAAAATCATAAGCATATTGGATCATCGGGTGATCCAGCATACCGGGAGCGTGCTCGTTTAACATTTGAACTGCTGTGGGCTCTTCCACAATCTCTTTGAGTGTGGAATCCATTGTAAACCTTTCTCTTTCGAGACTAGTTTCCGTCGCATATTCGAAACTGTATGATCCGGAACCAACCTCCAGAGGCACTGGTTTCTCAGGCAGTACAATAATTGCTGTTGTATTTGCTGGTATCGTTACATTTACAATTATTTTACCCGCCCTGCATGACCAAGAGCTTTTTATCTCTCCGTAGACCGATTCAAAAGCAGCATCTACCGAACTGATTCCTCGGATGAACTGAGGTTTTATTAGAATCTTCTTATAACCTGCTTCAATTGGATTAATTCCCGCGAGTTTTCTATACATCCATTCCCCAATGGATCCATAGGCGTAATGATTCAAGGAGTTCATACCTGATGTGTCGAAATCACCATTTGGCAGAATGGAATTCCAGCGTTCCCATATCGTGGTAGCCCCTTTTTTTATGGCATACAGCCAGGAGGGGAAATCCTCTTTTAAAAACAAGGTACCAGCAAGGTCATGCAGGTCATTGTCCGATAAGGCATGACACAGATATGGAGTACCAACAAATCCTGTCGTCAGATGGTTTTTATGTTTCGCAATATTGTTTTCCAGCGTCTTGCGGATCCGATCCTTGTATCTTTCCTCAGCAAGGTTGAAGTGTAAAGCTATCACGCAGGCCGTTTGAGTTTCGCTGACCAGTCTGCCAGTTGAAGAGATATATTCTGCATTGAAAGCCTGTTTGATCTGGCTATGCAATTCTTCGTAACGGACGGCATCTTCGGTTTTGTCCAGAAGCTTGGCTGTCTTTGCAACCAGTTCGGTCGAATACGCATAATAAGCGTTTGCTACCAGATAAACATCTGTAGCCCCTGTTCTTTCGTTACTGATCTCCTCTTTGTCTAACCCTAACCAGTCCCCATATTGATAACCAGTCTGCCATAATCCATTAGCTCCACAACGTGCAGTAATATAATCGATCCACCCCTTCATGCTGTCGTATTGTTCTCGCAGCAATCGAAGATCTCCATAGGTTTGGTACATGACCCAAGGGACAATAACAGCGGCATCGCTCCAGGCAGCTGCACCTTCCTGATTTCCAAGAATGTTAGGAATGACATGGGGAACCCCATATTCCTCCGTCTGTTCAGAGGCAAGGTCGCGCAGCCATTTCTTGAAGAAGGAAGCAACATTCATATTGAACGCGGCGGTCCCGGCAAATACTTGTGCATCTCCTGTCCACCCTAGACGCTCGTCTCTTTGAGGGCAATCCGTCGGTATATCCAAAAAGTTACCTCTTTGGCTCCACTGAATGTTGCTTTGCAATTGGTTCACCATCGCATTGGAGGTCACGAAACTGCCTGTTTCCTCCAGACTTGAATGCAGCACGCAAGCTGTGAATTGATCGAGCTGGATCTCATCTCCCCCTTCAATGGCGATATACCGAAATCCATGGAAAGTGAAATGAGGGTGGAAAATTTGATCTTTACCGTTACAGATCAATCGATCTATGGATACTGCCTGTCTTAACGTATCCGGATAGAAATTTCCTTCCTTATCAAGGACTTCAGCATGCCGTATGGTTATCATTTGACCTTTCCGTCCTTTTGTTCGAAGCTCTACAAACCCCGTGAGGATTTGCCCGAAATCAATGACGCATTCACCTTTAGGAGTAGTAATCAATTGAAGTGCAGGAAGCCTTTTTGTGATTTTGACAGGTTCACTTTCCTGAGCAACAAGGCGATTTTTATCGAAAGAAGCCGTTTCCACTTGGAAGGACTGACTCTCATGAAAACAAGAATCATAAGTCTCGCCCATGTAAATTTCACTTGAATGGATGGGTCCGGTAGTCACCTGCCAGGTTTTGTCAGTTACAATGATCTCTTTTGTTCCATCCGTATAGACAATGTGGATTTCCGCAAGTGCAGCAACTCTATCCCCGTAATGGTTCGGAGTGCAAGTAAAACCAAATATGCCTTTATACCAGCCATTCCCCACCGTAATCTCTATTTTATTCTGACTCTCCAGCATTCCGTCCAAACGGTAAGTCTGATACTGCAATCGCTCGTTGTAATTCGTCCATCCAGGTGCAAAGTAGTTTTCTCCTACTCTTGTCCCATTGATCGCAATTTCATAAACACCGAGGGAAGTCGTATAGATTCGGGCTTGCTGAATATCCTTTTCGACAGAGAATTCTTTGTAGAAAACGGGTGGAGCACTTTCTTCGCTTGGGAATGGATGTGTAATCCACTCTGCCTGAAAGTTGCTGCCTTTCAGCAACCCGGTCTCAAAATGTCCTTCCATGGCAGCGTGATTACCTTGGTTATCCCAAACTTCGACTTGAACCTGATACAAAGTCGAGGCCAATAAACGAGGACCAGCGTATTCCACTAAAACGGAGACGTCTTCATCCCTCTTTCCAGAATCCCAGATTTTCTGCAAATCTTGTGTGACTATTATTCGGTAAGCGGATTGCATAACGTCCTGTTCAGTAGAACCTAATTTCCATGAGAATCTCGGGTTTATTGTGTCCAGTCCAACCGGATTTTGCATGTATTCAATCCGGAAATCTTTTAATTTCATGAGATAACCACCCTTCAACATAGATCGTGTACCAAAATGTTAACGCTTACTAAAATCATAAATAATTTTCTTTATACAATATGGTAATATCATTGTAATTTTGTAATTTTGATGTGATAAGATGATTAAAAAAAGGAGCCAAACACAAAATGGATCTAAAACGTCAATGTAAACTCATTGCAGAACTTTTTGATATGTCCATCTTCTTCGTAAGCTCCACCGGAGAGGTTCAATTCGAACTGTTGGGTAATCGAATACTTAATCCGCTGTATAAAAATGATAAACAATTCTTTTTTTCAGTGTTGGGGTTTGATCCATCCGTGTGTAAAGAAGATCCTTCGGTTGTAAGAACGATGTTTTTTGAGAACTACATTCTAATTCGTATTGGTAACGATCTGAACGATGAAGGAACCATCATTTTAGGACCTTCCCTTCCATTTAGCTTGATTGAACATAAAATCAATGGACTTATCAATGACACACATCTCTTTGCCAACCGGGAACAAGTATTTCATTATTATCAGTCTGTTCCTGTGATAACCCATGAGAGGCTAATCAACATCACGATCTTGGTTAATCAAATGTTTAATCATGAATTGATCGAAGCTGAGGATGTAGTACAGGACTATTTGCGCGGTATGTATATCAAGGAAAAAGAAATACAAGGTTCCATAAATTCTTCAAAAGGCTATGATGAGACGCTCCATCACAATCCACTGAATGAAAAGAAATTGTTAACGATCGTCAAGGAAGGTAAATTAGATATGCTTAAACACTTTACACAACTTGGTCATGAAAATACAGGAGTCCTGTCCAAATCAAGTCATATCCGTTCTAAAAAGAATCTTGGCATCATCGGTATAGCTCTTGCAGCCAGAGCAGCAATTGACGGGGGTCTCTATTCGGAGATTGCTTTTTCGGTAAGCGATGTTTACATACAGCGCCTTGAGGATCTACGGACCGATAAAGAGATCGATCAATGCTGCCTGGAAGCATTTTTTTCGTTAACCGAGAAAGTCTCTCAGGTGAAAGAATCGCAGCATTCTAAAATCGTAACACTTTGCAAAAATTATATATATAACCACCGTTATTCCAAAATTACACACGAGGAAATTGCTGAACATGCTGGTATCAGCCCAAACTATCTGTCTGTACTATTTAAAAAAGAAGTTGGGGTTCCCGTGAATGAATATATTCAACAGATCAAAATTGAGGAAGCTAAACATATGATTCAATTTACGAACACTCCACTTTCTGAAATCGGGTCTCTTTTGAGTTTTACGGATCAGAGTTATTTCACCAAAATCTTCAAAAAACATTCAGGTAGAACCCCTAAGCAGTATCAACAAACGCATCATATGATAGAGGAATAAGCCCGGGTTGCGCCGGGCTTATTCTAACGATGCATGCATTCAACGGTTAATCACGGATAAGATGCTCTCTAGTGTTTCTTCTGTGAACTGACCGTTGCTCATGAGTGCTGCATTGTGCAATGTGGTACCCATAATTAATTCCTGCATTCCCTCACCCAGTCCTGCTTCATTCCCGTCATATTGCCCCATCGCACCCATAATTTCAGCTCCAACGGGATGTTGCAGCAATTCACCGAATGTGGAATGCCTGGTAATTGGTTTGGTAACTATAACGCTCGATTCTACCTCTATCGTCTCAACGAGTTCAATCTCTCTTGAAGATTTTCCGACCATAATGTCGAATTTACCTGTCTCCACATGCCAGTCTTTCAGCTTAACATCGTAGTAAGCAAAAGCTCTTTTGTCCAGTTCAAAATGTACGGTGGTCTCTTCACCAGGCTGAAGTGAAACTTTGGTGTACCCCTTCAATTCCTGAAGAGGTCGTGGGACCGTCGATTCCACATCACGTACATATAGCTGAACAGCCTCTTTGCCCGCTGTTTCACCCGTGTTTTTAACTTTTACTGTAACCGTTACACTGCCGGTATCTTTGATCTGTTTATGACTAACCTGTAGATCACTATATTCAAATTGGGTGTAGCTCAAACCGAAGCCAAATGGAAACAAAGGCTCCACATCTCTTGTATCGTAATGACGGTAGCCCGTAAAAATACCTTCTCGATATTCGGCAGTCTCGCCGTCTCCGGGGAAATTCAAGTACGACGGATTGTGGATCAGTTTTTTAGGAAATGTCTCAGCCAGTTTTCCGCTTGGATTTACACTTCCAAAGAGAATATCAACGATCGCACCGCCCAAAGCCTGTCCTCCAAGGTATGCCTCCAATACAGCCTTAACTTTATCCAGCCAAGGCATTTCAATGGGACCTCCGTTGCTCAATACAACAACGATATTCTCTTGAACCTCTGCGACTGCTTCAATTAAAGCCCTGTGACTTTCCGGTAATTGAAGGTGTTTCCGGTCGAAACCTTCAGACTCATAACGTTCAGGCAGCCCGGCAAAAATCACTGCAACCTGTGCATTCTTTGCGGCAGCTACTGCTTCTTGAATCAGTTCTTCGTTTACACTATCTTCTTCTAATCTATAACCAGCCGCATACGAGATGCTTGCACTGTCAGTGGCTGTTTTAAGGATTTCTTCATAGATGTTATCCAGCTTCGTCGGCATAATGTGTGAACTACCCCCGCCCTGGTAGCGAGGGTTCTGCGCGAATGCTCCGATAACTGCAATGGAATCTTCGGTGTTTAGAGGGAGAATGCTCTCCTCATTCTTGAGTAGGACCATGCATTCACTTGCCATTTTTCTGGCTAACTGGTGCTTTGCCTCTACATCAACCGATACGGACTTCCGCTGGCTATCTACAGCTTTGAATACAAGTGACAATAATCTCTCAACAGACTGATCCAGCACCTCTTCGCTCAGCTTTCCCGATTGAACAGCCTCAATCATTTTCTTGCATCCTATTCCGTTGCTGGAAGGCATCTCAAGGTCCAGACCGGCAGCTAGTCCCTGATCCCGTTCATTGACAGCCCCCCAATCCGACACCACTACGCCTTCAAATCCCCATTCTTCCCGGAGAATTTCAGTCAGTAACCGGCTGTTTTCGGAACAAAAGTCACCATTTACCCTGTTATAAGCGGCCATGACAGTCCATGGCTCTCCCTCTTTCACTGCATACTCAAAGCTAGCCAGATAAATTTCCCGCAATGTCCGTTCATCGACCACCGCATCGACAGACATTCGCTTATATTCCTGGTTGTTTACAGCAAAATGTTTGATGGAAGTACCCACGCCTTGGCTTTGTACGCCTTGAATATAGCTAGCTGCCAAAGTTCCCGATAAATAAGGATCTTCAGAAAAATATTCAAAATTTCGGCCGCACAGCGGGGAACGCTTAATATTCACACCTGGCCCCAAAACAATGGAAATATCCGCTGCCGCTGCTTCTTGTCCGATTGCTTTCCCCATCGTATGGGCAAGTTCACGATTCCACGATGAAGCAACTCCACTTCCAGATGGGAAGCAGGTAGCCGGTACACTTTTGTTTAAGCCTAAGTGGTCCGCGCTCCCCTCTTGTTTTCTAAGTCCGTGAGGGCCATCTGTCATCATAATAGAGGGAATCCCCAGGCGGTCGATGGATATGGTGTTCCAGAAATCTTTACCTGAGCAGAGTTCTGCTTTTTCTTCCAATGTCATTTGACTGATCAATTCTTTCAAATTAGGACTCATTCGCTCTCCTCCGTTGGTGAACATAATTAATGAAATCGGTTACTTCATAAGAGTAGATGAAATGACCCTAAATATATGGTAAAATGGTTTCCTTTTTGGAAAAATGATATGTTATTTATGTTGTGTGAACTCCGTAAGTGCTAACCTTATTTCTGCTTCTTAAATCAATTCATGATTACTCCATAGATTAACGGAATAGAGTGAGTTCATATTACAATTTGACAAAAAACTGCACCTCCGATCTGTTAGATGTTGTCTAACAATTGGGGTGCAGTCACACATTGGTCAGCAGCTTTCTTGTTTGTATTCAGTTAACGTTCTCGTCGTCTAACTTATGCAATAGGAGTACCGTTAAGGAGTTCAGTATCCGGCGTTAATAGAATAACATCTCCTTTTTCCGGGACTCCGCCCAAAACTAATACCTCCGATTTGAATCCAGCAATGCGCCGAGGAGGAAAATTGACGATTCCTACAATTTGTCTTCCTATAATGTCCTCAGCCTTGTAACGGTTAGTTATTTGTGCACTTGAGGATTTCATCCCGATCTCCGGTCCAAAATCAATCTTAAGCTTAATCGCAGGGATCTTTGCTTCTTCAAAAAACTCCGCTTCCTTAATCGTTCCGACACGAATATCTAGTGCTGCGAAATCATCGATCGTTGCCAATGCTTGACCTCCCCAGTGTTATATTTTAATGCGCTGGACGAAACGGTTTCAGGAGTCGAATCCCTTCCTCAATGGATCCCTCCATCAGTTCTAAGAGCTGAGGCACCAATTCCTGCATCCGCGGGGCGCTCAGGTGTCGATCAAGGGCATCCCGGTTTTCCCAGCGCTCATAGATGATGAATGTACCAGGCTGGCCTTCTACCTCATGAGCCTCATAGTCAATGTTACCCTGGTCGTTGCGTGACGGGGTGACAGCTGCAGTCATAAACGCCTTCATTTCGGCTTCTCTCCCTGCCTTGGCTCTAGCCTCCCATAGTACAGTAACGTAACGGTTATTTGTATTGTTCATGTTAATTCCTCCTAATTTATAAATAGAATAGTCACTGCATAACCAGAACGGGATAACGCTAGCCCCATCATTAGACCACCTAAAGATCCACCTGCAATAATGGCATGTTCATACGGTTGTGGTGACATCAGTCATACTCCCGTTACTGCAGCTTCATCTGGCTGCGCAGCATCCGGTCAAGGAGTTTATCCGGGAGAATACGAACCAGTCGAGTCAGCAGTGCCGAATCGCGGCCAGCCGTATAGCGAGTGCGCGGATTACTTGCGTGGATGGCTCGTGAAACCACTTCTGCCACTTTCTTAGGAGGAATACCGCTCGTTGCCCACGATTCAGCCTGCGCCTTCACGGCGTCAAAAAGACGATCATGGCGTCTGTGCTGATCAGGCGTCATCAACTTGGACAGCCGATCGGCTGTCGTAACCCCTTTCTCCGACAGGCTGGTGCTGACACCGCCCGGAGTAATCATGATAACTTTGAGTCCGAACGAGGACATCTCTCTGCGGAGGCTGTCATTGATCGCTTCCATCGCGTACTTTGCAGCTGAATAAATTCCGAAACCGGGCATTGAGATTTTGCCGCCAACGGATCCGATATTAACTACGCGTCCGCCGCTCTTCAGCAAGGCCGGAGTAAGCGCCTGAATAACCGCAACTTGCCCGATCACGCTGACTTCGATCTGACGACGAAACTCATCCAGCGGAACCATCTCAAGAGGTGCATTAACAGCAATGCCGGCATTGTTGACCACGGCGCGCAGCGGGCGACCAAGCGGATCTTGCTCCACTCGTTCGGCCAGCGCCCGTAGTGTGTCGATAGTGGTAATATCGAGAATCACCGGTTCGATATTTTTTTGTTTGATTTTGTCGGCATCTTCCTGACGGCGAACCCCGGCTAAAACGTGAAATCCTTCAGCGGCGAGCTGCTCCGCGGTAGCCCTGCCGATTCCACTTGAAGTACCTGTGACGACAACCATTTCTTGAGTTTTATATGGCATTGTAAACCTCCCGAGTTTGATAAGTTATGAATCACTGTATAGCACTGTTATACGGTCATTATAGCACCGCTATATAGAACTGTCTATAGCGGTGCTATATATTTCATATTGTAATCCTCCTGCGACCTGAACATCATTAATGACAAGCGCAGCGTGATATACTTCGACGCTCGCGACATAACGTAGCCTGAGGAATGAGCTCATCGAAACCTTTGAAAATGAAAAAGATCACCATCCTGCTTGGATAGGCGATCTCTCTTATGTGCTACCATTTGTGGTTCTTCATCTTTACCATGAAACAAAACAAAGCCCACATAGGGGCTTTGTCTGGAGTCTCCAGGCTCCTTCATCGATCCCTCATTTTGAAGCAGAATCCGGCATTGGGATCAAGATAATCTGCATCACGCTTTCTCGAATGAGATCAACGACATCGTGCTGGGGTGGGGGGGCCTTGCGAATTTGGGACGTCACATACAGCCAAGAGGCCGTATTGGCAGAAGCCCAGACCAGATCTGCCGCAGCTTCGGCTGAAACAGCTAATTTTCCTGCGGCAGCAACTCTTTGAACATTTTGCACCAGTGCTTGGTGCGACTGATCTGCCGCCTCGATATGGGCGCCCTCAAGCAGCCGCCCCATCATTGCCGCATATATTCGAGGACGGGCTGCTGCGAAGCGGACATAGTCATCCCACCCCTGACGAAGCGCCATCTCTGGAATAGGTGACTCCACTGCGGCAACTTTGCTTTCGAATAACTGTTTGAACGCTTCCACTATAGCTGCACTCAGGAGTCCATCGGCATTACCGAAATGGTGGTAGAGTGTAGGAGCCGTAACCTGCGCGATCGAAGTGACAGCTCGCGTCGAAAATTGGGCTCCGCCCTCTTCTTCCAATACCTTAAGAGCAGCTGCTAATATTTTGTCATATGTGTTCATAAACTCTATTATAGCAGTGCTATATACGTATGTCCATGACAAGGCTGTACCGTATGACCATGATCATCCTGTTTGAGATCACAACATATTGAATCACTGCCTCTTTTTTGTTTTAATGGGTTCTAATTATCAAAAAGTAGGTGCAGGTAATTCTTCAATTTTCAAACGTAGTAAACTATACGGTTTTTGTCGCAGATCTTTTCCATAATGAAATCTTGCCTGTCTATGTAATTGGTTCACAATTACATATAAGTATTGATCCGGACCAATAGAAAACGTATCCGGCCATAAAATTCGGGGATCATGGGCGATGGTTTCCATAATTCCATTCGGCAATATCTTTCGAATACTATCGTTTTCATAATCTCCAGCATAAACGTTTCCTTTGGCGTCCGTGATCATCCCATCCGATGCACCCTTCTCTCCCCAATAGTGCACAAGATCACTTAACTTGAAATCCGGTATCGTTCTGTCTCTTAATGATTCTGTTGAGATCGAGTATAGCTGGCGACTGGTTAACGGACAATAGAATAACATTTTTCCATCAGGGGAAATGGCTATACCATCAGAGGCCAACTGAAAGGGAGATGTCGAGCCATCTGCGTTTCGATTCATCAAAATCTTACCTTCCACTTTCGGTACAAAATACGGATCGGGTGAGGTCGAGCTTGCTCCATGCAACCGTCTATACGCATTTCCGTTTTCTAAATTTACGACGATAATAGCGCCTGGACCATTGGAAGAAGAATCCGTTATATAGGCGAAACCTGCGTTACCTACACGAAAGTCAAACCGGACATCATTCAGATACGTTGTTGGCAGGACCACATCATCTGCAAATGTATATACTTTTGTTATTGTATTTGTTTCTAAATCTACTGCGACTAGTTTTGCCCCTCCTATAATTGGCTCAGAAAAATTTGGTGCAGCCGTGTCCAGTACCCACAGGGTTCCCCTTCCATCTGCAACAACACTTTGAACACTGATAAAGGACATCGCGAGATTCAATGGGTTGATCAAATTTGTTTCTACATTAGGATAAGGCTGCAGCTGACCCTCAACAATTTCCGCTACCGTAAATCTAACGTCATCTCCCCATTTCGGAAAGCAAATAAAGATACGACCGGTTTCGGATACACTTACGCCTGTAGGCATAGCCCCGTAAAAGGAATGAACGAGTTCTAACTTACCAAAATATTCTTCCATAGGTAACATAGGCTGTATGATGTCCTCCTCAAACATAGTTGAATAGATATTACCTATAATTATGATCAGGACTTTTTCTAATGCCTGGCCCTTTAATCATTCTTTTTCAACCTCGATTTTGAAATTATCCGATACCTATAAACACAAAAAACTTCGGCGTAAGCCGAAGCATGTTGACCGTAACTATGTGTGTTCTGGGAAAATTGCTTCCTCCGATCGTCAACGCAGCGTAAATCCTCATGCAGAGAGTATCGGAGAAAATACGGAAAAGAAGGAAAAACTCTGCCAAGCTTATCAGTACTAGGACCGTTTTATTGTTGGTCCGGGAGACGTAATGCGTTTGCGGAAGTTTGCGCTTGATCTAAAAACTCATCTGCTCGGGTCAATTGCTGCCGGGCTTTTTCCAACGCTTGTGAATTTGTTGCATTAGATTCATTTAACGAGCTTATTGCCTGATTTAAAGCCGTAAACAGAAATAAGTATCGGATTAAGATTTTGTTTATATTCCTGCAACGGTCTGGGAATATATTGATCTTCCTCTTCCGCAATCCATTTTAGTATAAGATCAGATCCGTTGGAAAATCTAACGTTAATGAAAAAGGAGGTGATCATTTCTCCATGAATAAACCTACACTAGCGCCGCACGAATCGATGGAACTGCATGAAGCTTTAAACTTTAAAACGCTATGCATCGCTAAGTCAAAACTGATGCAAGGCCTGGTCTTTGACCAAGAGCTAAAAGCTTTAATGCAGAAAGACGTCACTGAGTCCATACAACAGATCGCCGAGCTGCAAGCCATTTACGCGAAAGCTCCTTTCCAAGCGCCTGTCCCGAGTAGTCCGACACCTATAACACATTAAGGGGAGCTCAAATGAATACCGATTATTTAGACCCGATTAACTCATTAAATATGCCGGAAATGGCAGATATGACTTTTGCCATGGACTTCCTTATTCGTGCCAAGGAAGGTGTGCGTAATTTGTCCATCGCCCTGACGGAAACGGCTTCACCAGATGTAAGAGCCCTGCTGCACACTCAGCTTAAACAAGGGATTGCTATGCACCAGGAAATCTCGGAGCTCATGATTCGCAAAAAGTGGTTCCATCCTTACGAGCTGAATGAACAGTACCAACTCGACCAGCTATCGGCGAATAATACGGTAATGATCGGGCAGATGAATCTGTTCCCGGGAGATACGTCGCGTAAAGGGATGTTTGATCGGACCCCAGATGAACATATTGGAGGACATAAAGCATGAAGGCGGTAACGTATCAAGGGGTTAAAAATGTCGTGGTCAAAGAGGTTCCGGATGCGAAGATTGAGAAACCGGACGATATGATCGTAAAGATCACCAGTACCGCTATTTGCGGTTCTGACCTTCATCTGATTCACGGGATGATCCCTAACCTTCAGGAGAACTATGTCATCGGACATGAGCCGTTGGGGATCGTAGAAGAAGTAGGCCCTGGCGTGACCAACCTAAAAAAAGGCGACCGCGTAATCATCCCGTTTAACATCGCATGTGGAGAATGCTTTTATTGCAAAAATCAGCTGGAAAGCCAATGTGACAATTCCAACGAGAACGGAGATATGGGCGCATATTTCGGCTACTCGGGAACGACCGGCGGATATTCTGGCGGGCAAGCTGAGTATTTACGGGTTCCGTTTGCCAATTTCACCCACTTCAAAATTCCTGAGAACTGCGAACAACCGGACGAAAAGCTAAGCTTGATCGCTGATGCCATGACCACGGCATTCTGGAGTGTGGATAATGCCGGCGTAAAAAATGGAGATACGGTCATCGTTCTCGGATGCGGCCCAGTCGGACTCCTGGCCCAGAAATTCTGCTGGCTGAAAGGAGCAAAGCGGGTCATAGCCGTTGACTATGTCGATTACCGCTTGCAGCATGCGAAACGAACGAACAACGTCGAAATCGTAAACTTCGAACAAGATAAGAACATCGGCAATACGCTCAAGGAAATGACCAAAGGCGGAGCCGATGTTGTGATTGATGCAGTTGGCATGGACGGCAAGATGAGTGATCTTGAATTTTTAGCCAGCGGTTTGAAACTGCAAGGCGGCACCATGAGCGCATTTATCATAGCTTCACAGGCTGTCCGCAAAGGCGGCACCATCCAAGTCACTGGGGTATACGGTGGTCGTTATAACGGCTTCCCGCTCGGTGACATCATGCAGCGAAACGTGAATATCCGTTCCGGACAAGCTCCAGTTATTCACTATATGCCGTATATGTACGAGTTGGTTACGTCTGGCAAAGTGGACCCCGGCGACATTGTTACGCACGTCATTCCGCTCAGCGATGCCAAGCGGGGCTATGAAGTGTTCGATACAAAAACGGACAATTGTATTAAAGTCATCTTAAAGCCTTAAATATGGATAGATACTTGGGAGGACAATCCGAATGAATTCCAAATACGCATTGCATGAGGTGCTTGAGGTACATGAAATAGCTACATTCAAGACAGTTTGCCTGACTAAATCCCAGACCATGCAGGCTCTGGTAACCGATCCGGAACTCATGCAAATTCTGCAACAAGATGTGACAATATCACAACAGCAGCTTCAGGAGCTCGGTGAAGTGCTGTCTAAAGCGACTGTATAGGAGATAAAAAAATGAACCCAATATTAGAACGCATGTCAGGCCTTCATACGCTTACTGATGACGTAATCGCAATGGATTTATTGATAAACGCCAAGAGCGGAGTCAGAAATTACGCCATGGCTGTGACCGAATGTGCCACCCCCGAAATCAAGCAGATTTTGATGAAACAGCTCGATGAAGCTATAGTCTCTCACGAAAAGATATCAAATTACATGGTACAGCAAGGTTTATACCACCCCTACCATATTTCAGAGCAAATTCAGCTTGATCTGAAAAACATTCAAACGGCTATGAACATTCTGCCCTGACACCGTTTAACCACTGCCGGAGACTTCAGAGTGCATAGTGTACTGTGTCCATAATCCAGCAATGAAATAAGGGCGGATGTACTCCGCCCTTGTTTCTGCTGCGTCACGAAGCAAAACTTAAACAAGCGTTTCGTTCCTTTTCCTTCGTCGAACGCTTCGATTCAATTTTAAAGCAACTTAATTAACTCTTCTAACTCATCCACCAATACTTTGGCAAGTTCAAAATTAGTCTCTTTTAAAGCCAATTCTATTTTCATTTCAACTGATTTTTTCTGTTGTTCCGTTTCCAGATAGTTTTCATCGAAATGACTCGTATATATCATCTCTCTAAATTCTTCAATACTCATTTTTGTAATCGTTTTGTCCTCAATAATCAAAACATAATCCATACCATTCACAACAGAATAGAAATCATGAGAAATCATGAGAATCGCACCTTTGTAGTCCTCAATAGCTTTTTCCAATGCGATTTGTGAATAGATGTCTAAATGGCTTGTCGGTTCATCAAGAAGCAACACGCCCGCTTGACTGGCAGCAACTTTAGCCAGTTGAAGCATGTTTTTTTCTCCACCAGATAAGGATTCTATCTTCTGATCAAGGATTTCTCCTTCGAAGCCATAGTCCAAAAGATGCGATCTAATCTCATCATACGTTTGAAACCCGGCATCAATAAAGTCGTTTAGTATGGTATTCGAATCCTTGAGCATTTCGCCTTGAAACTGAGATAAATAAGCCATTGTAGCATCAGCATGTATTCCAATGGAATCCTGATTATTTTGGAAGATTTCTCGGAGTAACGTCGTCTTCCCGGTACCATTTGGACCGATCAGGGCTACTTTATCAGTTGATTTGATCTCGAAATTCACATTTTCCAAAAGCAGCTCGTCAAAGGAAACGCTATAATTATTGACTTTAACGACAACGGTGTCTTCGATTTCCTTATCGATACCAAAACGGATATTCGGCTGCTTAATATCGACAAACGGCTCTTTTATTCGACGTGCTTCCAATCTCTCTTGAAACTTGACTCTGGCTTTTAACGCTCTGCCTCTTGAGGCTTCGGAATTATACGTGGCAATCTCTCTGAGATTGTCGATGATGTGATCGTATCTCTCAATCTCTTCAGCTTCAGCAACCGCGATTTCTTGCAGCTCGATCTTCGTCTGAAGCAGCGAGAAGTTGTACTCGGTATATCGCCCGTCAAACTCTTGGATTTCCGTATTTTCAAGGTGTATAATTTTGTTGAAACAATGATTCAATAGATATCGGTTGTGCGTAACAACCAGCAGCATGCCCTTGTAGGAATTAATTAATTTTTTAAGCGAATTTAGGTTTTCAAAGTCCAAAAATACATCGGGTTCATCCATAATTAATAAGTCTGGACGATTAAGCATTTCCTTCATTACTTGAATAAGTTTGAATTCCCCACCACTCACGTCGGATATATTAAGATCTTTGAGCTTCATGAGGTTGGCCAGGTTTAGCTGCTTATTAATGGTGTTTTCGAAATTATCCCCATCCATCGCTTCGAATGCATCCAAAGCCGATTGAACCTTCTCCATCAGCGAATCCATGTCAGACGTGGTGGACATCTCCGCATACAGTGCTGTGATTTCATCTTGTATCTTAATAAATTCTTCTCCGATATATTCAAATACGGTTGTTTCTTTCGTTTTGTCGACTTGCGAGAACTGACTGACATACCCTATTCTGCATTCCGGGTCTATCTCTAACTTGCCCTCGAACAAATATCTTTCCGGATCTATCAGTATATCGACGAGTGTACTTTTCCCACTGCCACTTGTGCCTATAAAAGCGCAATGTTGTGCCTCTTCTAACGTAAATGAAACGTTGTTATATAGTTCTTTTTGGGGAAATGAGAAGGATAAGTTATCAACTTTTATCATAGTGTTACCTTTCTTTATAACCTTAATGGTGACTGTTATTAAATATATTATTGAACATAGACTTTCAGAGTAACACTGTTTACCAACTAGTTCAATCTATTTAACGATGTTCAGAAGTTGTTGCTCTTGAACCATAAGTTTTTTTCATTTTTAGCTTCAGCAATAACGGGACCAAAATAGATACAAAAAGACTCCGCTCACGAAGAGGAAGTCTTCAGAAAATTCACCCATATTCATAAAAAGCTAATTTCATCTGTTTCCCAGTCACGTTTTTAAAATGTAATGACAATTTTACCTACAGCGTGGTGTGTTTCACTCAAAGCATGTGCATCATAAATCCCCTGTCTACTAAACGGGAATGTTGCCCCTACAATGGACTTTAACTTTTTGTCTTCCATCAGGTCAGCTATTTTCTGTAATTGATCACCATCTGGCTGCAGCCAGATTCCCTTTGCTGATACGTGGTAAGACTTAGCCATATCATGATCGGGTTCACCAACAATAGTAATCAGTCTTCCGGTATTTGGTTTAAGCACTTTATAGCTGTTCTCAGCTACTACTCCACCCATCGTGTCAAATACTAAATCGATCTCTTTTAGAATCTCCTCAAATTTTTCCTTTTTGTAATCAATGACTTGATCTGCACCCAATGAATAGAGAAGCTCATGGTTTTTTTCACTTGCTGTTGTAATAACCTGAGCCCCGGCATACTTTGCTAATTGAATGGCATACATCCCTACTCCACCCGCACCAGCGTGAATAAGTACAGTTTCCCCTTCTTTTAAATGGCCATGAGTAAACAATGCCTGCCATGCCGTTAAACCAGCTAAAGGTACAGCCGCAGCCTCCTCATATGAGATGGAATCAGGTATCTTTGCCAGTAGATGCTCATCAACAGCTGTATATTCAGCATATGTACCGAAACGAGTGGTTTCTGGACGACTGAATACTCGATCCCCCACTTTCCACTTCGACACATTCGAACCAATTTCAGTAATGACTCCAGCCGCATCCCAACCTAAAATAATTGGGAATTCCCAATCAAACATTTGTTTTAAGTAACCTTCTCTTAATTTCCAATCAATCGGATTAATCGATGTAGCCTCAAGTTTTACAACCACTTGATTAGCTTCTGCCCTTGGTTTATCCACTTCCTGCTCAACTAACGCATCTTTACTTCCATATTGATTAATCACAACTGCTTTCATTTTTTGAACACTCCTCTACGCTAATAGCACTTTTACGTGCAATCCCGATTATTTATTTATATCTCGTCACTGATTATCATAAATTTTGTCGTGACTTATTCTTCAACAACCAATACAAAATTATACAAATAATCCAATTGAATGTTTAACTAAGGATCAAGCTTCGATACTGAAGCGAGAAGGAAAACAGGCTGTAAGATTTTAGTCATTCTATTCCAAATACGGATCACCCACTCTGAAAAGTGGAAAAATCCAACCTAACTGCTTTTCTACCATTCTAGAAACATGTCTACAAACGAAAAAATACCTGCCCCCTCCCGGGCAGGTATTAAAGGTGAATCGTATGAATGGCTTACCAATGTCGAGCACTATATCTTAGTCCAGAAGGCTGTAGATCTGAATGCTCTCTACCTTGGCATCCTTGATATGAAACGACATCACATCCACATAGTTGGACGGCTCGTAACGGAAGTCATCCTCCTCATCAGGGGCTCCATCACCAAGCAGTTTCCCCTCAGGGTAGGCGTTTTTGAGTGTATCCAGGCTATCTCCTGCTTTGATGTTACGTACTGTTGCGTACTTAGGATCTGTAATTTCGATATGAAAAATGGAGTCTTGTTTTCCCTCCGGTATACTGATTGTTTTAATTTCCAGACCAGGATACGTATAAACTTTTTCTGTAAAACCGATTAACGTATCCATGTTTGTTCCATCGTCGGCAGTGTACGTATGGGATTTCAGGTTATCCGGTTTGCCCAGCATCTGTTCCATCTGATCTTCATTCGCTGTGTCCGAAATTGCGATGGTGTGCTCATTATAGACAAAAGCAAGTTCCTTCAGCACCACATTGCCATCCTTCTCCATCGAACCTTCCTTAATCGCTTCACCACTCTGTTCTTCGGAATTTTCTGAAGCAGGCGCAGTAGAATTCGATGCTCCTTCACCTTTGGCCTGTTCGTTCTGCGTCGCCTCTGGCGACTTGGCACCACTAGACTGACAGCCCGTCATTGCTAATGCTACCGTTAGTAAAATACTCAGCAGGGTAACAGCTCCAGCTTTGTTTATCATTTTCATCATGATCCCTCCATAAATGTGTGATTTGTTCTTATGAAGTGATTATAAAAAAAGCATTTGTTAGTCTCATAACAGAAATGTACCAATCTTGTAACGTTACCTAAATAGGCTTGGGTTTAGATGCAGGTCTACACACGAGGCAAAACAATCGTAACGGTCGTTCCTTCCCCGATCCGACTTTCCATGTCGATATATCCATTAAACCGCTCTACAATCTCCTTGCAAATCGAGAGTCCAAGACCTGAACCGTTCGCTGTGCTTGCATTTTTCGCCCGGTAAAAGCGTTCCTGCACTCTTTCCAGCTCATCGCTCGCGATGCCGATTCCTTGATCACGTATCCGAATAACGATCTCGCTTGGCATCTGTTCCATCTCTACATTAATCTGTGAGTGATTGCCTGAGTATTTGATAGCGTTGTCCACAAGGTTGGCGATTGCATGGGACATTAACATAGGATTGATGTTGGCATAAACTTTTGTTGTACCCTCATCATCCGGTTCTCCCTGTGCTTTACTAACCATAATCTTGATCCCTTTATCCTTAGCCTTCGCTTCCATATTCATTACCACTTGCTGAATCAGTTCGTTCATTTCCGTTTTCCGGGCTTCCAGTTCGTTAGAACCAGCCTTGTCGAAGCGGGATAGCAGCAACAGTTCATTAATCAAGCGTGTCAACCGATCCGATTCCTGCAGCAGATGACCATAGATTTTTTGCAGCTCCTTGTTCTCATTCTCCCCTTCAACCAAGTATTGAGAGAAACCACGAATGGCTGCCAAGGGTGTTTTTAACTCGTGAGATACGTTGGAGACAAATTGTTTCTGGTACTGAATGTAATCATGAAGTTGACGCCCCATGGAATCTAGCCCATCTGCCAGCATACCCAGTTCATCCTTCCGGTTTAGATGAACTGTTCGAAACTCTTGTCTAGAGAAACTTTGCACTGCTCCAAGCAGCAGCTTAATCGGCTTGGTTGTGTTGCGGGCAATCCACAGACTGGCTAACGTAATCAGCACAATGAAACCGCCCGCACCAGCAAACAGGATATAACGAATTTGATCCATAATCGCATAAAAGTACGAAATGTCCTCCACGAACTCATACACATAAGCGTTTTCGTAATATTGATTCTGAATTGGCGTGGCAAAATAAAGCTGATGATTTTCTGTTACGGTGTAGGCATAACTGCCGCTCAGCGCTTTCTCAATATTTTTTTCAAAAATAAGAGGTTTGCCATCATTTATGATGATGCCATCCACAGCGAGGCCCAGCAGCTGCTTGGTGCTATCATAGATCCGTACTTCCTTGCCTGAAGCTTTCAGCTTCTCCAGAGCAAGTCTGACGATTTCCTTTGTCTGCGGCTCTCCTGACGATGATCTATGCTCTGCCAACACCTCACGGAAGGACAACTCGGACAGATCCGCCTTCTCCATCATCTGTTTTTCAATAGTAATGAAACTGTAATAATCAATGGCTTTATTCACCGCAAAAATGATGATGCCAAAGGACAATACGGAAAAAAATAAATAATTTAGCAATAGCCGGGTTGCATATTTCAGGCCTCGCCACCTCCAAGTTGATAGCCAAATCCATAGATCGTCCTGACATACTTCGGTTCGTCCGCGTTATCCTCCAGCTTCTTCCGTAATCGCATGATGGTCATATCCACACTGCGACTGTCTCCCATAAAATCATATCCCCAGCCGATCTGCAGCAGCTCATCCCGGGTAAAGATTTTGTCCGGCCTTTTGAGTAACGTTTCCAGAATTTTAAACTCTTTGGCCGTTAAAGACACGGGTACACCGTTCTTCAGGACCCTTCGGCTTTCCAGATCAAATGTCAGCTCTTCATGAATGATGCGTGTAGATTTCACCTCAGTTCCTTCAACGTATTCCTCCTTGCTCTCGTTTCTTCTCAGAATCACCTTGATCCGAGCGAGCAATTCACGATTGTCAAAGGGCTTGGTCATGTAATCTTCCGCCCCCAGCTCAAGTCCGAGCACCTTGTCGATTACCTCATTTTTGGCCGAGAGCATGATCACAGGAACGGTACGTTTCCCGGTGATTTCCTTGCACAGGTCATATCCGGAGCAGTCAGGCAGCATCAAGTCAAGCACCACCAGGTCCGGCTCAAAAGAATCCAGCAGCTGCAGGGCTATCTTTCCGTTTTCTGCCGTTTGAACAACGTAGTTTTCTCTTCTCAGTACGAGCTCAATTAAATCTCTGATGGCAACTTCATCGTCAATGACAAGTATTTTCTTCAATGTGCACCCCTTCTAGCCTTGTTCCCAGCTTGAATCATCATTTACCCTCATCTTAGCACAGACACTTTAGATTCCTCCACCAACTGGAAGATGAGGTATATTCCACTGAGCCCAACATAACTTGTAACAAACCCGAAGAAAGGAGAACAACTCAATGGATCTGCTCTGGGTACTCATTGTTGGTGGACTTATTGGCTGGTTAAGCGGCAACTTGATTGGGCGTGACGTACCGGGCGGTGTACTTGGGAATATCATTGCGGGTTTTATCGGTTCCTGGTTAGGAACAGAATTGCTGGGACCAAGGGGGCCGGTGATTGGCGGATTTCATATTATTCCAGCCATCGTTGGCTCGATTATTGCCCTGCTCATCTTCTTCGCTCTGGCACGCGGCGGAGCCTTCCGAAGACGTTAACGAAGAGCGACGAAAACCGATACCGTCGTTTATTAGAATTTATTAATATGCTGCCACGGCATATAGGTACAAGATCAACATTAAAGGACCGAAAGCATTCATCGATGGAAGATGAATATTTTCGGTCTTTTTTTGGAGCCAAATTGTACTCGTTCATCTCTGAATAAGTTCAGCGAAACGTTCAAATAATGCATCCAATACATAAATTAAACGCGAAACCATCGTCAGAACCTCAAGTTTCCTCCAAAAAAATAGATAACAAAAGCCCAAGCTTTGGCTTGGGCTTTTGCATTTGGATGTGAAGACAAACTATATTACAACATCTAGGTTTGTTTATTCTGATATGCATGCATTACCGTTCGGAATTGATCTAACGCTTCCTGATATTTCAGCCTATCCTTATCATTGGAGGCAAGCTCTTTTCGCATCATTAAATCATCCTGTAGTCGTTTCACTAACTCTGTAATTTGATCTTTCGGACTTGAATTGGCAGGTTTAGGGAAAGATTCTGTACCCGTCTGTACTGAAAGTTCTCCCTTACTATCGATCTGACCAATATACACTTGGTCCAATGTCAAATTAAGTTTGCGGAGTTCCTTTCGTACCCATTCTTCTTTCAGTTCTGCTGTTTTCAACACATCTGACAAGATATGTCCGTCCATAATGATTGTTTTCGGTTCTTCTTCAGATGAGATATGGTAACCTAATATATCTGCGGTGAGTGGTTGATATTCCTTTTTTAGCATGACACTGATATCTCCGCTCTGTTCCATGACTGCAAACTCAACATCAGCAACTCGAAACACATCTTTCTTACGAAGCTGCTCCAGAAATTCATCGATCGTCAATCGCTCTTTCTCTAATGCTTTTTCATTTACAGTCCCATCTTCGATGAGAATCGTTGATCTCCCATCCAAGATGTCCCGGACCTTTTTACTTTTCATCGTTAAATATTCCGCTCCCGTAGACACGACTACCCATACGGATAATGCGATGAAACCTAAGTACCAAGTGGTATCCGTGTCCAATGATATATACCCTACCAGGTTCCCTAAAGTAATCCCTGTTATATACTCAAACAAGGATAATTGAGAAATTTGACGCTTGCCTAAAATTTTTGTGATTATAAACAGAATTGTAACGGCAGATAACGTTCGAAATACAACCTCTAACCATTCTGGCACGCTGATGTTCCTTTCCTGTAAACGTTGTGTAATAAGTCTTTCTCTAAAGGTTAGAATTACCACGATTATCGTACGGTATACAAGCAAGTCCTTAGGCTTCTCTTTATACATTAATTATTAAGTTGTTTTATCGCATGTTTACTCGCTTGCGAACTGTATTAATTCCCATATAAAGTCCCTGTTCGTCGTTTTTATATCACCGTGTGCCATATGCTACTTCATAAATTAGTATTTAAGGTAGATAGAATGCTTGAGAAGATTTTGAAAATCAGGACACATGTGCAGCCATAGGACATGTTGGTTGCGATATTTACAAAAATCCTGTGCAAATGATTAAACCTGACAAATAATAATCATCATTTACCTTTAAATTAAAGAGGAGCTTTTTCTAACAAAAGCTCCTCTACTTTTTCTGCCTAAAACACGAGTTGAATAACTACAAATTTGCTTGCAGTAATAAATCCTCAAGGGTAAATCTTCCAATAACCTCATACCCTCTGTTATTTCCCAGCGGTTTAATTACTACCGTCCCCATATATGGGATGTCACCTAACCCGATACCGGATGGAAAAGAGTGAGCTATTATAACCCTATTTGAATGATTAGGTGGTACTTGTTCAACTTCATTGGTAAAGGCCTGAAGTATTTTTTGTGTATCTTCAGCACCCATGTTCTTGCTAAGCTCATATATTTTCAACCAAAATGGTTTAACAGTTACAACTTGTGTACCGAATGCAGCTTCGGCAGTTTGAACAGTTCTACATAGTGGACCTGATTCTACCGGAAGCGTAACTGGTATATTAAGTTTTCGAATGGCTTCACCATATTTACTTGCTTGCTCTTTACCTCTAACACTCAAGTTCCTTTGGGTAGAACAATCCATCAGACTAAATCCGGGTTGATCCTCTCCTACATTCGCCTCACCATGACGAACATAAAGAATATACCCTCCTGTACGGAGTTCATTTATAAGTGAACTTGCATCTTCAGATGAGGGGGAAGCATACGCTGGTGAAACCAACATACATAGACAGAGCAACGATATAAACAAACGATACATTTCTTATCCACCTTTTTCTTCATACCGTCTCCATTCCTAGTTCAATTTATACAAAATAAAAGAAAGATTTGGTTTGGACTTCCTTATGGAATATACAAGGATACTGTCTGGGGAATTATTCTTGACGAACAAAAACATGCAGATAAATACAATAATTTGATAACTTTTAACTTGTCGAGATGAAACACATCAACAAATCATAAAGATAAAGAAATAAAATAGATTTTTGTGGAAAAAGCAAGAAGAGCAGCTTTTGTGGTCTAAAGCTGCCCTTCATGTTCTCCTGGTGAGATCACAACCTCCTGGAGGGGACTGCAAAGTCATATACCCCTTATAAGGAGACCCACATAACTGTTTTTTTAAGCTTTGTTAAGCTCCAGACTACTTAAAAATTGTTTAACAAAAACATCACCATATATCTTCTTCATATGTAACGTATTGAAAATATACTGTTCCATATGCTCAAGCTTGCGCAGACTGCGTACCAATACTTTCCGTTCATCGTCAGAAAGATTGGGGTCATTGTCAATTTTCGTCATCGCTTTTTTCACACGTGAGGCTACCTGTTCAACATACAGATGATTTTGGGATTTTGGCGGAATACATTGCGTCAGATCACAGTTCACAAAACGAACACCGTCGAGGATGCACAATGATCAATCGTACTACCGGCGAAAAATCTCGCATTGGTAAGATCGCAAGAATCAAACACAAGCTGATTCAGATTACAGTTCCAAAATATAGGTGAACCAACATTTGAGTTTTTTATGGTCGCTCTGCTTATCATTACGTGCTCATACCTGACAATATCAGAAAATACTTCGTTGTCTATTGATATACCAGACTCGAGTCTCCTCATCCCTCTCACCCTTTCATTGTTTCCTTCAGAATCTCTTATCATTAAAAACACACTATACTTTCAAATGTTTCTCCTAAAAGTGATGATTCCCTCATAGACTTTTCAAGTTATATCTATATAACTAAAACACGAAATTCTCAATCCACCAACTCAGTTTAACAGGCAATTATCGATAATATATTATTTTGGCAGGATCAAAACAAACCGACGGGTGTTTCAACATAAGGCGATTTGTTTTATTTTATCAACAGCTGGCATTCCGAAATATTACATGCTGGACTAGTACATACTAAGGAAAAGTTGGATGAAGCTTACATAACGGAGGTCTCTTCATGGTATTTACAATCACAATTATCATCGTTGCCCTATTTGCAATATGGGGAGCCGTCGCTCCTGATCAGCTGGCTGATGCGGCTAACGTAGCCTACAACTTCTCTATTCAGAATTTTGGCTGGTTTTATTTGCTGGCGACACTGTTTTTCCTGATCTTCGCTTTTTATCTGGCATTCAGCCGATTTGGCAGTATTAGGCTGGGGGATGACGATGATGAACCGGAATATTCTACGGTTTCATGGCTGTCCATGCTGTTTAGCGCTGGTATGGGTATTGGGCTGGTTTTCTGGGGAGTTGCTGAACCGCTGTCCCACTATTTATCTGCACCGGAAGGAGCTGTACCCGAAACAACGCAAGCCGCAAGACTTTCCATGCGTTATTCCTTTTTCCACTGGGGTTTGCATCCTTGGGCTATCTATACCGTTATCGGCTTAGCACTCGCTTATTTCCAGTTTCGGAAAGGCTACAAGGGGCTGATCAGTTCTACCTTTATTCCTTTGATCGGTGAGCGTCTTGCTGCAGGCTGGCTTGGCAAGGTCATTGATATTCTGGCCGTCATTTCCACCATCTTCGGAGTTGCGACCTCGCTTGGTTTGGGTGCACTTCAGATCGGTGGGGGGCTAAATTACTTATTCGGTATTCCCAACTCAACGCTGTCCCAGGTTGTCATCATCGCCATTGTAACGGTATTGTTTTTAATCTCGGCAACCTCCGGTCTGGATAAAGGAATTAAGATTTTGAGCAATACCAACCTAGTTATAGCTGTGCTATT
This sequence comes from Paenibacillus sp. 7523-1, assembly GCF_002276415.1. Classification (NCBI taxonomy): domain Bacteria; kingdom Bacillati; phylum Bacillota; class Bacilli; order Caryophanales; family Paenibacillaceae; genus Paenibacillus; species Paenibacillus sp. 7523-1. The sequence continues at coordinate 233,660 of NZ_NPBR01000004.1, read as the reverse complement.
AATGTTGTTTGTTTTGGTGACTGGGCCGACTTCTTTTATATTTGACACATTCACGACCACCTTGGGCAGTTACCTGCAGAATATTATTAACATGAGTTTGAGACTAACGCCGTTCTCCAGAGAAACCTGGATTGGAACCTGGACGTTATTCTACTGGGCATGGTGGATCTCGTGGGCTCCTTTTGTTGGCACGTTTATCGCAAGGGTATCCAAAGGAAGAACCATTAAGGAATTTGTAATTTACGTTATGGTTATTCCAAGCCTTTTCGGATTTATCTGGTTCTCTGTCTTTGGGGGAACAGGACTTCAGTTGGAATTGTTCAATGCCACTCATCTGGCGGAAGCAGTCAAAGAAGATACAACAACCGCACTATTCCTTATGCTGGAGCAGTTGCCTTTAGGCACGATTACAGCATTCGTTGCTACTCTTTTGATCATGATCTTCTTTATTACGTCTGCGGATTCGGCTACCTTTGTGCTCGGCATGCTGACTTCAGATGGCAAGTTGGACCCGAGTACAAGAGTGAAATTAACCTGGGGAATCTTGCAATCCGCCATCGCGGTAGTCCTGCTAATCAGCGGGGGATTAAACGGCCTCCAGACGGCCTCCATTGTGGCCGCATTGCCGTTCGCTGTTGTCCTTATCGGCATGTGTGTCTCCCTACTTAAAGCTCTGCAAGCTGAGGACAGAGAACGCCGCCAAAAGGAAAAACGACAGCGCCAAAAACTGAAACGATTACTGGAGGAACAGGAACTCGCAAAATGAAATTCCCTGCAGATAATCATTACTTGATCTATATTGAGAAGGCACCTGCCTATAGGCGGGTGCCTTTTGTTTTGCCTGCCTACATTTACATCATCAACCTTCTATTGGTTATCAACGAATGTATAGAATACATAACGATTCATGAACTCCATTTGGGTAGAGTTTATATCATAGTAGGCTAATTGTTGCATTCTTCCCGAATATTTCAATATGACTTGACATGTGAATAAATTATCAATATCGTGTGAATGAGTTCACACTTCATATTAAGGAGTACTCTATGCCAAAAAAATCTTTCTTTCGTTTAGATGAAGCAAGGCGCGAAGAGATATCTAATAGCGCTATGCATCTTTTTGTTGATAATCTTTACGCGGATATAACGATGAAGATGGTTTTGGATCGTTTGTCCATGCACCCCGGAACATTCTATCGATATTTTGAAGACAAAGATGACCTTTATTGTCACTTAATACGTAATGTGACCCAGAAAAGAGCTTTGTATTTTAATAACACGAATGAAGACTCCCTTTACCGGTTTTTCCTTACTGGCTTACTTGATAATGTTAATGGCATGATGACCGAGCCATTGAATGAGTTGGAAATCAAACTCACTGAAACAGTACTCTACATTCCCCAGGACATTTTGCTTAAAGTCTATCTGGACGTGCTAAAGGGAGAGTCATTCCCCATCATCAAGAACATTTTACGCCGAATGAGGGTTGATGGGTCTCTCCGACCTGATATTGACGACGACCTAATTTCTTTTATGTTTGAGTCCATGCAGTTTAATCTTGTCATGTTTTTTCGAGAGTTCGATATTAAGGACTCTAAGCTGCAACTTAAGATTAGCAAGTACTTTGCTGACTTTATGGGTCATGGGCTGCTCGAAGATCAGAAATATTCTGAAATGGTTAGCGATCTCAAGGAAGCCAAGGAATAGAACTGTATCACTCGAAGATAGGATGTATCGCTCACCGTTTTGATAAGTACTTATAGCGCAATATATGTATTTCACATTCACCACTTTATTAATTAAGGGGGAATACGAAAATGAAAACGTATGACGCATTTCCAGAACCCATTGGCAGCTATACTGTCGGTCGAACCCAGATGGATTTTGAGTACACAGCATCCGACCTCTCAAAAAGAGAACTGACGGCGTTTGTGTACTATCCGTCCGACAGTAACGAAGGTAAGACGACATCCACGTACATGTTTCCTGAAGTATACGAGATGTTGAATGAGCAGCCACTTCTCGCTGCGTTGAAGGATGCTTACTCTATCGATATCAAGACCCAGTGTTACGACGACATTGCTCTCTCCGGGAAGGAAAAGCGCTATCCGGTATTATTTTATGTTTGCGGCGGGGGAGGTTCTCCAGAATGGGGTACCGTGATCTGTACAGACTTGGCAAGCATGGGATATGTAGTGGTAAGCATCGGCCATCAGAATAGCACGATGTATAAGTGTAAAGATGGGCGCCTGTTTAATGTATCAAAGGATTTTTCGGATGTCATTATGGCGTTTTCTGAAGATCCGGAGATGATGGAGTTGGCTGGTAAGATGGAGATGCGGCCTGACGATGAAACTGCCATTGAGATGTGCCAAAACGTGCTCACAGTACCGATACTATCCAAGTTAACAGAGTATAGCGAATTACAGGCAGAAGATATAAGGTATGTAGCCGATTATCTTTACAAACTGGACGCTGGAGAGCTGAATTCCATCTTTAAGGGCAGATTATGGCTTAACATCGGCATGGGCATAGTCGGACATTCTTATGGAGGGCCTACAGCGGCGATTGTTTGCCGGGACGACGAACGGTTCGCCTGCGGAATTGGCTTGGATAGCGGTGCGTTTGGCCTTCAGGGCAGCGACCTTAAGAAACCCTTCTTGCTTCTATTTTGTGAACCTAACTATAATATGAACGCGATAATTGGCGCTAACAATAGCATGGAAACCTATTATTTCTCTGTTGATCGTGCTTCTCATTTAGATTACTGCGACATCGTGTTTACCAGTGTTAATGAGGAACTCAGAGATGAACGGGATGCTATGGAGATGCGAAATCTTGTAACAGACTATACGAAGAACTTTTTTGATCATTACATACTGCAGAAGGCTGCAAGTGTGGAAAGCCTGGCATACGATGGCGTGGACTTGGTCAAGAAGACCAGCAACAAGTGATATAACCGAGGGGCTGCTAACAAACGCATGACAAAGAACTAGCCCTACACACACAGAGCCAATAACCCAATTACACGGTTATCGGCTCTCTCATATTTCGGGCATTGTTTTCAATTTGAGTTCTATCTCTATCTTAGCTTGGTATCATCCCTTTTATGTCCTTCGCTACCTCATTGCCTTCAGCCGAAATATTAAACATCTGCTGTCTGTGGATCTTGGGATTGGTGTGGTTTCAGATTACAACAGACGTTCCGACCGTCTCTAGGAAACTTCAGGCCTTTTCAACTGAATGGGTCCAATAAGTCCACTTGGTTCCTGTTGGGCAAAAGAGGACAAGAAATCTCGCTGATCTTTTACCAACGTATTTGTAACCTCAATAATTAGTTTATTCCCCCCTTTCTTTAACTCCCCATGGATTTCGAATCGATAAGGCGGACAGATCCGCACGCCTATATGCTTACCGTTTAACCATACTTCTGCCGTTTCGAACACCTCGCCCAGCTCTAAAATCGCTTGGTTAACGGATTCGTTCCATTCAAATTGTGTTTCATAACGAAGCGTTCCGGAAAAATGCGGCAGATAATCGGGCGAACTCATATTGGTTAACGTACTTAATTGGCCCCACTCCACAAAATGAGGATACTGTTCAGCGTCCGCAGTTAACACCGTCCACTTGGCTTGTAGATCAATGGTCTGGTTGAACTCCATATCCACTGGACCTATCGCATGACTATCCAAGTTATCTCCATGAAGCAGAATGATGGATTCATATGGATACAGCGTTAGCGGCACCGACTTCGGATGAGTGTCTGACGCAGTCAAGTGGCTCAAGCGATTCCGGAAAGCATCATATGCATAGATCTTTCCTCGTACAGGTAAAACAACCTCTGTACGTATCGTGTCATGCGGACTCTCATTGAAGAACATAAACACATCCAAATCAGGATGAACATAGTGGTAATGCCGCAGATAAGATTCATCAGAATGCACTTGAATATCGAAATGCCCATTGCTCTTCAGATCCTGAGACAGCTTGTTCAGCACAACTTTCTTAACGTTCCTATGATTCGCAAGAGATGATAACTCACCAGCAGCTTTAATGCCTTCGCTGGAACGCGTGGGCAGCCCGTCAACAAAATAAATGGCCAGACCCTGTTCCGCAAACTGAACCAAACGCCGCAGCAGCGCCGCAGGAAGCGCATCCGCATAAGGCAGAATCAAGCATGCATAATCTTCCAGATGCACATGCAGTCTGCCATCCCTCACACTCGCTTCATCGAGAAGAACATCGATCGGAAGAACATCGCAGTCAATCTGATGCTGCATCAATTCCTTGACGGGCTCCTGAAAATACATGGCTTCCCCTGACCACTCAGCTTCAGCGTGATACACAACACCTGCAGTTGCCATGTGCCTTCCACTTGAAATCAGGTGGCTAATTCGGTTCATATATTGATTTAGATGTTTGTAGAATCTATACTGCGGATTTTTACCGCCTGCATACATATGCGGTGGGCAATCCGGATCCAGGAAAGGTTTCTGTGTAAAAGCATGCGGGACGAAGTAGTTAACTCCGCGCACCAGCATATGGTCGGTAAGCCACTTCATCAGCTTCAAGCCTTCCGTCCAGCCATAGGCTCCATACAATTCGCACATCGTCCGGCCTTGTTTTTTCGGATCGATGTGCCCGAGCGATACGGCCAGCTTCGCCAGACCATAGTGGAAGAACTGACTGTCCGTCTCCCCTGACGTGGTCCGGAAACTCAATTGGTCAAAGCCGGGCACGATCTGCCATAATACTACGTCAAGACCTGACATGTCCTGTCCCCAGAGCGAGCGGAAGAAGTGTCCCGCACCGGGGCCAAGCCTAGCATGAACATTGTTGTCTTCGAGAACATGTCCAATGTATTCAACTCCGCGAGCTCGACACCAATCCCCGATTTGATTGCAGAAGTTGTCTGCGTAGAGCTTGCTAACGATATTCATATACGTGTACCGCACAGTATGAGATCGCTCTTCCCCATTCTGCCAGAGAAGATAGAGATCCTTACGATAGTCCTCACCGAGGGCCTGCTCCAGAAAAAAAGGCATTTCAAGGCTCCACGGAAGCGACACCCCTGGTTTGCCGGGTCTTGAATGGAAATCGAAGGTGATCGGGTCATTATAGAATCCAGGTTCGTCCGAAAAGAAGCCCGCAAAGGTTTTACCAAAATCCGCCTGATATCGTTCATAGACCTTCTCATAAACCGTATCGATCAGAATCCGTACCGAAGCCTTATCCAGCGGGTTCAGGTAATCTTCCTGCGCCTTGCTGCCGCCCTCCTTATTGGCAGAAATTATAAATACGCGCCAGTATCCTTCGGGGATGTCCCAATACAGAATACCGTCCCGCACATGTTCAGTGATGTCGACGCAGTCGCTCAGTAATGTTCCATTGGACGGATCACGGCGGACTGCAACGGCGGAAACCAGTTGGTTTTTCCCTTTTGCATGTTGACGATCCGATATGGTAGGCCGAAGCCCTGTCATCAGCAATGTATCCAGCAAAAAAGAGGCACCTTTTGCAGGACCAAGGGTATCAATATATCGCTCACCCAGAAACAAGCGGTGAAGCTCTTCCGGAGCTTCCTGTATTTTGCCTGCCGCATGCCCAGTAGGAAAATGATCGTCATCCAGCAGCCATACCTTCATCCCGCGCTTACGGGCTTCATCCATAATAATGTCCATGTCTGTCCACCATTTCGGTCCCAAAAAATCAGGATGCGGCCGAGCTTCAACACACACAGCACCGATGCCCGCCTCATCCACACGGGCCATCTCTTCCCGGATCACCTGCTCCTCCTCCCCATGCTGCCACAGAAATGGGAGGATATAATTATGTTCCTCACCCTTGAGCACTTCCATTAACCGATTTGTCATGATTCCCTCCTGGTCCGGCTTCTATTTCAATCCGTAGATTCGTACTCTGCACGTCAGATTAATATTAAAATTCGCCCGCCTTCAACAGAATGCGGGCGAATATCTTCGTTAATCCATTATTTCTTTACCTTGGTGTACCACTCTCTTGCGCGCTTGGTCACCTCTTCCCCGCCCGATGCATTCCATTTATCTACAAACTCATCAAACTTGCTGATCGGGTACTGTCCCAGAATGATTTTCGTGGCGTATTCCACGTATAGCGTTCGATTATTAATATCAGGGAAGCTGTCGTACACACTGGCTGGCATACCGTCACCGGCAATGACTTTCGCGTAATTCTGGGCTTCCTGCATATTACGGGTTACCTGGTCGATCGCCCATTTACTATCTTCTGATGAGGTACTGTTAAAGAGGTCCATCGTAAAATCAAGTGTCGCCAAAGTCGAATACGGATTCAAAAGTTGATTTTCCTGACTGCTCTTGTCATCGGGAAGTTTAACGGCTTTGCCGTCTTTCATCACGTAGTGCATACCTTCCACGCCCAGGAACAGATCCTTCCAGTTCTTTTTGTCATACATATTGTTCAGCAGCTTCAAGGTGGCCATCAGCTTGTTCTCATCCTTGTTGTTCTTGATGACCCACTGCGGAGGTGCGAATCTCTTCATTGTGTAGAAACCTTCATATCCTTCAACTTTCGGTACAGGGAGCACGGTAAAGTTAGCCTTCACGCCTGTGTTCTTCTCCAGGTTCTCCAAAATCATATTGCCATGCTCGACCCAGTGAAAATAGTTTCCTACCTTGTCAGATTGAATTTTGCCATCCCACTTATCCTTCGTGTTCAGAAGTGACTCCTTGTCGATTAGACCTTCCTTATACAGCTTGGCCGCGAATTCCAGAGCTGCCCTCATATTCGGAGTCACTGCAGAATAAGTCAGCTCGCCATCGTATATATCCCACTCCGGATAGCCTTCGAACATCGCTACCCCGTACATGGCAAACAAGTGGTCCATCCACCGTGCCTGCTCCCTGCCCCCGGTAGGAAGCTCATCCTTCTGGCCGTTGCCGTTAGGGTCCTTATCCCGAAATGCTTCGAGTACCTTAACATATTCATCCTGAGTCTTCGGCATCGTCAGACCCAGTTGATCGAGCCAATCCTGGCGGATCATGCTCGCGTATCTTCCGTATTCCACAACCCCTGGAATGTAGTAAATCCTTCCTTGTCCTGTAGGATCATTTGCCTTAACTACATCCCACATCTCCTGGGGGATGGCTTCCCATACATTTGGTGCATCTTTAGGCAGCAGGTCGGTCAGGTCGGCAATGGCACCATTTTTAGCCAAGCTGTCTTCAATGCCCTGCTGAGGTATGAACAAGTCAGGCATTTCATTGGCAGCAATTTTCAGATTCAGTTGGTTCAGATAGTTGGTGCCTCCGTTCCATTCCACATACGGATGAATTACACCCACACCAAGCTTTTCCTTATAAAACTCATACAACTGGCTGCCCTTGGTAATCGGTTTATAACCGATGTTCGTTCCCCATACTTCGATATCAACTGTTCCATCCTCATTGGCCGATGTCTGGCCAGCAGCGGAAGAATCACCCGTAGAGCCTGAATTACAGCCGGTAATCGTGCTTATCGCCAGAACGCCTGCAGCCATCATTAAACCCATCTTTTTCAGAATCATAGCTAATCCCCTTTCAATCATGGTTGTTCTTGTAGATTCTTCTGCTCATTGATAAAACGAGATCAGCCCTTCACAGAGCCAAGCATGGCTCCTTTGACAAAATACTTTTGCAGGAAGGGATACACAATGATGATCGGAATGATCGCAAAAATGACGGTTGCTGCTCTCAATGTCCGCTCATTGTAATTCAAGTCCACCGTTGAAGCAGCACCTGCCATCATAACGCTATCGTCGGTGATAAACTGTCTGATCTTGATCTGCAGCGGAAACCAATTGGTATCCTGTAGGAAAAATAACGGATGCTGAAACTGATTCCATAACACCACACCATAAAATAAGGCGAGGGTTGCCATTACAGCTTTGGATAAAGGAAGAACGAAATGGAACAGCATTCGGAAATACCCACAGCCTTCAAGAAAGGCAGCTTCCTCCAGCTCTTTGGGAAATTGTTTGAAGAAGGTTCTCATGATGATCAAATTAAAAGGATTCAGAATATGCGGCAAGATCAGGACCAGCGGATTATCATAGAGACCAATACTGCGTACCGTCAGGAAGTACGGAACGATCGGCGCTTTGAAGATCATTGCAATCACAACGCATACCATAATTACGGAGCCCCATCGAAACTCTGACTTCGACAGTGGATACGCGAATAAGGCTGTCATCAGTAGAGCCAGTACCGTTCCTATCAAGGTCGTACCTACTGTCAGAAAGAAGGACCTCCATAGATCCGGACGATCAATGATGTATTTCCATGAATCTAGCGTAAATTCCTTTGGCCACAGTGTCACCAGGTTCATGTCCACGACGCTTTTGGAACTGAATGAGGTGGAAATTACAGACAATAGCGGAATAATGGCCGCAATGGAAAACAGGATGAGAAAAATGGTAACCCCGGTAACAAATGCTCGCTCTCTTTTCGCTTCAACCATTCTTACCAAAGCCCCCCATCCGACACTTTTTTGGACAGTTTATTAAATACAAATACCAGGATAAAGCCAATTACCGACTGAAATAATCCGACCGCTGTCGCGAAACTATACTGCCCTTGCTGAATACCGGTCCGGAACACGTACGTATCCAAAATATCTCCCACACTGTACGTCATTGGGGTGAGCATATTAAATACCTGATCGAATCCGAGATCCAGAAAGTTACCGATTTCGAGCAGGAAAAGCACAAGCACGGTTGGTAAAAGCAGCGGGAACGTGATATGGCGAATCTGCCTTAGTTTTGATGCACCATCAATCATTGCTGATTCGTAGAGTTGTGGGTCAATCGCGCTAATTGCTGCCATATACACCACAGTTCCCCACCCGGCGTCTCTCCAGATGGACGAGATGGCATAAATGGGTCTGAAATAGTCACTCTCCTGCATAGCCAGCACAGGATCCAGACCAAACCACCCGATAACGATATTGAACAATCCGCTTAAAGAAAAGAAATCGAACAAAATTCCGCCCACGATAACCCATGATAAAAAATGAGGGATATACAGTGCCGTTTGAATTCCTTTTTTTAACGCCGATTTGCGAATCTCGTTAATCATCAGAGCCAGCAATACAGGCACCGGAAAAACCAACACAAGTTTCAAAAATCCGAGCATTAGCGTATTTCCAAATACCCTCGCAAAATCGGGATGTTCGATTAAGGTCTTAAAATGTTTGAGTCCTACCCACGGACTGTCTCCGAACCCTTGAAATACCGAGTAATCCTTGAAAGCGATGATTGCACCGCCCAGCGGGACAAATTTAAACACAATGAGAAAAACGATACCCGGAATAGCCATCACGTATAGTGGCCAATATACTTTCATTCGATGAAACGCAAATGCCTTCAACTTATCCCCCCCCCAGTATTCTCTAATGAATCCGCTTACAAGGTAACTATACAGCCAGAATAATCATCACTCAATTAGGCATTTTTAAGTTAAAACAAGTGATTTTTAAGAAAACGAATGCCACTTCGTTATGAAGTGGCATTCTTGATTTTTATTGTTTTGCAAGACTTTTCCGATAATCCCTCGGCTTGAATCCGGTCCATTTTTCGAACATGCGTGCAAAATGCTGCGCATCCGAATAGCCTACCTTATGACAGATTTCATACACCTTCAAATCTGTCTGTTCAAGCAATTCCTTCGCTTTGCTGATCCGTATGCGGGTCAAAAAATTCAAATATGTTTCACCTGTTTTTTGTTTGAAATATTGGCTTAGGTAATACGGGTTCATATAAAAGCGAGCAGCTAATTCGGCCAGGCTGATGGGTTCATCATAATGGTCTGTGACATATTCCTTGATCTCTGAGATCATGTCCTTTTTCTTGGGAGTACGTTGTTCCAGCATAAATCCAATGATTCCACCAATGACCTCCACCATCCACTGTTCCAGAGACGCTAACGTCTTAAACCGTGAAATACCCTCCAAAGATAACAGCTGTCGACTTAACAACCTGTTCTGCTGCAGCTGCTGAAAAGATACTTTCCGAATGCTCAGTAAAAGGATGTTCAAGCATTGCAGCTGGAGATCTGCCGGACTGAAATCTGAGTCAGCTTCTATTTTTCTAAAGATCCGATGGATCATATCCACGCTTTCCCGTTCATCCAGGTTGTCGATGGCAGCCTCCAGGTCCGCGATCATCTCTTCTGTAACCAGCTCGCTTTTGCCTGTCAGATTCATGATCTGGGTAAACGAAATAATGGGCTCTGCGCCCTTGATCGCTTGATAGCTGAGGGCATTTCGCGCCTCTTCAAAGGATTGGCTAATACCACCAGGCCGATTCTGAACGCTGCCGATGCCAATCACGCTGGAGACGTTCAGTTGTCTGAGAAGAACCTCATGAAGGCGCTGTGCCGTGTTAACCATATCTTTGCTCTCCATAGCTGCATCGTGCATCACGATTACTGCAATTTGTGCACCTGTATAGCGGAAACGATAAACACTACCGTAGTGTCTGAAGACCAGATCAATTTGCCTAAATACAGGATCAAAACCGAGCACTTTCAGACCGTCTGCCTCACTGCGGATTTCAATCAAGATACAAGCAAATTGTGCATCCTTCTCAGGCATGCATCTGATTCTTTGTAGCTCCTCTACAATTTCGGTATAATCGCTACCCATATCCAGAATATCTCGCAATCCATCTTCCTGCATGCGGTGATATGATGCCATTTTCAACGCTTCCATTTCCTGGTGTTTGCTTCGCTCTATGCGAATTGTATCCATGACCTGACAAACACAGTCACGCAATTCCTGTTCTTCAACCGGCTTATTGATGTAAAAATTCACACCCAGCTGCATCCCTTTCCGGGCATATTCAAAGTCCGCATATCCGCTTAGCAATATGAATTTGCTCTGAATGTCGACCTCTTTGAGCATTTGAATCATTTCCAGTCCTCCAGCCTGCGGCATTCGAATATCGGTAATAACGATGTCCGGCTGCCATTTTTGAATCAGCTCGAAGCCTTCACGCCCATTGTAAGCTGTTCCGACCACTTCACATTCCGGAATATAGCGATCTATCATTTTTTTGAGTCCTACCAAAATCCCTTTTTCGTCATCTACCAAAATCAGTTTCATTTCCCTCACCTTCCTTTTTCACATCGAAACTTATGTGCTCAGGCTTGCCTATGCCGGGAATCCGAATTTCAATGGTCGTGCCGTTCTCAATACCAGATAGCACCTTAATGTAATATGAATCTCCATAATGGAGCTTAATTCGTTCTGCAATATTGGTCAGTCCCAGACCGTTCTCTTCAAGGTCATCTTGGTTTTCCAGGCTGTATCGGTTTGAAGCCGCTTGTTCCAGCAGCGAATTCAGTTCCGTCCATTTCTCCGACGACATTCCGCTTCCATTGTCTGAAATTCGGATCAGAACCTCTCCGTTTTCCGTCCAGCTCCCCTCGATTTTGATACACAATGCCTGGCTGTAACCTGCAAAACCATGATTGATGCTATTTTCTACAATAGGCTGAAATACCAACGGAATGATGCTGCACTCCAGCATGTCATCCGGCATGTTAACGGACAATGTGAACATATCATCAAATCGGATGTTTTGAAGCTGTAGATAGTTGCCTGTGTACTCCAGTTCATGCTTAATCGAATGATGCCTTCCTTCTTTCCCAAGCGTTAACCGGAACATTCGAGCCAGAATTTTAATCATTCCGGCCGTATCCTCGTCATCTTTTACCAATGCCTTCATCCGAATCGATTCCAAGGTATTGTACAGCATATGGGGGTTAATCTGATTTTGAAGGGCGAGGAACTTGGCTTGCCGCTGCTTGATTTCTGCCACGTATACCTCTTCTATTAACGTTTTGATCGTGATAATCATTTTGTTGTAGCTGTATACCAGACTTCCAATTTCATCACTGGACTGTTCTTTCTCTATGGGAAGATATTGACCTACCTCTGCCTGTTTCATGCTTCTTCGAAGTGCCTTGATGGGTCTTGTAATTGTATAACTGAGCCACAGCGAGATCAGAAAAATAACCAGGCAACTTGTTGTGATCACGATCATGGTCAGCCCTTTCATCTGATTGATTTTCTGTAGCAATTTGGAGCGGGGAATCTCGGTTTTGATGAATAATTCCCCTTGGGCCGTGTGTTCCGATAAAATAATCCGATCTTCATGTGTACGGTCTCCCGTAAGATCGAATTCGGAATGGAGTACCTGCTCCCATGTGATCCGGCCACTGGCGGCTTCCGAATGATAAACAATTTCTCTACGATCATTGCTTATAATCACGCTAATGCCATATTTATCACGAGCTTGCAGAAACTCATGCTCAAGCTGAAGCAGCGTAAAGGGATCGAGATCGATTAGAAGCATGCCGGCGTATGCTCCTTTCGAATTAAACAGTACTCTTCCCACCGTCACAACAGCTCCTGCGCCCTTATCCTCGTAATAGGAACGATCGTGCAGACCGCTAATAAAAAAGGTCTGATCCGAATTGCGGAGCTGATTGTACCAATCCTGGGATAATAGTCTGCTCTCATCAACTCTGCTGGTCGTAGTTGTGTATTGGTACACGCTGTTATCGCGGCTGACCAGCATTACGGTGCCAATTTCGGATTTGAGCAATGACACCCTCATGAGAAGCTGCTGTACGGCCACCCGCTGATTTACCTCCTCGTTCATGGGTATACTTGACCCTTCTCCGAGCCTGTAGATCAATTCATTTTCGACCAATACTGACTTCGTAATCTTGTCATATTCCTTGATAAATTCATTCAAGGAGGACTTGATCTGGGATGTATACAAGGAGGCAAATTCCTGTGAGGATTCTTCCAGCCCTTTGGCTGACTGATGGAAAATGAATACGCTTACAATTAATAGCGGAATGATGCAGGCCAGAAGGTAACTCAACATCAATTTGTTTTGAAACCTCAACTTTTTTATCATGGGCATCCCTTCCTTTGGTGCTCATCTTATCTTTTAGAATCTACTGTTCGTCCATAATTGCGTTAACTTTAACGCCCTACCCCTATCTTGTAAAGGGATTTTTGCTCGCTTCAAGCATAGTTTACAGCAGAATGGGTCCTTGAATCATGCTCAACTTGTACTGTCTTAAAAATGACTATGTAATTCCTTAAAAACAACCTGTTGATAGCGAAGTGGGCAGCCCCCAAATGGATGTAAATCATTTTCCAGTAAAATACAATTAGACGAGATAAAGCAAGGTCATGTATGGTGATTACACAACAAAAAATTCTGAGGAGTAATTTGACACTATGATCAATCGATTCGTTAGCCTATTTTCCATTCCTTCGTATGCCTTACTCTTTATGTGTATGGCATTACAAGGAATGGGCATTTCGCTCAGCACCCCCTTTTTATCAATTTATTTCACGGAAAAGCTTGGCGTATCTATTGGCATGTTTGGTCTTTATCTAGCCGTTACACTAATTGCAGGAATATGGATCAGCACGCTAATCGGGAGACGTTCTGACCTTGGCTTGAATCGAAAGGGCGTTTATCTTTTCTCTACTCTCGCTAATGTCCTGGCCTTTAGTGGATATTTGTTCATTCATGATTTTCCGATTTTGTTCATTTACATGACTGTGTTTACTGCCCTTGGTGCACCAGGGATGCCCCAGTTGTTCGCTATTTCCAGAGAAGCAGTGATAAAGAGTCAATTTACGGAGCGTGCGTTTGCTAATTCTACCTTGCGTTCTGCTTTCTCTCTCGGCTTTATCACTGGTCCTTTAATCGGCACTTTATTGCTCGCTGCTATTGGATTTAAGGGGATCTTTTTAGGTACGATCGGAGCCTTCCTACTTGTTGCTCTGCTTGTTTTCCTCTTTCTCAAATCAAACACAGAAATGAAGAGCAATCATGCTGAAGTGAAAATAAAAAGTTTCCGGCTGGCTCAAAACCGAGATGTTTTACTTCCTTTTCTAATTCTGATACTCATGTATACCGCTCATTGGATGAGCAGCATAAACACGGCTCTCTTTATTACAAACAATCTTGGGGGAACGACAAGCGATGTCGGTTTAGTCAGCAGTATTTGTGCTGCGCTGGAAATTCCTTTTATGATTGCACTCGGTCTACTAAGTGCAAAATATAGTAATCGAATCTTGGTGTTTTGCGGGGCTATTTTCGGAGGAGCTTATTATTTCGTTATACTTATTTCGAACGCGATGTGGCAAATGCTTGCAGCACAAATTTTGCTCGCTGTTTTTGTCGCCGTCATTTCTGCGATTGGAATTAGCTACATTCAGGACCTGCTGCCCAGAATGCCAGGATATGCTTCCACGCTATATTCCAATTCATCCACAATCGGCAGACTGCTCGGCAGTCTTGTTGGTGGCGGAGTAGCCAGCATTGTGGGTTACCGATACTCATTTATCTTCTGCTTTATACTTATCATCATTGCTGTAATTATGCTTGCGGTAAGTGGACGACAGCCTGCAGATGTACCGCAAATTTCAACCTAACTACACCGATTCAACGGGATAATTTAGATATTTGAGCTTTTCACCCATAATATTAGTGAGTCTTCAAACCTAAATACCTCCTCTGTAAAATTAACTGGCTTAATGTAAATAGTAGAAAGGCTTGGGCAGTTTTCACCCAAGCCTTTCTTCATTTCTTTTTTTATAAGGATTCTAGCAGTTCTTTAATCTCTGAATGCAAATTTAGCGTGTTGAGGATGATTTGAAGTGCTTCAGTCCGAGTAGCCTTACCTTTAGGATCAAACACCCCGAATTGCTTACCTTCAATGATACCAATCTCAGCGGCTTTTTTAATTTCGTTAGCTGCATAGGATACATCAATATCTTTAAATTCTACAGAAGATGAGTTACTTTTAACCAAACTCATGTTTACGACACGAGACAAAATGACCACCATCTCTTGACGTGAGATTGTATTGTTTGGTCTAAACGTATCATCTCCATATCCTTTCAATACACCTGCAGAAGTTAATTTATGAATATTTTCTGATCCCCAATATCCATTAAGATCTTTCAAGTGTTCTGTATTTGTTCCTGCTGTTACTACAAAGATTCGATCGATTAGTGCAGCAAACTCGCCGCGAGTAATGCTATTGTTTGGTTTTGATGTACCATCTTCGTAACCTTTCAATACTCCTAATTTAGAGAAGATCGTAAGTGTTTTTTCACCCCAATGACCTTGAATATCCACCATACCGGATTTCCCTTCTGGATGTGTAGCGTACTTTTGGACCATTGAACTGATGTTGGACACCACATTACTGTCTGCCTCTACCACTTCAGGTCTAAATATATCATTATTATTTGACGCTGGACTCGTGGTCCCTGGATCTTCTGTTACTGGTGTTGTAGGAACAGGAATACTTGGGTTCGTATTCCCGCTACTAGTACTACCACCACTGCTATTTCCACCTGTGTTCCCAGGATTGCTTGGAGTTGTTGCTACCTGCCGAGTTATCGATAATGTATAAGTCTTTGTCAAACCACCTTGGGTCGTGACTACAACAGTTACGGTGTTTTTACCTACACTAAGTTCCACTGGTTTTGCAACACCAGAGTTCACTATCTGCCCGTCAATCGTCAAGGTTGCATGTGTATCTTCAAGCGCAGCTGTAATAGGTAAAGTCGACACATCATTGTTGACAGTTATACTGTAGTTTTCTTCTGCAGATGAGAACGATGGACTGAGATTTTTTGTACCTGCCTTAAGCTCAGTTAAATAATTGGATACAACATATATGGTACGTGTTTTTTCTTGAGCAGCGCGGTTCTCAGAATCAGAAACGTTATACTTGATTTGGTATGTTCCATATTCTGTTTCTGCCTCGGTACGTGTTACGATCACATTCTCAGTGAGATCTTGACCTTCCACATTCGCTGCGCTATATCCAGGTTCAATGAACTGCTGGCCTTTGAGCAGATATATTGTTGTGTCTCCCAATAGACTAATGGACGGAGAAAGATCATTAATCTCAAAAGTAACTTCAGCTGTGGCACTATTAAATCCATCTGAAACGGTATACTTGAACTTAGCTAAACCTGTAAAACCAGGGTCAGGAATAAATTCAATATATCCTTCTCTAATGGAAGCTGTCCCACCCACTAGTTCACTTACATTAGTAATAGTAAGGGTCTGTGTATCCTGTTCGTTTGGACTTCCAACGGAATCATTACCTGTAAGATCTGTAAATAGTATAGTGACCTTATCTTTCCCTTTCGGTATAGAAGGCAGGACATCATCTGTAGCGATAGGCAAATGATTGTCTTCTGGAGCAGTTAGAGCAGAGATCGTGACCTTGATAGGACGACTGGTTGCTGTTGAAGTCTTATTACCTGTTTGACTATCGTCTGTATTCGTTACAGTGACGTAATAATATGATGTACTGGGTTGTTCGGTCGAAACAGTGTAGTTATCTTGAGTTGCCCCGAAAATTGGAGTTCCATCAACGGTACTATTTGAATCATTTTCATACCACTGATAGCTGAGCAGCCCAGTCCCGTTAGCATTCACCATTAGGTTGACTGGATCATTAACATTGACGTTTTGATCGCTAGATTCAAGAAGAATAAGTGGTGCTGGTGCGTTGCTTAGTTCATTAACGACTACTTTTGCAACACGGCTAGTCACGCTAGATGCATTCATTCCCGTTTTTGAAGAGTCAATGTTGGTGACTACTACGTAGTAGTATGTCGTTCCAAGTTCAAATGTGGGAACTGCGAGCGAGCTTCCCGTTTCACCCGTTAGAGCCATCCCACCTATTTCGGAAGAATCTTCGCTTTGGTACCACTGATAACTTATTGAACCGCTTCCTACCGCATCTACTTTCAATATTACAGGCTCATTGATGCTTACCGTTTGATCCGTCGGCTCTGTGATAAGCGTGGGTGCCTCTGCATCTGTCAAATCATCAACCGTTACCTTGGCGATAGAGCTCGTCTGTGTTGCCAAGATCTGCCCCGTTTTGGTGCTATCCGTATTGGTTACCACGGCGAAGTAATAAGTAGTTCCAGCCATCATCGTCGGGACTGTAAGCGTGTTACTTGTCTCACCTACCAGCATCGTTGCGCCATCAGTAAGGTTTGTATCATTGCTGTACCACTGGTAACTCACCGTACCACTTGCATTCGCTGAGATGTTTAATTTTGCCGAATCTCCAACATTTACTGTCCGGTCTATTGGTTGTGTGGTTATTGAAGGTGCCTCAGCATTGGTGAGTGCTGCGTTGATGGTCACTTTACCATCAATAACCGTTTTCTTCATTTCTTCCAGTTGCACATTAGTAAAAGTGAGATGTCCAGGATCCTCTTGATTGCTTACTGTAATAGGCACATCGCCTGCAGCAGCATTCTCTTTAATCTTAAAAGAGATCTTGAACAAAGTGTCCCCTTCTTTTAGAGCATGATCACCACCCTCTGCATCAACCCAGCAAACCTTTAACCAGCCTTCCAGGTCGTTCTGTAAAGTGGAGAACGTATCTCCAGACAAGCCGGTGATTTTCTCGACCGCAAGTGCGTTGGAATCAAAATCAAGCTGCATCCCATAAGCTGCGGTTGATCCATTAGCTTCGAGAATGGAAACTGGCACTTCAACGGTCTCACCCGGTGCTCCAGTTACCGTGCCAACTTTAACATGAATAACTTCCTGAACCCTTACGCTCCCAGAGGTTAGCGATGCAAAATCCGTCCAAGTTTGATCGTCATCACTATAATGACCGGATTCGATCTGTATTTTGGCGTCACCTGATCCCGCTTTATCTTTTATCTTAAATTGAATATCAAACACTTCTTGCTTACTTGAGATGAAGGAAAGATCTCCAAAGTAGGCTGCAGAAACAATAATCCGTCCCAATGAACTATCATCTTTAGTAAATTTTAGAGCTCTCGCTTTATCTGTTACGGTAACGAGCTGAAGACGGTTTTCATCGTAATTTACATTAGTATCATATGCAATCAAATCTTCATCACCAGGATCTACCGTTACCCTGACTGTAACCATATCGCCAGGAGCATAAGAAGTTCCGTCCACCTCAACAGCTAGCGAAGGGGTAGTTGAAGCAGCGGCTTCAACAACAGATTGGAAAGGAACGAGAAGTAAGCATACGATCGTAAATAACGAAACTATCTTACCTAACGCGCTACCATGAAGGCGCTGTATCATTTTCCGGTTCCTCCTAAGTAAATCGCCATAATCATTTGTACATCCACATTATCCAAAATCCCGTTATTGTCCATGTCTAACGCTTTGAATTGATCAGCTGTCAAGGTAATCTTTCCTTTCATATGTTGCGTAATCATCAGAGCATCTGCGGGAGTGATTAGGCCATCACCGTTTGCGTCACCTTTTAGTATCTGTTTAGCATTCACCGTTTGTTTAACCATAAAGGTGGTATCGGCCATGTGATCTGCACTAACGGTAACTGTTCCACTGTACGTTCCAGATGGCAAATGATCTTTTACCCTTACTGTAAACGAGGTCGCGGGCGTTCCGTCATCCAGCGTTGTTACAGATGGCCCAGTGATTACGAAATGAATAGCTTGATCTCCACTTATTAACACAGTTACATTCGTCAAATCTCCTGTACCTGTACGGGTAATGGGAATCGTCTTCGTTTCTTGGGTACCAGGTAAGTATCCTTCTAATAAGTTCGAAAGTGTTTCATCTTCCATTGAGCTGATCTTATAGGTCAATGCAGCCCACTGTGCATAAAGTTTCACTTCAGCAGTGCCCATGATGAAGGTATCTGCCCCTTTGTAAACACCGCCATTACCTAGTGCATCGGTACTCCAACCCATAAATCGATAGCCTTCACGCTCCATATTACCCGTATTTTGTAATACAGTGACAACATGGCCTTCCGGATAACGATTACTGTCGACAGGAACAGTGCCCATCGTTCCTCCATTACTATCATATAAGACGGAGTAGGACTTCACATATGGACGAAGTCGCGGATAATCGTCACCTTCATTAATCATCCATATCGAATTAAAGTCCCAATCAACAAAGGTTGCTTTGCTTTTCATCTCTGCTGTAGTCTTCGGTTCGCCCTTTCCAGTGTCGGATTGATTAGCTACTTCTGTGTCGTAGTAACTGTTCGTGATGATCCCGTAGCCTTCGGTACCCAACAGTCCGCCATTATTACTTCCGGTTGTGGGCACTTGAACAGCTGCATAACTATTCACTATATCGCCTTGATAAAAACTACCTACTAAACCACCAAATAGCGTGCTATTCGCGTTTCCTGTTATTTGTCCAGTGGCGTAACTATTTAAAATTTTTCCAAAGTCAGATCTACCGACTAATCCACCAATTTCAGGAAAGCTCCCTCCTTCAGAAGTGATACTTCCCGTGGCATAACTCTGCTCGATATTTCCGCCTCCAGAGCCAATAAGACCACCGAGGTTTGTCCCTTCTATTGAGAACACATTGCCCGTTGCATAACTGTACTCTATAAGGGTCGAATTACTTCCACCAATCAAACCGCCAAGAGAAGAGCTATTCAGATTGGTGCCTCGTATATCACCGCTAGCATGGCTGTTCGTGACACCGCCGCCCCAGTCGATATAACCAATTAAACCTCCAATATTGCCACCAGTACCTGTGACGTTACCGCTAGCAGAGTTGTCAGCCATGGCTGTCCAGCTGCTGTATTTACCAATTAAACCGCCCAAGTTCTGGTTTCCGTCAACCGTTACGTTTGCCGAACTCCCATTAACAACAGCTGAGGAGTAAGCCACTTCCCCTACCAGCCCTCCGGTTTGGCGATATCCTTTTACTGTGCCGCTTGCACTGCTATTTTCTATTTTTCCAAAATTGATTCTACCTACTAAACTACCAACATAATCATATCCAACTATGTTTACTCCAGTTAGATGGACATTGCGAATTTGAGCAGATTCAACATATCCAAACAAGCCGACATCGGATAGATAAGAACGATTAATGGTTAATCCATTGATCGTATGACCATCTCCATCTAATCCACCGCTAAAAACAGCACTTTTTGTTCCAATCGGTGTCCAATCGGAATAGCTTGATAGGTCAATATCTTTACCCAGTTTATAGTAAGATCTCATCGATTTACGTATATCATTGAGTTGTGTAGCCGTTGTAATGATATAAGGGTCTGATGCTGTACCGGAACCTGAAGATGCTGCCTCCACTTCATTCGACAACCACACGAAGGAAAAAAGCATTACACCCATTACAAGTACAACAGTAAGAAAAATGGATATTTTTCTTGTGATTTTTCTAATCATTCATATTGCTCTCCTCTTTGCTCTTCATTTACCACACAAAATTGGTATCCTTTTGCAAGATACCCAAGCCACCTCCGCTCAAATTGCTGACTACATGCTAGAATGAGAACCTGATTTTTACCATCTGTTAACATTCCATCCATGTTTATCGGTAGGAAAGTCAGTTAATATGAGCACATATTATATATTTCAATAATAAAGTTTATACAGTTTTTTATATTAACATTGGGCTCCGCATCATGCTTGAAGCATTACCTGAAAAAGAAACCGACCTTGGTCCTGCATAAAACAGGATCAAGGTCGGTTTCTTTGATTATAGCTGCAAGAAAATCTTATACAGAACCTGAGCAGCCTCTGCTCTGGTTGTCGTTCCGTCGGGACTCAAGATGACATTGCTTTGCCCGTTTATGAAACCCATTTTAACCATTGCAGCCATGTCATCAACTGCGTACTTTGCTACATTTGCCGCATCTGTGAATCTCTTGAGATCCTCAGCTGTGCGGGTCTGCTCGGATTTGCCCACTGCCCGCAAAGCCCGCATGGTCAGCACAGCCAAATCTTGTCTAGCAATTTCCGTTTCCGGATAGAAGCTACCGTTCGAGCCCAGGGCGATCCCGAGTGCTTTGGCGATTCCGATTTCCTCATAATAGAGGTCTGTTTGCTTCATATCACTGAAGGTGGTGTTGAACTCTGCTTTGAGATCCAGTGTCCTTACCAACCAAGCTAGATACTCACCTCTTGTAACCTTCTGCCCGGGACTAAAGCTTGTTGCTGATGTCCCGTCGATGAATCCTTTGGACGCCATGGTTTCAACCGCTGGTGCGTACCACGAATCCTTGATGACATCATTGAAGAACTTCTTCGTATAAAGAACTGCATATTGACCTGTGTTTGCCGCTGGAAAAACCATGGCTTGTAGAGCACTGTCGTATTTGCCGTTCAGTAGCTGAACAAATGTACTATTTGCAGCCACGTACGAAACGGTAAGGTATTTTGAATTGGCCAATTCTTCAACATCAGGAGTATAAGGCAGTCTGATTTCGGCCGGTTCATTCAAGGCTACCACCTCTTCGCCATCTAATAGAACAGTGAATGCAATAATAGGTCTGCTGGTTGTTACGGATTTTACATCTGAATGAAGCTTTACAGTATCTAACCGGCTCAGTGACAGTTCCACATTTTTGGCACCTGATACATACTTCAGCAAATTAGAAGGTACTGCAACGGTTCCAAATTCCGTATTAATCTCGATCATGATGTTGGCATGCGCTGCGGTTAGTGCAGTTGCAGGAAGCTCAACCGCATAGGAATTGGCTCCCTCTGCTTTCGGAATGTCCACCATGATTTTTTTAATATTACTGCTATTCGCCTTTACATGCTCCAGAGCCTTATTTAGATCTTCCTGCCGGATGGGTGCTCCTTTAGCTTTACCGGTTTTGGGATCCGTCTTTGATGCCACAATCTTAATTAAATTCCCTTCGACTTTGATGTTTTCAGGAGCCGGTGAAGGTGTGGTCACTGACACAGGTGCATCCGTTGACGGCGGTGTTTCCGTAGGCTTCGGATTGATGACTGGATTGCTGATAACGACAGTAAGGGATTGGCTCGCATAATGAGTTGCCGTTTCTTTATATTTTACTTCGTAGATTCCGTTACCAAGACCTGTAACCTCTGTGCCTGTGATCGCATTCCAGCTGCCAGCGTCCACTCCCACTTGCCGGTATTCCATTACAGGACTTACACCAATGATCTTGCCATCCTTGGCCCCAGCTGAACTGACATTTACAGCCTTGACCTCTGCACTGATAGGAGGACTTTGCTCCTGCTTGGTTCCGTCAGGCACAACGATCAGGATAGCAGGACTTGGATTGCTCAAATCTGTTCCGGCGTACCGGAGCTCGTAGCTGCCGGCCTCTAGGCCTTCAATGCTGGTTCCACTAACCGGCATGTAACTACCATGATCCGCCTTCCGGTACTCCATTTCGGCAGTCACATTTTCAATTCTGCCATCATTCCCGCCTGCTGCTGTAGGCGGTGTAATGACGAGTCCTTCCGCTGTTGGTGCCTCTCTGTCTGCCTTGGCTTCATTGCGAATGTCCACGGTTACCGGCGGACTTGCCTTTAGGCTGTCTGTGGCTGCATACCGGATCTGATAGCTGCCAGGCTCCAGATCGTTGATACTTGAACCTGTAACAGGCGTGTAGTCCTCTTCGCCCAGCTTCCGGTATTCCATCGTATCATTCAAGCCCTCAATTATGCCTTTTATGTCGGTATCCGAATTGGCGTGTGAGATTACCCACCCACTCGCATCGGGTGCAGCCTGCTCCTGGGCCTGCCCTTCCGGAATAACGACTTCCTTATCCAGGCTGGCGCTCAGCGAACCGGTCTTCATATACCGGACATAATATTTACCGGCGGTGAGACCTGTGACCTCAATTCCTGCAATTGCAATATATTCTTCTTCGCCTTCCTTCTTATACTCCATTTCTGTTGTCACACCGATCAGTTTGCCGTCATCTCCATCAGGAATGGACGGTGCCACACCAGCCGGTGTTACTGGAGCCTCACGATCAGGACTGGATATGGCCTGGTGAACTTCCCATTCCCATAGGCCTACACCGTTATCTCCTGCCCGCGATTGCTTGGTCAGGGTTACTCGCACTGCCTTTACATTCAGCACCGAGTCAAACGTGTACGGATTGGAGGATTCCGCTGGAGTATGTTCAACCACTTTGATTCCCTCCGTAACCGTTCCCGCTGTTACCCATTCATCAGTTGCGCTATCCGCCGGGATGTAGGAATATACAAATTGGGTAGGCGGCTTGATTCCGCCGCCATCTGACCACAGCACCAGATTCGAACTCCGGATAGATGCACCCTGCGGCCATTCATATTGTACCCACTCCTCTGCGCCCTCATGGCCCCAGGTTCCCCAGTGCGAGATGTTGTTGCTATCCTTCCTTCCGTCATTCACTGCCGCCAGACTCTCCCAAGGTGAGGTGTAGCTGGAAGAAGCATTCGCGAGGAAAGCCATATTGCCGTCATTCGGACTCAGCAGACGCAAATCCGTCAGCAACTTCTCGAGCGCCAGAGCAATTTCCTCGTCTGTGGCATTCATATTCTTGATCACAGCAGATGCTTCTGTCTTCGCCGCTTCGATTGGCGCAAGACCTGAATCTGCAAGGTTCGAAGCATTTAATGTATTTACATAGTTATAGACCTTGATCAGTTCTGTCTTATCTACCGCTCCGGTATAGCCGTATACCTTCCATTCCAGAATACCACTGCCATTAACGGAAGGCTTCATGTCCATACGAACACCTGTAATATAGGCGGGCTCAAAGGTCGTTGTATTGTATTTATTAAGTTCATTGCCCAATCCCTTAATGTCCCGCGGGGTGTACCATTTCCCATCTTCGCCGCGAAGCATAAGCTGCATATCCTTCGGACGGAAGTTCCCGCCGTTGTCTTGAAATACATATATATCCATGGATGAGGCCAGGAATGGCTGATCCCATTCATACGTCACCCATGCAGGATCTCCTTCTCTACCCCAGTTATGCCATGCACTGTTGGGGGCACCTCGGTTCGGAGAGAAATCTGCCGAGCTTTTAGGTTCAATGCCGTTATTCATCGCTTCAGGATAACCGTCGCCACCAGAGAAGCTAGCGGAAGCCTTGGCTGTCAGCGCCGCATTTTGCAGCTCAGTATTCACGACATGTACGGTAGCCCATACTTCCAAAGCACTACCATTGACCTTTCCTCTGGCTTCAAATTGACCTACACTAGCATAGAAGCTTGGATCAATAGCATCCCAAGTGATTTCCTGCTCTAGATACCCTGCCTCTGACAAAATATAGATTTGGCTAGGAAGTTCTGGTTCAATATCCTTCTTGGTGACAACGCTGAGTGCCCGGTAAACGTCAACGGTATCTTCCTTGATCTCTATCGTTACATCTTTGCTGGACTTCTTATCTCCATCTGCCGCACTGAAGGTAAACGTGTAGGCGCCTGCCTTGCTAACACGCGCATAGGCCACTGCTTTGTCATCATCCACAAATGAAATGTCCGCTGAACCTTCAGGCTTTTGCTTGACGGCCCAAGTGTACTTCAACTGGGGTTCTTCTGCCTCGCTATGCACAGGGTCAGGAATGGCTTCCCCGGACAATACCACGATACTGTTATTGGCAACATCCTGAACCGCAGTCACTTGACCAATAGCTGGAGGCTGTTTCTCCGGTGGTGAAGCAAGCTCGAAAGTCGCCTGGCTGGAGCCAGTCAGTTGTCCATCACTTGCACTAAGCTTAACCGTATATGAGCCTGCTTTGGTACCCGTAGCCTGTGTAATGCTTGCTTTCGGATGAGTAAAGGTTAGCTTGCCGCCTTCCGGGGCGCTGACCACTTCCCATTGGTAAGACAGAGTCCCTTCCGGCGCGCCATCATCGGTTACAATCCCATTCAGCATCAATGGAATCAACGCCTGTGGATGTTGTGTCGCCAGCTCAACAGTAATTTGCGGAGCTTCATTTTCACCGCCGGCTGACTTTTCAATGATTAATTCAGCACGCTGTACGCTACCCATCTGAAACATGGCAACGCCTTCATTGTTCTGAACATAGAACTGTCCGGCAGCTGCACCATTCAGCTTCATGGTATAGTATCCATTCTCCATCCCTACTCCATCGAACAATATCCGTGAAGTATGCTCTTTCCCTGATGGATTCAGGAGCTGAAGTGCAAAACCCTTACCATCTTTTTGAATTTGAGCGCTTTCTACTTTATCGCTTTCTAGCTCCAAATAGATTTTCTCATCGATCAGATTGATCCGTTTGCCGAAACCGTCTTTCGGCGTGATGTTGTAGCTATCTCCTTCGTCAGTTACCAACGCTCCATAACCGAACAGCCCGAATATCGGATCTGTAGCTATATCGGAGCTGATGCTGAGAAGGGAACCATAGAGGCCTTCTTCCGATTCGCCCGAAAAATCATTCCAGCCGTTACTCATGACGCGTGAGCCGCCATCGTATACGTCCTTCGTACCTGTGCCTCCTTTATACATCGAATATCTCCAAGAGGTGCTGCCAACTGAATTAGCCGAAATCTGTCCCATATTGACGGCGTTAAAGTTCGAAATCTTCGCGGCATAATTGCGCTGCTGTGCAATTGCCTTCTGCTCCACCGATCTGCCATCATTCTCATACCTAAGCCAGTCATCCATAATGTATCCTGCTAAAGACGCAGTATATTGGAAATTCCACCAGCCTTCACCGCCGCGGAAAACGGGCACGGAATAATGGAACCAGGTAGGCTGAATTCCGCGCATGGCACGTGTTTTCCAATCGGCCATTTCCATACTTCTCTCAGCTGCACCTGTAAGTGCGTCTGTAGGATAGTAGGTGCGCAGCGCCTTCGCTGCTGCATAAGCCCCTTCTTCGCCAGTATTATCATATTCAAATTCCGAGCCGTAAGGATAAGATGCTCTTGTCATATTCCGTCCCTTGTCGAGAGCGAATTTCTTCTGCAGATTGGCTGACTCGGTCTGCATTCCCTCTTCCTTCAGTGCTTCAATCATATCCGGGATTTGCTGCTCGCCATAGAACCCAATGGCTTCGGTGGAAACACGCTTATCGTAGATGTTATATGCTTTTTCCAGATAAAACTGAGGCGATTCCCGGTACTCGATCAGATTAGGATAAGCCTTCTGAATCCGGTACATGTTGAAAAATCCGGTAGCTTCCATGATTTCGGAGAAGGTACGTGTATAAGGTTTATCTTTGTCGGTGTACGCTCCAGAGTCTTTTAGCCAGTTCGCAACGATGTAGCTATCCTGAGTATTCTTCATGTATCGTTCCCACATGAAGTCGATCAGGTATGTCTCGATAGAGCGAATTTCATCGGGACTTGGAGCCAGATAGTTCTTCATCGTCATGAAGTTGATGTTGTCATGGCTCCAGTCATCCCCCCAATGGCTTGTGTTGAGATCCATGCCGCTTGTAAGATACCAGTCGAAATAGTTACCATAAGTTGGACTTTCCGGATTCTTATCCTGAGTTTGCTGGACCATAAATTCGGAATGGGCATCCGAGATTGCATCCAGCTCGGCCAGAACATTGAATTCAAATTGAGTAAATTTATCCACCCATTCGTTGCCGTCCTTCAGCTTATATTCGATACGCACACTGTTATTGCCGATCGAATCAAACTGAAGCGAATAGATATGATGCTGTTCACCATTTACGATCTTGGTCTCCACAAACTCAACCGATTCGTTGTAGCCAGGGTTCCCGTCAGGCAGTCCACGTCCGGCCCGCGAGTTGTCAACCATTTCCTTTCTGCTCTTCCCAGGCTTGATATCCGGAATATGCGCTTCGTCGAACGGATCATTCTCTGCCACATTTTGAATATCGATGGATTGTACATCAACGATACTGTCGTCGTAGTGCAAGCCTAGCTTGACAGGCATATTGATCGCTGTCTGGAAGCCCGGCACCGCTACGGCATCAATTATGCCTGATTTATATAGGATGGACCGGAGATTGGCTTCACGGTCTTCCATCGAGGTCGAACTGTTATTTGGGCTTTCGGCACTTTCCTGCGGCGTGTTGTCTCCTCCACGGACTGCTGAGAATTTGAACTTATACGTCTTGGACTCATCCGGTCCTAATACGAGGCTGGAAGCATCGGTAAAGTATCCGCGTCCCGTTTTTTGGATATCTTTGGAATGGATATAGAGTACGTTCAGCCCCGGATACCAGCCGCCACTGTCTCCTGTCCAGTTTTTAAAGGTGTCTGCAGCACGCCGCTCTCCTGCTTCATGCATCCAATAATCCACATACTCGATTCGAGCGCCGCTCTCCGGCACCGGAGTGAAGAGCATAAAGTTCCCCTCACCACTGGTGCGGATGGCATAAGAATATCCACTGTCAGCACCTGCGAAATTATGCACCGTCACACGGTCATCATAGGTATCGGATAAGGTCTGGTATTTGTTGTTCCAAGGCATCGGTAAGCCGATATCCCCGAATTCGATATACTGATTACTTTTGTTCTTCACCGTAATTTCCCAAAGCATTGAACCGTCATCGGTCTCCATATCAAAAACGGATTTCACATCGAAGCCCTTCATTACCCGCGGGTCTGTAGAATTTAGGTTCTGTCCAATAAAGTTAACTTCTACCTTCTTGCCGTCTGCTGATGAGGTCTTGTTCATATAGGGGTTATCCGGATTAATGGTCGAAACTTGTGTAGATCCCCCGGCAGCCAATGTTTTATTGGTATCAACTTCTACAAAGCCGTCCCTGTTGTCAGGGAATTGTCCATTGGCGCCTGTACGGTAAGAGAAAATCATTTCACCTATCCACTGGTGCTCGGTACCATTCTGCGGCGATGTCGTGTTAGGTAGGACGAAATTAATTGGCTTCCCTTGTTTATTCGTAGGATTGTTGTTGATAAAAAGCTCTTCAATCTGGCCTAAATCACCGACTTTGGCCGACAGGCTGGCATTGGAGATATCGGTTCCTACTGCAGCCGCCGTGACCTCAGGCAATGCGCTAACCTGCAACGGTAGACTTGGGATAGCCAGGAGCAGCGCGATCATCAGCGGCTTCCACTTCTTCGAAATCATTGTCATTATAACCTCCTGTATACATGTGTTCATATCCATTAAAGGTTTAATTCTCTTATACCGGTAAGTATAGTTTCTTCTACGTAATACCTTTGACCGATCCATCGAAAATGACATTCATGCTTTCGTCTAAAGTAGAATCTCTTAGTCGTTTGTTATGATAATCGAATCTTATAACCGTTACTCCACATACGCGGAGCTTACATCAATTAGCATCCCTTCAGATGACGATTGAATGCCCCCATCCCCTAGTTATGAAGTAGAGTCAATAAATACATGAATAAACCTTGAGACATCCATTTCGTCAAATAGAGGGAGTTTGATTTAACCTTTCACCCCGCCAACCGTGAGACCAGAGATAAAGTAGCGCTGAAAGAAAAGAAACAGAATCAAGATGGGTACAATGGCAAGCACAGCTCCTGAGATCAGTTCCTCATAATGATTGCCCAATGGAGATACGAAGGAAGCCAGCCCAATCGGCAGAGTAAACTGTTCCGTTGTTCGCAGCACAATGAGTGGCCAAAGAAAATTATTCCAGCTGTTCATCGCCTGCAAGATGGCAATTGCCCCAAATGCCGGAGCCATCAGCGGCACCATGATGCGGAAGAAGATGCCAGACTCGGTACAGCCGTCAATTCTGCCTGCATCCATAAAATCCTTGGGCAAACCCTGAGCGAATTGTCTGAAGAAGAAGATCGGCAAAGGCGCCACCACAAAAGGCAGAATAACGCCCCACACTGTATTGATCAGTTTCAGTTTAATCGTCAATTCATAGAGCGGCAGGATAATAATTTCCATGGGTATCATCATCACAACCAGGACGAGGGTGAAGATTAGATTCTGTCCTCTGAACCGGTACACGCCCAGTCCGTAACCGACCATGGACGAAAACAAGAGGCTCAGTACTGTGAACAACGCGGTGATGACTAGACTGTTTTTGTACCACGTGAAATAGTGGCCTGCCGCTCCCGATCCGGCAAAAATTGTCTTATAATTGTCCAGGCTCATTAAGGCCCAGTCCCAACGAACGTTGAGGCCATACCGGAATAGTTCGGCAGCAGGCTTCAGTGAAGCAAGCATCAGCGCATAGAGTGGAAATAACATCAAAACAGCCAAAGCCGCGAACAACACCAGTAACAGCACAGAAGCAGCATTAATTTTATTTTTTCGTGTCTCCATCGTGCTACTCCTCCTTCCTGAACATGCCCAGCACGGTAAGCTGAAGCATACTGATCAGGAGTGTGATTACCAGCAATGTGATGCCGATGGCTGCACCGAA
Organism: Paenibacillus sp. 7523-1; assembly: GCF_002276415.1. Classification (NCBI taxonomy): domain Bacteria; kingdom Bacillati; phylum Bacillota; class Bacilli; order Caryophanales; family Paenibacillaceae; genus Paenibacillus; species Paenibacillus sp. 7523-1. The sequence goes on along the minus strand of NZ_NPBR01000004.1, from coordinate 204,478 downwards.
TCCGAGATTAAAATATTGGAATCCCTGCTGATAGATATAACCTACCATCGTCAGTCCGATATTTTGCGGAGAGGGTTTGCCTGCCCACAGCATGTAGCTCTCCGTGAACATCGAATACCCGCCATACAGCGTAATCGTAATCACATAGATGGTAATTGGCTTAAGCATGGGCACCGTAATACTCGTGAATTTCCTCATCACTCCAGCACCATCAATATCTGCGGCCTCATACAGATCCTTGGGAATGCTCTGCAGCGCGGAGAGAAAGTACAGCATGTTAATGCCCATCCAGCGCCAGCCTGCAAGTACGACCAGTGCAACCATGGCCAGTGATGAACTGTATAACCACTGTTGGCTTGGAATGCCAAAGACGCTCAGGATGGAATTCATCAGTGCTCCGTCGAGTTCTCCGAAGATGAGCCGGAATACAACCCCAGCTACAACAACCGAAGTTAGTGCAGGAATAAACAGGGCCGAGCGAAACAAGTTCCGCGCCATCATGCGACTGGAATTGAGCAATACGGCAAGCACCATGGGTACTGGAACCAACAGAAGCAGCGTCCAAAAGGTATAACGCGTGCTATTCCACAATGCAGCCCGAAAGTCGGCGTTCCAGAGTTTACTGTAATGCTCCAGCCCCACAAACTGAACATCGCCAGGAAGAACCTGCTGAAAGCTCATCATGCCGGCTCGAAACAACGGATAAGCGAAAAAAATGAGAAATGACAAGATAAACGGCAACACAAACCCATACGGAGCCCATGTTCTGGAATTCATTCTGATGCTCCTGCGCCTGTTGGCGCGTACAGATGCTGTTGTTTCCTTTTGAAGATGCAATGTGACCAACCCCCAACTTGGAATAAGCTATATCTTCTTTATTAAATACGATCCCAACAACACCGTTTACCGAGTCAATTCTGCCTGCACGTCATTCAACACTTGTTCCGGATCCTTCAGATTAATGAATATCTCTGGCATTGCTTTATTACGCACCGCATCGAATACTTCAGGCGACTTCTCCCGAATGTGGACTGGAGCAATCTCATCCTTCACCTCTAGTAGGGTGTCGAAAATATCATCACCGAAATAATCCGTGTATTTGTTCGACGCTTTCATGGCTGCATCGGTCCATACATCTGTGCGAATCGGGTCAAATCCAAGCTGCTTCCAGATCTGAATGTTACCTTCTTTGGACAGTTTGGCATAAGCGAGAAATCGCTCGGCGAGTTCAATCGAAGCGGACTGGTTGGTTATGGACGTTGCTGTACCTCCCATGCCTGCGGAACGGTTCCCCCCCTCTTCCCAGGCTGGCATTGGGCGAATGACCATCTTGCCCTTGAGATCCGGAATGTGATCGGTGAACCGGTTCATGAACCAGAACGGCATAAATACCGATGCTGCACTCCCCTTATCCATATATCCGAAGTATTCTTCTGTGTCATGCCCCGCACCGGGCGCGACAGCAGCAACCCCTTCTTGAACCATGTTCTGAAAGAACTTCATCGTATCAATATTGATGGGTGCGTTCACTGTTACGTTGCCATCGGCATCCACCTGATCCGACTTCTGCTGGCTAATGGCCGGCCACCAGGACCAGTTCCCGTTCCCTTCAAACGTAATCATGGGTTTACCGGTCTTCTCAAGCACCTGTTTCCCCGCCTGCTCGAAATCACTCCATGTCTTGATATCATCTGCGCTAACACCCGCTTGATCCAGAATGTCCCGGTTGTAATACATGACGGTTGCCCCCACATGATAATCGATACCGTAGTATTTACCTTCCTTGCTGTAGATTTCCACCCGGGATTGCACAATGTTATTCAGTTCGGGCTGAATCAAGTCCGTAAGATCCACCAGCTGTGGTACACCTTTCATAAAATTGGGGAACTTGCTTTGCTCGATATCAACCAGATCCGGTGCGCCCACACCGGATTGCAAGGCAAGCAACAGCTTGGTATGCATATCGTCATATGGAATCGTCGTTGCTTCGAGTTCAATCTGTTGATCCGGATACTCCTGATTCCACTGCTCTGCCATACTCTCATAAAACTTCTGATGGGCATCCACAAAAGTCCAAAAGACCAGTTTAGTCACTCCTCCATTTCCTTCCTCTTCAGATGTCCCGCCTGATGCTTCCTTTGTGGTACTGCAACCACTTAGAGCCATTACCACCACAAAAAGACATACCCCTAACCATACCTGCATTTTCTTCATGTTCAATCCCCTTTCCAAGGTTGTAATCCTGAATCCGTTTAAGGATAGAAAACCCAATTACGTAAGCGCTTTATTTTTCATGATACTTGCTCTATCATAAATAATAAATAATCAATGCCAACATGAATTTTAAATATTTCAACCTGTTCGGAGGTGCTAGATTGGACTCGCCCATCATTCATTTCATAACACCACCCATCCCCTATTTTATTGATTGCGGACGTGCTTATTACGAAGAAGGTGAATATCACATCAGCCGCAGTGACATCGGTGTCTTTGATCTAATTGTCGTTACACGCGGTTCGCTCGCCATTAGCGAGAACGGGAAAGAATGGCGTCTGAACCAAGGAGAAGCGCTGATCCTTAAGCCGGATGGACACCATTACGGCAGTGCAGCCTGTAAGGTGGAAACGGAAATGATCTGGATTCATTTCCAAACTTATGGCAGCTGGAGAGAGTCTGCCAACATGGACGAATGCCTCGCCAATCAAGCCGAACTAATCGAGACACATAAGGTGAGCGCGTATCTGAACCACTGTGATGTCTGTTCCATCTTCATCCCGAAACATATGCACATTACACCCAAAAACCTGGAGCTACTGGAGCATTTCTCTCAGCTTGATCAGGAGCCTCAATCCATGCGTAATTGGAAACGACAGGCGACCTTCCAGGAATTTATGCAGCATATGGACCTTGGGCTCTCCTCACTGACTGATGTTGCCGCCATCCGGATTGCCGAGAAAATTGAACTCTACATCCGCCACAATTACCGTCTACCCATCTCTAATTCCTTGCTTCAAGAGGAACTCAATTATCATCCAAACTATCTGGCACGCAGCATGCTGAAAGTGTATGGCATGACGCCCATGGAATATCTGTTGCATTACAGAATCGACCAGGCCAAAAAGCTCCTGCTGCAAACCGCCTGGCCCGTTGCTCGCATCGCCGAAGAGATCGGCTTTAATCATGTATCCTACTTCTCTTCCTGTTTCTCCAAAAAAGAGGGCATCTCTCCTTCCAACTTTCGCAGCAAGTTCACCAACACCGAAAATAAACCGTCTCACTAAGAACCAACACCCTGAAAAATAAAAAGCGTCCGCTCACCTTAGATCGCGTTATCCTATAACGCGCATCCCGGGCCTATTGGACGCTTTCCCTTGTTGTTCTCCCCTTACTGAAGAAGCACTGACGCATTTAAACCTAAGCTTCACCTTCGCCTTGCCCTGCTTTTGGTTCCTGTTCCGCAGGATGGGCAATCGTCACTGTAGCAACAACTTTAGCTCGTTCACTTCCGCTGTTTCTTGAACGGTGAAAATACCATTTACTCTCGCTCAACATCTTCTCTCCTGATAGACATCCCCTTATTTGCACTCTCGAATCCAAACGCTCATTTCCCCTTCATCCCGATTGGCCCAAGTGAAGTATGGAATGAACCGAAGCTCGGCAGGCTGTGTATCCCAGTGGACATCACTGCGATACAGATGTATTCCCCAGTCTTCATGAGATACAATTCGCTGCCCAATCGTTGTAAGTGCCGGAACCCCCAGAGGCATCCCTTCCCCGCTACCGATTTGAATTTCCGCATCCCGGGGCAGCTGAATGCGATGCAATCCGCGGCCATTGTCGACTTCTTCGAGACAGTACATAAACGGTCCCCGCTGGATGGCTACTTTCCCGAAAGTGGCTTTGATGTTGTCATGCCCTTTCATCCGCAGCAGTTCCATAGGGAAGTGAAGCTTAATCTCATCACCAGCTCTCCACGTACGGTTCACCTTTATGTAACCGCATTCAAAAGTGAATTCATCCTGTTTGGTTTTCTCCCCATTAATCCACAGCTCGGGAATGTTGCACCAGTCCGGATTTCTCAGAGCTATCGTAAACTGCATTCCCTCCGGGGAATCGGGTCGAACAATCAGCTTCACTTCTCCGGTGGATGTATAATCAGAGTCCATGAAGAGGGCTGCTCTTCTCCCCTGAAGTGTGAATTCCCCTTCTCCGCCGATGTACAATTGCACATATAACGTAGCTTGTTCCTCAACTGGGGTATACACATATTGATCCAATGAGGCAAGTAATCGTGCAATGTTCGGCGGACAGCAGGCACAGCCAAACCACCCTTGCCGGCGTGTTCGTACGTGGGCATAATTAGGATTCACACGTTGAATCTCCGGATCGACTTCAAGCGGATTCACATAGAAGAAGCGTTGCCCGTCGAGGGACATTCCACTAATCACCGTATTGTACAAGGCTCGCTCCATAACATCTGCGTATCTGCTATCCTGCTCCATCTGCAGCATGCGCTTCGCCCAAAAGATCAGGCCAATCGAGGCGCAAGTCTCTGCGTATGCGGTATCTCCCGGCAGATCATAATCGCCTGTTAATGCCTCTTCTTTGGCTGATGAACCAATGCTTCCCGTGATGTACATTCGCTTGCTTATGGTGCTGCTCCACAACCGTTCACAGGCTTCTTTTAGCGGGATATCCCCGGTCTCAGCAGCTACATCGGCCATAGCCGCACACATGTACACCAATCGAACCGCATGGCCTTCTGCAGTCGACTGCTCCCTAATGGGCAGATGGGACTGAGAGTAAGTGTGTCGGTGAACCATGTCCAACTCGCCAAAATGTTTGGTACGACCCCTTTGTTCCCATTCCTCTACAAAAAAGTGTGGACTTGCTCCCCGCTGATCCAGAAAATAACGGCTCAGTTCCAGATATTTCTTTTCCTTTGTCGTCTCATATAATTTGAAGAGTGCAAGTTCAATCTCCTGATGCCCATCATAACCTGGCAATTGTCCTGGCCCTGTACCAAACACGGTGTTTATATGGTCCGCCAGACGAATAACCACATCCAGCAGCACGCGTTTGCCCGTGGCATGATAATACGCCACACCAGCCTCAATCATATGTCCTGCACAATAAAGTTCATGACATTCGGCGAGGTTCGTCCAGCGCGCCCCAGGTTCACGCAGGGTGAAGTACGTGTTCAAATAACCGTCGGCTTGCTGTGCCCGAGCTATGGTCTCAATAACGGAATCCACGAGGACTTCCAGTTCCGGGTGGGGCTTCGCCGAGAGCAGGTACGAAGCTGCTTCAATCCATTTCGCCACATCACTATCCTGAAATACCATGCCAAAATGAACGCCCTCTTCCTCCCCAGCAGCAATGCGGAAATTCCGAATAGCCCGGCTTGGTTCAGCGCCTTCGATACGGTCATTGAGCGCCTCCCATTGATAAGGAACAACCACGTTGCGGACCAGTTCAATATAATGCGACCAGAATGGATCATTGATTGTATGGCTATACACTGGATATGGATGGTGTGGTACATCTGGTTTTGTCATGTGAACCTCTCCTTGTTCTATTTAATATCCTTATTTTACTAATAATTACATCAGGACGAAATCATCATTTCCAACTAAAATTTATATGATTACAACTTTGTACGATCGCCTTCCTTGTTCTACTTAATATCCTTATTTTCCAAATAATTACATGTAGGCGAAGATAGAGTTAATAATGGTTGCCCCTCAAAAATATGTTGGGCAACCATTATTTTTGTCACATGTTGATGTTGGAGTTGTCCTGATTTACTTTTCTAGGTTTGTAAGCAATCGGTAAATAACCGTCACCGCTTGCGCACGTGTGGTCTGGCCATTAGGGATAAAGCGGCCATCCGGCATGCCTGTAATTAAACCACCCTTGCGAACAGCCTCTACTGCTGATGATGATTCAGAAGAAAGATTCTCCAAATCAACAAACTTCGCAGAACCATCCTCCTCTTCGGTTGATAATGTAACATTTAAATTACCTGCAAGCCGATAAATCATTACAGCCATTTCCTCACGGGTAATGGGTTCATTGGGACCAAAAGTGCCATTTGCTTTGCCTTTGACAATGCCCAGCTTATGAGCACTTGCGATTGGTATGCTATACCAGGTCCCTTCTTTGACATCACTAAATGATGGTTTTGCTGATTCATCCAACAGATCGAATGAGTTCATCAACGTTTTGAGGAATTCTGCACGGGTTACTTGAGATGTTGGATTAAATTCTCCAGCTCCCGTTCCCTCAATAGCTCCTCTTGCTGCAAGTGCTTCAATACCTTCCAGAGCCCAGTTCACATTGTTCAAGTCCTTAAAGGCAATGTTTACGCCAAGTACTCCGAACATGCCGTTCTGCTCCATGTTAAACTCAAACATTTTTGTAGATTCATCATATCTACTGCCGACAATAGCGTGGGCCACTCCGGCATCGTTCAGCGTGAAGGCCACAACCTGATGACCTTTTATCCCTTCCTTCAACTGATAAGGCATGGCTAGTCTAAGTCCTTTTCCATGTAGTTCTTTAGAAGATATACTTTTCCCATCTGCATTCACCGTGATGTTGCTGACCAAGTCTGCTTCTAGAAGTTTTCCAGCTTGTTTTGGCAACTGGCTTGGTTCGACGGCTTCAAAGACCACTCCCAGATTAGAGATGTCCCTAATCGCAGTTAGGAATTGATGAGGTATCGTCAACACGGTTGATCCCGTTTCAATTTTTACACTGGTTAAAGACTTCGTAGTACTAAGCGTCTTCCATGGAAGCAAGGCTTCGACTTGTTGTATTTCCGAATCCTTTTGGATGACAATGGTTAACTTTCCGTCCTTCATATCCTCCAGCGCTGCTTGCATATCGCTGTCTCTGAGTTGAACTTTGACCTTACCATCTTTGCCGGTGGCAGCTGCTTTCACTTCGATTCTGCCTTGGCTCACGGTAACTGGCGCAAGCTCTTTCGGATCTGTAGGTGTAGGAGCTGGCGCTGGAACTGGTGTTGGAGCCGATGGTGATGGGCTTGGAGTCGGTGTAGGTGTCGGCAACAGTTTTAATCCCGCAATAGCAGAATCCAGCGCAATAACCGCAGCATCAATGTCAGCCTGTGAAGCGGACCCGCTCGTCAACAACTGCTCGGCAGTGGAGATCTTTTCCGTTAAGTTCTGCCAGCTTGCCGCCGTGTATCGTTCTTGATTCAATGCCCTTACTTCATTCAGCTTTGCTTGAAGCGCAGCTGTATTCACTGGCGGATTTTCTGTAACCTTCAGGACAGTGTACGTCTTCGTCGTGATTTGATCAGAACCTGTTAACGTCACTTTGTATCCTGTCTTCAAATCAATGGCCGACGTCAATCCATCAGATTCGTAAACCGCAAATGTCACACTTGCGGGAACGTTTATGCCCGTTTTAAGTTCCTCCAGCGTTGTCGCTTCAGGAATAACAATTTCCTTGGCCAACTGATCCACAGAACCGCCCGGAATGTTGATCCCTATAATCGTTACATTGTGTTCTTCTACGGGCTCAAGGGCTTCAAAAGCTTCCAGCAACGCTTTGTACGCTGAATCGATATCTCCTTCGGTCGAAGCGTTATTATTGTACACTTCACTAGCTAACTGCAAAGCTGTTTGCAACGTTTGCCATTGTTCTGGTGTGCCAACATAGTTCTCTTCGTTCACGGAAGGATCTGATGCAGCATCAATGGCCGCTTTTAAGCGGGACTTATCATATTTGACATAAATACGAAGGCTTGCTCTTAGGTCGGTTCCTTCCACACTGCCAAGCACAACAAAATCAGTTGCAATGGATAGCTTATTTTCGGGGATCTCATCCCACACGACATTAGCTAATCCCTTCGTTTTGTCTTCAAAGGTCACGGTGACTTGTGAAGGCAACTCCGGCATGACGTTGATGGTCGTATTAACTGATGCTGGCTCAATGGCTGTTATCGGACCATGGTCCGTTTGAGGTGGTTCTTCCCCTTCAGGTTTCGCCGATATAGCACGCCATTCTTTTAAACCTGTGTATACCGAACTGCTTTGGTTTTTCATCGTTAAACGTAATTTGTCGGTCGTGACTTCATTAAAGGTGACTTGGTTGAATTTGCCCTTTTCCATTTTCTTTTCACTAAGTCCGCTAACCGCCACGTACTCGCCCGTCTCCTGATCCCAATATTCAAAGTCGTAATCGGCTGGAACCTGTACTCCGCCTCCATCATCATAAAAGTATATGGAACTGCCAGACAGGGTCACAGGCGTTTTCCAGGTATACTCCACCCAATGACTCTGGTTAGGTGATCCCCAGTTTCCATACTGCGTTTCGATCTCTGGGTTGCCGATGCTTCCAGGAACTAAAGGAATATACCCGTCATTCACCGAGTTCAAAGATTCCCATGCCGATGTATAAGAAGCACTCGGCGTAGCCAACAGTGCAGCATTGCGGTAACGAAGACTCTCCTCAGCTACGCGAACTCGATTCGTCATGGACTGCACGTCATCCAGCGAATAATCATCTCTAGCAAGCAGTTCCTTGGCCTCAGTCAATGCTGCTTGCAACGTCTGCCACGACTCCGGCGTGAAGTCATCTGCATTGCGGACAAGTTTGCCCTGCGGCGATACCCGGTCTGCAAACTTGGCAATGACATTAGATAATTCGGCCGTAGCTACGTATACCGTGATGGGCACTTCTACCTTCGTGACTTCTTCCCCATCACTAACGCTCAGCTCGTAGACGTATTCGCCTACCGCGCCAAATGTCACATTCAATGTGGCCTGATCCAGTGCCTCAGCCTGCACTGCACCAGCGTCGCCTGATACTAGATTCCATGCATACGTCAAACGCCCGCTTGGCAGACCATCATCTGTAATTACTGGCGCCAACTTTAATGGAGCTCCTTGCTCCACGTTCACCGGCAGGTCTAGTTGCACTTTTGGTGCAAGGTTTTCCGAAGGTGTAACGTTCAGGTCGTTATTGTAGATTTGAATCTCCTTAATTCCTGTTGAATAGGCCGATGCATGCGTAAAATGCACTCGGATAGCCTTTGTGTTCACCGCACTGAATTCAACATTATTGTAATTCGCGGCCACATAATTCGGATAACGGAATTGCCCTTCTACAGGCTTCCATGTGGTGCCGTCCGCATCCAAGTATTCCACACCAAATGTTTGTGGAGCTGCATAGCCGTTTGGCCGCCGGTCATTATAGAAGTACACTTTTACGTTATCCACCGTTTGGACTCCACCAAATTGAAACGTAACTGAATCTGATGGATTCGGCGATCCGCCGAACAACGCAGTATTCGAGGTATGGGTAATGGACGCAATCGTAGACCCGTCTGCCAGTCTGTTGACGTTGGAATTACTATTGATATAGCTGGATTCAACCGTAGTACCAGCTGTCGTTGCCAGGTTTACGCCGCTGTGCTCCACATCAACTCCTGCTTTATTGAACATGTCAACTGCTTTTTCATTGCCTGCAAGTGAAGTATCGTCTGCCGAAGCCAAATTAACTGCACGACCAATTTCATAAATAACGTTGGTGTTTGTGTTGTCTCCAACCGCCCCTGGTACGTCTCCGTCCGGTTTTTCTACCTTGCCCGTGGCTGTATCAAAAATGATATGCGACATTTCGTCCGTCGTCATGACACGTTCGCCATTGATGAACAATGAGTATCCCACAGGGATATCCTTGTAATATGGATTGCTATCGGTATACTTGGCCGGGTCTTGCCACACAATGGACAGATTGGCATCATGGTAACGCACATTGTCCACAGCGAAATGGTCATATTGAATATCGAGTGGCCATAGCTCGACTTTATCGTCCGCTCTTGGCTGAAGGCCAGCCATATCTTCCATAACGGAATAATTCATCATGCCCAGCGTATCGTGGTGAATCCAGGCACGAACCATCTTCCCACTTGGGTTAGGCGGATTTTGCGGTGTCCAAGGCGTACCAAAGAAATAATCCTCCAGCCAGAAAAACTCATTGGAATCCAGGTGGTCGGTATTGCCTGGTTCAACCGTATGTAACCAAGCGCCCCAGTCAAACAATGTTTTGTAGGTGTCGGTGTTGATATTCTCCACCGGATAATGACGTAAGGAAGCACGAATTGTATTGATGTAATTTCCAAAGTTGCACCAAGCGAACTGATCCGTTCCGAACGCGCTGGTCTCTCCATTCTGGAATGCTTCCACACGTTTCATGATACTGTGCTGATCTGCCGTAAAGAATGGGAAAATCGGATAATAGTTTGGATCACCGTAATCGGATAACTGGGTTAAGTACTTGGATTTGTATCCTGCCTCCCCTTCTTTCGGCACTACACCGAAGTTAAACACAAACATATTGTTGTCACGCCATGGATTGAATACGTCTTGTTGGTTGATGACTTTTTTGTGCAAAAAGCTGCCTTCGCCGTTCGTATCAACTTCGCCATCTCCGTCAAAATCCGCTTCGTCGTACCACATGTTGTTCAGAATGGCGGTTCGAATTCGCTGTGCCACTTCTTCCATGCGCTTCGCGTTTGCGTCATCCCCAAGTTGTTCATACATTTGCTGGGTGGCTACTGCGTTTGCATATGCTGTAGAAGAACCGTCCAAACGCGCATAGTTTCCGTTTCCTTTCCAGTGCATGGACACTGTGTCCCCATCATTGCCGGTAATTGGTCCGTGATTGTAATAAACCAGATCAGGATTGGTTCCCCGGAAATGATTCAGTGTGCCCGTCACATCGCTTGCTGAGAAATCAGCGAATTTTTTCAACACCTTTTCTCCGCCACCATAAATCTTGTACGCTTCCCAACCCACTTGCGAGGTATTTTGCATCATGTCCCATGTCCAGATATTTGGTCTCCCCGGATTATTTTTGTAATTGGCGTTTTCAGAATACTCGCCTTGGGCAAGCCAAGTCCCGTAAGCATAAGATGGATCTCGCAGCCACTTCAAATCTTGCAACACCCACGGAACACTAACTGTGATGCCGTTGTTATAACCCAGCACCCCTTCCATGTTCATCGGGAATTGCCAGTCGTTTCCGGGAATGTTGGCTTCCAGCAAGTTGAAGCGATTGGACCACCAACGGTAATACAGAACCTTCTTCACATTTTCGTCTGGAATATCGATGTAGGGGATATTTTGTGCCCACCATTCGTTATACTCCTTCACCTGATCATTGAAAGCCTTTTCATTATTACTTGCTTTAAATTCAGCATACTGCGTTTTCGATGCTGGGATTTCTTCGGCCAACCACCCCATGACCACTTTCTCATCCACCGATGTGCCTGCAGGAACCGTAATCTCTTTGACCAAATCATTGCCAACAGGCATCATGCCATCTCCGCTGAGATGAACATCAACATGGGACATCGCTTCAACATACTCTTCTCCGGCGCGGCCAACCATGATTGGAGCAGCCACTCGTTTACCGATCAATTCATCTCCCTCGGCTTCGGTTACAAATGGAGATTTGACGGTCATGGTTAGCGTAATTGGCGAATTACCGTTATTGGTTAACTTCAGTAGAGTAACTGCAGTGTTAGAGGATGTAATAAATTTGCGCTGGCTGATGTCGAGCCCGCCACTTTTGTAGGTCTGATCAGCATGGCTAGGGTAGTTTTTACGAGCAGCCTTGTCTTCCATAACGGCACCCGTAGAAAGTGTAATGTTGTACATCGTATCCTTGTTCAGGGTATCCGCATAATGTACGGTCCCGACAAAGCCGAGCTGCCGGTTATTCTGCGTTTTCATATACAGCGCGCTTCCCCGGCTGAACAGCGTGTTGGCACTGCCATCATCGTTGTTGTCGTCTGGGATGACACCCTCGTTAACCAGCAACTTATCGAGCCATGGCAAGTCGGCATGATCTGTAGCGAACTGGTCAAAATCAAAATCTTCGATCGCTTTCATCATTTGACCGACAGTTTCCTGACTGAAATCCACAGGCTCGCTTACGATCTGATTGTTCTTCCACGTTGCATCACCATACTCGGTACCTACGCCTTCATGAACAAAGTCTGTCGTATAGTTCGCCGATGCAGGTATGATGCCTGTATTCAAGGTTACGACGGTGGCCAAAGCGGCCACCCACATTTTTGTTGCCCATTTCCTCTTCTTTTTCGCCATTGCTTTGTCTCCTCCTTATTAACCTTTAATTCCCGTCAACGTAATGCCTTCTACAAAATATTTGTTGCCGATCAGGAAAAACACCAGGCAGGGAAGTGTTACGATGAGTGCAAGCGCCATGACCTGCTCATAGTTTGGAATACGCATTCCGTTCACCATGTACAAGCCCATAGGCAAGGTATAATCAGCCTCTGTTTTCAGATAAATCATGGTATAGAAAAATTCATTCCAACAGTTAATGAAACTGAATAGGGCAACAACGATCATGGCAGGGCGAATGAGAGGCAGCATGATCCGATAATAGATGCGGAAATAACCTGCGCCGTCAATTTTGGCCGCCTCACTCAGTTCAGCAGGGATTGTCATAAAAAATTGTCTGAGCAGAAAAACGAAATATGCATTGCCGCCTGCGCAAAAAAAGGCTGGAATAATTAGGGCAGGTTTGCCTGCGAGCCCAAGCGATGTATATAACGAAAATTGTGGAAGCAGTGTAACCGCACTAGGCAGCATCATACTGCTGATAACCAGCACAAACCAGGCGCCGCGCATGGGGAATCGCAATTTGGCGAATGCGTATGCTGCAAAGCTGGTCGTGATGACGGTGCCAATAACATACGGAACGACGATGGAAACCGAATTCCATAGCTGCCGCCAGAACTGAATCCGTTCCAGTCCTAGCCTGAAATTCTCAAACCCAAGCTCCTTTGGGAAAAATACAGGCGGTCTGGCCAATATTTCCGAATGACTCACCATTGCGCCGCGTAACAGCCAGTACAATGGAAAAGCAAAAATGAATGCAAGCAGGAGAGATAACACAATCAAACCGAAATGAATTGCTCTTCTTCGGTTTTTAGCCTGCTTGATGCTCGTATATTTCATCGGTGCAGGTGCCGTCTCCATTATCTCACCCACTTTCGTTTGCCCATGGAATCATCACGTTTGAGCGCGCCTTGAAAGTAAAACAACACGCCCGTTATCACCAAAGTAATCAGAAATACGATCCAAGCCTCGGCTGATGCCAAACCTCGCATGCCAACTTGCACAAAGGAATGGTCATAGATCATGACGTTGATAAAGTATGTCATTCGGTCAGGCGCGCCATTTCTTGATAACACTACGCTTTGGGTGTAGATCTGGATTGACGTCATCATACACATGATAAGCTGAAAAAAGAGTACGGGTTTAATCGTTGGATAAGTTACCTTCAAAAACTTATGCCAGGCGTTGCCTCCGTCCATCTCTACAGCTTCCAGCAATTCACCAGGCACGTCCTGCAACGTTGCGATAAATACAACAATCGTCCCGCCGCATGTCCATAGACTCATGATAAACAAGGTGTAAAAGATCCGAAGTGGGTCGTTGAGAAAGTCCCATGGTGCAATGCCCATTTGTAGTAGAACCCAATTGATGAGCCCGCCTTTGGCCTGATTTTGCAATAGCATCTGCCATACGATCGTCGTCGCGAGCATCGGTATGACAGATGGCAGAAAGAAGATAGCTCTTAGCAAATTTCTCCCAATAAACTTACGGTTCAACAGCAAAGCAACGATCAGGCAGAACACGATAACGAGCGTAACGTTGACAAAGGCGTAAACCAGCGTAACTGTAATCGATTTTTTAAATTCAGAGCTTGGATTGCTGAAAATATACCTGAAGTTATCTAGCCCAATCCATTCCATGACCTGACTGCCGCTCATAATCGTAATTTTATGAAAACTGTAATATAAACTGGCGAGCATGGGGTACATCGTCAGCACCAAAAATCCGATGATGGCTGGGGCAGCAAAAAGATATCCGGCAATGGCCTCTTTGGTGGCGCCTTTTGCAATTTTTCTGGCAGGAACGGTTTCCGAACCGATTTTGCGTTCTGGATTCATAAGCATAGCCTCTCTTTTCGAATTCAAACTTCCTTCCTATGATTAGGAAACCTTGCCGCTTTCCCACAGCGACTTGATTGCCGGCATAATCGCATCGTAAATTTCTTTGACACTTTTCTGGCCGGATAATGCCTGGTCAATAGACTTTTCGTATTCCGTGTTCATTTTCAAGTAAGCCGGAACATAATACGCTGGCCATTGGACAATGGCACCCTCGGTCGTAGCATAGCTAAGGATGGTTTCCTTTGCGCTGGCTGGCAGATCAGCAGTCCATTGATCAATTAAAGCTGGATCTGTATACCAGTCCGCCTGATTGGGTAGCCATGCTCCGCTTTTCAGCAAGTCTAAGCTGTTTTCTGGGTTAACCATATAGGCGTAGAATTTTTTTGCTTCCTCGATATGTTTGGAAGTGTTGTACACAACAAGTGGAGCTCCAGCATTCATGGTAACTGCTTTCTCCATTTTCGGGAGCACGCCTACACCAATATCCTCATTGCCTTTGATATTTGCTAAATCCCAGGATCCGCTCACAGCCATAGCATAACCTCCGCTTAACGCATCCACAGCGGAGCCTATTCCAGTACTCCAAGTGTAGCTAAAGGCAGAAGCAACTTTGTCTTTGATCACAAGATCAGCCAGTTTTTGAATACCTTCTGTCGTTTGTGGTGTATCCCATTGAAACTCTTTTCCATCCGGGGATACAATGCCTCCTCCATTGGCGTTCGCTGCCCAGAAATGGTGAAATTCACGACCTGCCGTAAAACCAAGACCATAGTTTTCAGTCAATGCAGCATCAAAACCAGCATCAGCGGCTGTCTTACCACTCGAATCCTTGGTTAGCTTCTTAGCATTGGCAACAAAGGTATCCCAATCCCAGGCTTCTTCAACCTTGGTAGGTGGATATGAAACGCCTGCCTCATCAAATTTCGATTTGCTATAGAACAGCAGTTCCATTTGGTTGGACAAGCCTACACCAATAACTTTCTGTTCAGGTGTATGGATAGTGATTGCAGGAAGTTTCTCCGGAATGGTTCCATCCGCAAGCAGGTCGGAAATGTCCTCTAAAATGCCCATCTCATTATACTTTTGAATGTCAGCTTCCCCCATGTAACTGATGTCCGGCAGTTCTCCGGATTGAAGCCTCGTCTGGATGAAGGTGTCAAATGTGCCGTCTGCCGGCAGCACCTGCGCATTAATTTTCACCCCGGTGTCCGCTGTATATTTTTCTGCAGCGGATTCCACCAGTTGCTTCTGTACATCATCCCCCCAATACAACAACTCAAGGGTGATGCCCCCAGCGGACGGATCCCCGTTGCCTGCTGCTGCATTTTTGGCATTACCGGAAGTGTCCGAATTGCCAGAACAACCTGCCAGCGTGGAGAAAGCCAGGGTTAATGCGAGAGACAGAACCAACTTGCGCTTACCGAACCTCATGTTTGTTTCCTCCTTTTTTCAATGCTATTTATTTCAAGTCAACGAATTTAATCGTTTAACTTAAAAACATGGTCTTGTTTCATATCCGGACCTTTATATGAATGCTGTTCGTTGACCAAAGCCTGTATATTTTCTGCTTTAGGAACGAATGGTACTGCCAAGTTTGTATACTGGTCATAGACAAGCGGAAAACTTGCCATTTTCCAGGCGAATGCTCTTTTGCAAAGTTCCTTGTGGAGCTCTGAACTCTAAGTCTTCTTCACGGAATACGTACCTGGACGGATACGCCGCATAACTTTTCACGGTCCAACCATCATGCTCTTCTGTGACGAATCCGTTGACACATTTTAAAGTGCCTTCTTCATCCCGATAGAGGTACGTCGTAGTTCCAAACCCCAGC
Source organism: Paenibacillus sp. 7523-1 (assembly GCF_002276415.1). Lineage (NCBI taxonomy): Bacteria > Bacillati > Bacillota > Bacilli > Caryophanales > Paenibacillaceae > Paenibacillus > Paenibacillus sp. 7523-1. Next base: position 188,621 of record NZ_NPBR01000004.1, on the reverse strand, counting down.
AAATAAGCTACTAATTCTTCACCCATATCCCAGTCATCTCCCGATACATCGGAGAACAAAGCGGCAAACAGCGGATCGTCTGCTCCCACGAACACCGATTGTCCGAAACGATTACGCGACAACTCCGGCATGTTCAAGTTGGGTGCAGATACACTATACGTCGATGCGGCTTCACCTTGCTCCAGCCTGCGCGGGGTGGATTTTACATTCCAGTCATAGCAATGAAAGATTGCCATCGTAGAGCGGTAAGCTGCTTCCAGATATTCCGGATCACCGAGGTGTTCATATGCAACAAGTGCCGACGATGCCGCTAGTCCGCCCCATAAGGAATGAATCATTGGGGACAGTGCTTCCCACCATCGATCCGGATTTTGCAGCCTGTAGTCGTTGCTAAATCCGATATTCGCCAAAATAAGCTGACCATATTGTGAAGCCTCGTCGGTATGCCCAAGGAAACATAATGCTGTGCACGTTGGACCAAATCCGGCATTATCATAGAAGTGCTCAGTAACGGCCCCGCCATAGTGCCGAACACCAATTTCCATTTCTCGACCAAAGCGATCCCATAGCTGTTGTAGTTGATTATGTAATTCAGCATATCCCTTGTCTTTCAACGCTTGTAGCAGTTCACGTATGTAAAGGATAAACACACCATTTAGACGCGATTCATCCTTTTCTCGCTGACCGGAATGGCAATCTGGATCAAGTCGCAAACACATCACTTCGGCGGCCCATTTCAAATACTCGGAAGGAGAATGCAAATGAAGCAGCTCTTCATCCATTTGTGATAATAGATAAAAAACGTGCGCGATATAATCGAAATCGTAGATCCGATAAAAGTTACCGTACAAAGCTTGCGGCCGGGACAAATTACCTTCGATGAACCAGTGCATCTTCATATCCAGCACCGCAGCTGCTTCCGCCTTCGTAACCTGCTCGGGAACAGGCGAAGACATCCCATTTTTCATTAATAAGAATGCCAATTTCCCCAGTGACTCACCTTGGTTAGATAGCGGACGGAACGCATGGGGCCGATCCGCTGTCTCCCCGCCTTCATAGCTATTTAATGCCAGCCATTCAGCTCGCTTTTCAAGTAAGGTGTGAACGGGTTCAAGGACATTCCAAACCAGCATGTCACGACGTCCGTCCTTGAGTATCAACTCCAGTTTACGTTCTCCCGGCACGTCAGCGGGTAGGGTTACTATGAACTCCTGTTCAATGACGGGGTTGCTAATTTGATTAGAGCCCACGTCTAGTGACATAGACTTTTCTGAAGGAACCAGCAGTGTGGAGATATCCTGCTCTTCGATGCCATTCTGGTGTCCAGGCGCACTGTATAGCTTCAACGACCTTATTTCAAAATCCCTAGGCAACCGGACTGAGGCAGTGAATTGTCCTCCTTCAGGAACAACGGGTGTAAAGCTCCAGTGAGGATGTCCGAGGACCTTGCCTTGATGGTAGAAATCCGTCAAATTCTGGAATGACACAAATCCGAACTCCCAATTTTCCGATTGCCCAGGCGTTAACGTTAAAGAGTTGTAAGCGTCATCATATATCCAATCGGTAAGTACTAAATCTTTCATTGAGGTCCCATCCTCCACTAAAGAAAGTCTGTGGAATAACAAGCCGTCCAAAGATGGAGAAACCTGTTCTAGAAAGCGGTTACAATAACGGCAAAGAGAACCCAATGTGGATATATTCCCTCTGAGCGTGTAGATTCCCAGATGTGGCCCTTCGTTACTTCGTCGTACAGCAGCAAACTTGGCAAAGTTCCCACCGATGTGCGTAAATACGGCGCAGGATTCATGCATGTTACGATATACATCTTGCGTTCGGAACATAATGTAGGCGAGAGAAAACCACACATGCAACCCTTTAATTTTAACGCTCTTATCGGATTCATTGGTCAGTTTGATACCCCAGCGGAATTGATCGCCTTCCAGCAAATATGAAAACAAGATCTTGACCTGTACGTCTTTGAACTCAACAGTAACATGGTTCGTGCTATGTTTCGTAATATTTGGCTCAAACATCGAGCTTTGAACAAACCTATCATTCAACTGCATACTCCATTCGCCAAAGAGCTTATCCTCATCCTCTTGGAATCCAACCTCTTGCAAATAATGAGGATCTACGACCCAATTCATCTCATGCGGATCATCTTTCATCACCAAGGACTGAACGGTACCACGTTCACCAAGCTCGATCCTGAATTTTTCATTACTAAGAATGGTCACTCAGATCTCCCTTTCATCGATCAGAATTAAGTTAAACGTTTAAATTATTTTCCAAAAGAGAAACTTACATTCCTCTTTGGTATTGCGAAGCCTACCTGCGTTTGTTCTATGTATGGAAACTGGCATGATCTCCTTTTAAGCTTTTAAGCTTTTAAGCTTCCAGCATCCGAACGGAATCGCGCTCGATCAAGCGGCATTCCGGCATGGTTAGGTTTTGAACATCTTCTCCATTGATTAGGCGGTAAAGGGTTTCTATCGCTAAATATCCCATCTCATGAAGCGGTAATCCCATTGTTGTCAGACGTGGACTCAAGTAATCGCTGAATTCCCGATCATCAAAACCAACAACAGAAATATCTTCAGGAACGCTTAGCCCCTTTTCCTTCGCGGCCTGAAGAACCCCGACGCCCATAACATCGTTCATTGATAGGATCGCAGTCGGCGGATTGTCCATGTCGAGTAGCTCGTTAGCGTACCTATAACCCGAATCTCTTTCCCAATCTCCCATCTTTATTAAGGAAGGATCAAACGGCAATTCAAAATCGGTGACTGCTTTGTAATAACCGTTTAATCGGCGTCTTGAAGGGATTGAATCCATTAAGCCACTAATAATTGCGATGCGACTGTGCCCCATTTGTACCAAGTACGACATCGCTTCATAAGATGCCTGTTCATCATTATACTGAATTGAAATATCGTCTTGTGTGTAACCGTAGGTGTATATAATCGGTTTACCTTCAACATTGATTAGACCTGTCAAGTCGCGAGTGTGAACTCCGATGTAAATGATACCATCTACCTGTTTACCAAGCAGTTCAGATACAGCGCTGTCTGCATACTTACGGTAAGCTTCGACGTCTTGAAAATTACGGCCAATTCGTTTGTCGAGCCTAAGGTTAACCAGCAGGATATGAAGGTCGTGACGGTCTCCAAAGTCGTTAATACCGTCGATAATATCTGGAGCATTAAAAACAGTCACATCCTCCGTAATAACACCAATGGTGTTGGTACGGTTACGTTTAAGGCTTTTAGCAATCTCGTTCGGTTTGTAATTCAATGCTTCGATGGCCTCCTGGACCCTTCTGCGCGTTTCGGGACGGACATTGCGAGTGTCGTTAAGTACATAGGAGACTGTAGCAATAGAAACATTAGCCCTAAGTGCGATGTCCTTTATGCTGGTTTTTCTCATAGGTCTCTCCTGTCTAAGCATACGAACCATCGTTCATTAGCTGTTTAAACGTTTAGATAAAATATGATAGTTGAATCTTACCTTACAATTGCTGATTAAGCAATTGTTTTTTTGGATTTTACTTCCACATTATTTTGCGACACTAGCTTGACTATACCATGAATAATAATCTTATATTGGCTTTAAAGTTTTAAACATACTGAGCATAACAGAACTTATTATTGTTTATTAATAAACATTAAAAAGGATTCAGATTATTTTCTGTGTTCTTAGGTGCTACTGAGTATCTATCGAAAAGTAACTGCAGCGTCTTTGAAAATAATGCCGCCCTCCGATCGACCAATATCCTGTTAATGAACGTTCTGGGTCATTAAACAATGCATATGGATGGAGCGTAACTTGGGTACAAATTGAGGCTTGAAAAACGTCCTCTAAATTCCCTTTGCGTGACATGCTCTGGGCAATCGCTTGTGTAGAGCTTCAACGGACCCCTCAGTAGCTTATAGGGTAAGGACTAAGCTTTATCTCAAAAGCTTTTAAACCGTGATATTCGTATTGCTTGCTCCACATACGCAGAACTTCATGATTCATTCCTAAGGATTTCGCAATGCACTTGTCCCTTCCTGAAAAAAATTGATGAATAGCCTCTATCTTCAAGTCTAAATTTAATTTTGACAAAAAAACTGCACCTCCAATAGTTAGATGGTGTCTAACCATTGGGGTGCAGTTCAGATGTCGGCTGCCTTATTGTTTTATTGAACGATGTTTCCCTTTATCTATTAACACGCTACTTGGAGGTGAGAATGTTAAAGTTACTCCTCAGTTCCAATTTACCATCCAATAGCCGCACCATCACAGCGGGGGTCTGTGCCCCCGAGCAGGAACCCATTGTCATCGATCATAATGGCATGCGCATGTCCCATGACTCTAGCAAAATCTTCAACTGTGTGTACCTCGTGTCCGGCTAACCTTAAACGCTGCTGTACTTCTGCCTCGATTCGGCCCTCCACTCTCAATTCTTGTGTTGCCTCTCCCCATGTTCTTCCCCACACCCAGCGGGGTTCACGCACAGCGGTCTGGGGAGTCATACCATAATCCACCATGCGGGTCAGCAGCGCGGTCTGTGTCTGGGGCTGACCTTCTCCTCCCTGGGTACCGTACAAAATATACGGCTTCCCATCACGGCAAGCCATTGCCGGCATCAGCGTATGAAAGGTTCTTTTGTCCGGTTCCAGCCTGTTCACATGCGACGGATCAAGGGAGAAGAATGAGCCTCGGTTCTGCAGCAATATACCGGTGTCTCCCCCAACCACAGCCGAACCGAACTCAAAATAGAGACTTTGGATAAATGACACAGCATTCCCCTCGCTGTCTACTACCGCCGCATATGCCGTATCATGGCCTACCGGCTGGGTATCCATCGGGAGAGCTCGCTCCATATCGATGCAGTCCGCCAACTTCGCAGCATAGGATTTGGAGAGCAGCCGGTCTAGGGGAATGGAAGAAAAATGTGGGTCTGTCAAATAACGATCGCGGTCGCGGAAGCTCAGCTTCAGCGCCTCCACAAGCAGGTGATAGTACTCATAGGAACCATGCTCTATACTCTCCAAATCAAACTGTTCAAGAATTTGAAGGGCCATTATACCGGTAAAGCCCTGTGAATTCGGCGGGACCTGATAAAGATCAAGCCCTCGGTAACTCCCTTTGATCGGCTCCACCCATTCACCTCTGTGTCTCGCAAAGTCCTCCAGTGTCAGTAGACCTCCCTGCTCCTTAAGTGAGCGAACAATCTCCTGACCAACACTGCCTGAATAAAATACATCTCGACCCTGATCCGCAACCTGGAGCAGGCTGCGTCCCAAAGCAGACTGCACAAAGCGGCTGCCTTGCTCCGGGACTTTGCCTCCAGGCAGATAGATGGCGGCAGTCTGTGGATAAGCTGCCAGCACATCGAAACGCTCAGCCGTATTGACATGCTGGTCCGGCGACAGCGGGAAGCCTTCCAGCGCATAACGGATCGCGGGCTCAAGAACTTCTGCCAGCGTCTTCGAGCCATATTCCTGTAATATGGCATCCCAGCCGTCCACCATCCCCGGCACGGTAATGACGCTCCGGGGTCCCCGCTGCGGGATGGCTGATTCGCCGGCAAAGCAGGCCGCGGAAATCCGACTGCCCGAACGTCCACTCGCGTTATATGCCCTGACTGATCTCTCTTCTGTGCTATAGGTTAACCAGAAGGAATCACCTCCCAGTCCCGTCATATGGGGGTATACGACGGCAAGACAGGCGCTCACTGCCACGGCGGCGTCAAAGGCGTTACCTCCCTGCTGCAAAATACGCGATCCTGCCGCGCTGGCCAAAGAATGAGGGCTGACTACCATCGTCTGTGTGCCTGTGACTTGTGGAACCATCTTGCCACCTTCTTTCTCTTCTATGTTCAACTGAGGGTAATTCCTGTTTGTTGCTAATCATGTTACCCATTCAGACGCGAATGACTGAGCTGTATGCAAAGCAGACTGCCATCTGCCGGAGGCATACACCCAGCGACTCATTTTTGTACCTGATAACAGCTGCGTGACATCCGAAGCATCCGTGACTACAAAGTTGCAGTCATGCCCTTCTTCTATTCCATACTTGTTGCAGCCCGTGATTACAGCAGGTATATCCGTGATCATCCGCAGCAGCTGTACGAAATCCCGTTCACTGCCCATATGGGCAGCATATGATGTGATTTGGGCGATCTGTATCAGATCCCCGCGGCCGAACGGATGGAACGGGTCTTGAATATTGTCGGAGGCCGCAGCAAGCGGAATGCCTTCTGCAAGCAGCTCGCGAATGCGTGTTGTGCCCCGTCTTACCAGGCCGCGATCTTCCCGTCCCTGAAGATACAGGTTCACCGCAGGCAGCGTTACCGCGTTCAGACCAGCTTCCTTCATCTTCGCCATCACATGCTGTGCATCTTTTTCCGTCATTGCAGACAATGAGCACAGATGATCTGCCGCCACTCTGCCCTGATAACCGTAGCGAATCGTATGCTCTGCGATGCTCAGCACGGTTTTTTTTCCGGGATTATCACTTTCATCTGCATGCAGATCAATGGGTACACCAAAACGTTCTGCTAACCGAAAAATCCTGCCAATCTCTCTTTCAGGGTCGTCTGCCAGATGAGGGGCTCCACCCAGTACATCAATTCCCATCCGCAGTGCTTCCTCGATCCCCTCATCCGCAGCTTCTTGATTGCCGCGGAACGGAACCATGAGCGCGTATTGAATAGCCATACGGCCCTTCAACTTCTCCCGTACTTCCAAGGCTGCCTCAATTGTCCGAAAGGCCACCTCTCTCCCCAAATGAATAGGGAAGTCGAGGTGGCTCCTTATGGTCGTGGTCCCATAGCTTAGTGCCATTCTGGCTGCAGTCAGCATGCGTTCCGCTAGCTGCTCCTTGCTGAATGTCTGTACAGCATGGCTGTAATTAAGAATGGCTTCATGAAGCGTGCCGGATCGGTTCGACACCTGCTCAAGCGAGAAGGCCTTATCCAGATGCATATGACAGTCAACCAGGCCAGGAAGCATCATGCCGCCCTGCAGATCGATGCAATCCGCGTCTGCGAGCCGTTTCAGATCCGATCCGGCCTGATGCGGGACCATCAGTCGGGAAGAAGCACTTTCCCGTGCATCAAGGAAACAATCTTGCCGACGGATACTAACCCATTTTCCAACCTCCGCCTTTAGTTCATAAAGACCAAGGTCTTCCCGGTGCGGAAGGCGTACATTAATGAAACGCAGCCCTGCACTCATTGTGCGGTAGCCAGCGCCTGAAGCACGGCCAGATCCTCCTCGTCAAGCTCGGTGGCCGGACCCGCTTTGATCATATCGGAGAACATTTCGTCCGGTACCATGGTCGTCAGACAATACAGACGTGTGCTGCCCGTGTTAATAATATCGTGATGGTTGCCCGGTGGAATAATAATGAATGAGCCTTGGCGGATTGGAGTCTCATACTCGTTGCCAACTTTGGCTAGCCCCTCCCCTTTTAACACATAAAAATATTCATAAGCTTCCCGGTGTTCATTCGATGGAGTTCTGCCTCCAACCTCGAAGATCTCCACAAATGAAGTGAAAGGAACCTGCTCCCTATCGCACAGCAGGATGAACTTATTCGTATCCTGTGCGGAAATTTTGTGGACGGGACAATTCTCAAAGTTACCAGCAACCAGACCAGGAATGTTCACCATATACATTCAACCTCACTTTGATTGATTTTACTTTATGCTTCGCTTTTTATCTTTTTACCGGCAGCCTCAAACAGGATATGTCCTGTTCTGTACTGCGAACAGCCGTGGTGGCAATCTTCAACCCACCTGTTCCCGTGCAGTTCATCTCGTCCCTAACACCGTTTGGATGCCGGGCGAATAACGGGAAGGCACTGCCTGTCAACTCAAGCCGGACATACGAGCCAGCCGGAAGGGTTGCCGCCAAGGGACGCAGCCGGATCTGCGCTGTTCTCCATTCATTGGAAGCATCTTCTCCTTCACTGCAGATTTCCGTGCGACCCACACTCAGTAGACGGGCCGTCCCTTTCTCGGATACGGTGGTGAGGATGGCTACCAGATCCGTCGGACCTCCCAATGTTTGGTACTGCACGGATAACTCCGGGGACCCAAAAATCGGGATATCCTCTGCAAGCGGCCCTCCCGTATATACCAGAATCTCTTGCCGTTCCTGAATGGAAGCTCGGTCGGACGGCAGGTAAGAGTCCAGACGCATCGGCAGACGTGAGTCGTACACGAACACGTCCGGCACAGCCTCCTCCACATCTTCCTTACGCTTTTCGAGTCTCCCCCCTCCTGCCGCACCATTCGCCGGGGTCTGTGACCCCGACAGATAAAACCATTCGGACGGAGAGGCCCCATCCTCAAATTGCGAAGGCAGCTGTTCCGCTGTATGCCATTCATGGCTCAATTGGTCAAAATATCGGATCGGCAGTTCACCAGACAGTTCCATGTCTTCCTTGCCCTTCAGCCAATAATCAAACCAGCGCAGCTGCTCCTGATGATGACCACCATCCGCCTGCTCGCCATGATCGATTCCGCCCGCTCTGCGCCCCCATGGAATATGGGCCCACGGGCCGACAATGAGCCGATGAAAGCAATCCGGCGTGGCCGTAGCTTGCAGAGCTTCGAACGACTGTAACGTGCCCATGAGGAAACCGTCATACCATCCCCCAATATGAAGCGCCGGCACGGGTTCCTTTACGATATCGTTGATCCAGTTCATCTGCTCCCAGTACTCATCGTACGCTTGATGATCGATCCAATCATAAAATGAGGGAAAGTATTGCTCCAGAATTGGATGTCTTTCATCCAATGGCATTTTCCAAAGCATCTCATCGGGGCTGCGCATGAGTCGTGAGCATTGCTCTGCCGTTTCGAAGTCACCCGCTCTTTGTGCCGTGTCACGAGCCAGTTGGAAAGCCCACGGCAAATGATTGCCAAGTGCGAAGGAGCCATGCGGATAAAATAAGCCATGATACATGTCTGCCGGACACATGCTCGGTGCAATCGCCTTGAGCGCAGGGGGGTGAAGGGAAGCTGCTGCCCATTGTGTTAGGCCTTGATAAGAGAAACCGTACATGCCTACGTTCCCGGTCGAGCCGGATAGACCGGCTGCCCATTCGATGGTATCAAATCCGTCCTCTGCTTCTTGAACAAACGGATTAAATTCGCCTTCCGACTCTCCCCGCCCCCTGACATCCTGGATTACCACGATATATCCCTTACTTGCATACCAGACGGGGTGGGCATGCGTAACGGTAGAAGCAATTGACCGTCCGTAGGGCTGGCGCATTAGCAGCACAGGATATTCTCCCGTCTCGTCCGGCAGGTATATATCTGAATACAACGTTATGCCGTCGCGCATCGTGCAAGGGACCTTTCGCCGGATGACCACATTTCCAAATTTCATGCAACTCGCTCCTTTGCTGTAGATACGGATTGACTATTAAAATCCGCATGGCACGTTAACTGCTGCAGGCTGCGCCATTCTTCCGTCACTCGTTGATCAGATACCGCTAACTGCCGAACGCTTTAATTTCTCCTGATTCAAAATTCCCTTCGGGTCATTGCGATGTTTGATTTCCCACAAACGATCATGGGCGTATGATCGTCCGCCTTCCTTCAAATCCCATGTATGCGGATTGTTGACTATAACGCGGTTTTTCTCGTAACATTCCATCAGCTGATTCAGTTTTTCCTCTGTTGTGAAGGGAACCAGCGGCAGGCCGGAGATCAGCAAATTCCCGTTTTGCCGGGCAAACTCGATATGATTCATCACTTCCGGATATTCCTTTTTCATTGATGAGATTTGCTCAAGGGCAAAAGATGAATCAAAATTCAACTGTAGGTAGGTCAAGCCAGGATCCGCCTTGCGCGCCCACAATGTTGTATGATTCCATGTAAAATCGGAGACACCTACACCTTTGTGATACTGTTCGGCAGAGACCTTCATAGCCAAGTGACCTCCATACTCCGATAGGATACGTTCAAGTTGGGATTCGTTGGCCGTATCCACTTCCAACAATGCGACAGCATGGTCAGCAGGGAGATCAAGCGGAAGAAAATAGGATGGTACCGGCCATTCATGGATGGAGATTAGCCTTTTCACCAAGGAAGTGTCCTCAGCTACCGACTGCCCGAAGCGAAAAGCCTGTTCAAAACGGTCAAAGGTCACTGCCCATTGCATCCATTCCACTCGGGGAGCCAGATTGATTTCCACTTCGGACAAAATGCCGATTGTACCGTAAGTATGCAGGTAAGGCAGCACTTCGTCTCCCTGGAGCTCAATGGTACGGGGATGAACCTCAACGGTCTTGATTTTTAGAGAACGTACCAACCCATCCCAGATCGTCCCCCAGCTGATCGAACCGATGCCGCCAAAACCGCCGCATAAAAAACCGCCAATCGTCGCTGATTGAAAGGTGGAAGGCATCGTACGCAGCTCGTAACCTGCCTTGCGGGCAGTGGATTCCATTTTGCCGAGTCTGGCCCCGGCCTGGATCCGCATCGTGCCTTCTCCCATTTCGAGCACCTTGTTGTATTTGGCCAGATTCAGGACGATTCCGCCTGTGACCGGAACGCATTGGCCATAGTTGCCGGTGCCGTTCCCCCTAATGGTCAGCGGAACTCCGAGCTCTGCTGCTATGGAGAGCAGATCGTCAAGTTCTTCCTCGGTGCGCGGACTGGCGATGCACTCGGCGACCTTACCCTGCAGCTGACTGGCCAGCACAGGAGAGAAGTGATGATAATCCATCGAATATTTGGCAAGGGCTGCCTCCTCCCACTGCAGCAATTCCGGATCCATGCGTTCTTTCAATACGGCTATCCAATGTTCATTCATTCGGTTCCCCTCCCGTATGTTGTAAAACTGATTTCCTAAAGGTATCTCTTAGGAACTCGGCAAGAACTCATCCGTAAATACTTTGCTGACATCAGGCTCCTCTTTCAAGGCCCCAATCTCCTTTAGCTGCTTTCCGAGCTCCGTCCAGCGTTCCTCTGTCATGTAGCCAACACCATGTGTCGCCGCATCACCTTCATATACAAACGGGATAAGCGCTTCTGCGGCATAGTTCAGCTTTTCTTTCGTAAAATCAGGGTTTTCCTTTAAAATGACGTCATTCACGGTATCATAATTGGTCTTGTAATAATCCCAGCCCTTCATCGAAGCCTCGACATAACCACGCACAATATCAGGATGATCCTGGATATACTGCTCCGTGGTGAACAGCACATTGGAATACGGGTTATAACCGGCATCCGCCAGTAGCAGGAAATCAATGTCTACATTCTGCTGCTTCATCTCGTACGGCTCACTGGTTACATATCCCTGAATGGCAACCGTTTCATCGGCTACAAAAGGAGCCAAAGAACCGGTATAAGCCAATTCCTTCACGTTACCCAATTGGTATTTACTCTTCACAAAATCCCAAAACACCGAGCCTGTCCCCACGTATACGGAGCGGTTGTTCAAATCGGCCAGGGAGGACATGTTCTGATTGGCATGAACCATAAGTCCCTGCGGGCTTTTCTGGAATATCGTTGCAATCGCTACAAGAGGGATTCCTTCTTCACGAGCGACCAGCAATTGATCCGCTGTAGCAAGTCCGAACTGCGCCTTGCCTGAAGCCACGATCTGTGTTGGAGACACCTGCGGCCCACCTGCCTGGATGGTCATATCGAGACCAGCCTCATTGTAATATCCTTGTTCCTTTGCCGCATACAGACCCCCGTGCTCTGCTTGTGCAAACCAGTTCGTCACCTGTGTAATTGCCGTGAGTTCCTCGCTTCCCCCCGTAGCAGAGGCATTCTCAGCCGTTGGCTGATTCCCGCAAGCCGCCAGCAATGTGGATAAGGAAAATATTGCTGCGAGTAAAACTACAGTTCCCTTTTGTCTGTACTTGTTCATCTCATTACCACTCCCCAAGGAAAATTACTGATGATTTATACGACTTCCCCTACCGGATTTCGAAGCGTCATAAAGCCACTGATTCTACACTCGGCGACATCTCCTTGCTGAATCCGGACGGACCCGGGTGTGCCTGTCATGATCACATCTCCCGGATAGAGAGTCATCATCTGTGAAAAATACGAGACAATGAACCATGGATGATACATCATGTGAGACACCGTATTGCTATGAATAACCTCATCATTCAACACAGTTTCAACGACGAGGCTCTGCAGATCACTTATTTCATCAGATGTTATTAGTTGTGGTCCAAGACTGAAAAATGTATCGAATACCTTGGATCGCTGCAGGAATCTGGGGTTCCGTGCGTGAATGTCCTGGTTAGTCATATCCAGCGTTGCGGCAAAACCTGCAATGACCTCCTCCGCACGTTCTTCCGGCACATTTTTGCAGGTTCGGCCGATGATAATGCCAAGCTCTGCTTCTGATGTCACATTCACATCCTGAGCCGTCAGCTGGATATACTCTTCCGGCCCGATCAGGCTTGAGTCCGGCTTCATGAAGCAGACTGGCTCACGCTCTGGAGGAGTAGATGCGAGATCGATCGCTTTTTGCACATAATTCATGCCAATTCCCCATATTTTACGAGGGTGGCGGAAGAGAGGAGCAGATATAGCTCCCTCTGAAGGTATGAAAGGGATTGATGAAACTGCTCTATCCCCGTGCTTCTGATACCACTGGACAAGCTCCTCTAGCTGGCCTTGCTGCAAGATCTCCATAACCGAGGTGCCCCATGTGCTTCCTTCCGCCTTGTTGATCTCCTCCAGAAGAATGAATCGTTCCCCATGTTCAATCGCGGCCTGTTCACCATCGCCGTGTTTCAGACTGACGAGCTTCACGGGGTGCTTCCTGCTGGCTGCTGAACCGGCTCAGTCCCGCGGACATCGGTGATTTCAAAATCACACAGTTCCTCCAGCGCCTCTGACAAAATCGTTGAGATTCGTTCCTGAATAATGCTGCCTTTCTCCGGCGTGGCCGTTGTAGCATCACCGGCAATGCCGGTAGCAGAGATATCAGCCATCTTCCAGGCGAAACGGATTTTTCCTTCTAATGTAAGAAAGCGGTATGAGGACATATCAGGAAGCTCCTTGACAAGGAACTCCTCCTTCACCCAGTCCGGTTTGATGGACATTACGAGAGAAGTCTCATAATCACCACCATGAATACCGAATTCCAGTTCCTCGGAAGCGAGGAGATCTTCCGCCACATTCAGACTGCTGGGACTGAGATAGAAAACCATCATCCCCGTTCTGATCCGTATTTCTCGTGATACTGTATTTAGCAAATCCACGTTGCCGCCATGGGTATTAAACAACAACAGCTTGCGAAAACCACTGGCCTTCAGACTTTCTGCAATGTCCAGCATGATGGCATGCAGTGTGCTCGCCGATAAGGAAATGGTGCCAGGAAGCCCGATATGTTCATTGCTTTTGCCGTACGAGATCGGAGGCAGCAGCCAGATCTCCTTATCCGCCCGCACCCGCTCCAGCGTTTGTGATAATGTCGCTTCCCCAATCAAAGTGTCCGTATATATGGGCAGATGAGGGCCATGCTGCTCCACAGCTCCGACTGGGAGAATAACCAGTGCCTTATCCTTCGGCAGTTCTTTGACCTGTTTGCTTGTCAGACGGGGCAAAAATCGTTCCTCCCACGCTGTTCCTTCATATCGTTGAAACATAACTGACACCCTTTCTCCTGCGGCTTTAATGTTTTTACGCGTAGCTTCATGTCCATATATCGAATGATGCTCTTATCCTTTTACTTCTGAATTTACTGCTGAAAGAAAGGATGTGGCCCATTCCAGCAGACGTTGATCCTGTCCCGGACCGACAATGATCGAAATACCGACCGGGCAGCCCAGTACCTCCGCAGCCGGAATCGTAAGCTGCGGCAGACCCGACAAGCCGGAAATGCAGGTTAAACGCATCGTTTTCACTCTTCGTTCTTCAATTAAAGGCCCGCCCAAGCCCAGCTTCGGGGCCGCTCCAGTCGTCGTCGGAATCACAAGCACCGTATCCGTTCTGAGCAGGTCAGCCATGTGCTTGCACACCTCAACCCGGCGTTTGGCGGCCTTCTCCTGATCGGCAAGTTCAACAGTGCCTGCCCAGGAGAATCGCCCGGCCGTATCTGGTCCGAAGGTCGGCTGCTCACGTTCAATCCACCCCCCGTGCTCCTGCCATATTTCATAGCCCTGGATCGTCCTGAACATGGTCATCCATTCAGGTAGACCCTGCGGAGCGATGCGAACCGTTTCATGGTTCGCAACCATGCCGCAAAGCAACTTCAGGTAAGGGGTAAGTGCCTCTTTGCTCTCCGTATCAGCAAGCTCCCACGCATCCTCACCGATGAGCACCCTGCTGAAGTCTGTACCCGAGTCTGTCTGCGGCAAAAGCACTTCTCCTACCCGGCACAGCGTCTCGAGATCACGTGCCATCCAGCCGACGGTGTCGAAGCTGGGAGCGAGTGGGATAACACCTTTCTCGGAGACAATGCCATGCGATGGACGCATTCCATAAATTCCACAGTACGAAGATGGAACACGGACCGATCCTCCCGTATCCGTTCCAAGGGAGAAGTCAGCAAGCCCAGCGGCGACAGCAACCGCCGAGCCGCTAGATGAACCGCCAGGGATACGATCGGGTGCCCTTGGATTCACTGGTGTTCCATAATGAACATTTTCACCATTCAAGCTGAACATCAGCTCATCCGTATGCGTCATCCCCGTTAGCCTAGCTCCTTGCTGCAATAGCAGGTTGAGCGTTTCCGCGTGTTCCGTTGCTGGCCCGTGCGTCTGGAGCCAACGTGGATTACCCGCGCCATTTGTATTGCCACGGACGGCAAATACATCCTTGACCATAAAGCTGAGTCCGTTCAGCCTACCCTGTCCTGTCGGTTCAACGATCACCTGGTTGACAATGGCGTTCCATTGGTCCTTCATTGGTTCATCCCATCCTTCCGCTCAGCCTTCTAACGATGCCAGCTCTTCCGAGGTGTTTCTTTCTATAGGAGTCGCTGCCCCGCTAAGCTCTTGTACCAACCAGGTGGAATCCGTAACGAAGCCATAACATTGCTTGATATTGTACAATGTCGCTTCTATGCAGAAATCCGGGGAGCTTGTTGCCGAGCAATCCTCCAGAAGTATGCCGTCATATCCGAGACAAGCCGCGTCCTGCAGTGTATGCATGACACACTGATCGAGATTTACCCCGGCAAACAACACCGTTTGAATATTGAGATTGCGTAGAATACTGTCCAGTGGTGTATCCCAAAACCCGCTCATGCGATATTTATCCACATAGATATCATCGGGGGACGAATCCAGACCATCGACAATTGCCGTTCCCCAACTGCCTTTCTCCAGCACCTTGGAGCCGTTCCCCGGCAGCGGGTCCCCGATGCCGTTGCCCCGACCATCCGAATTGTACACATGGAGCACGGATGGCGGCACGTTCATTCGGTCTTCCCGGTTGCCCCAGTTCACCCAAATAACAGGCACTCCCGCTTTGCGCAGCTCGGGCATCAGTCGGTTCAGTCGGCGGACCGGGTTAAGGAGCGGAGAGGTATCGACCCCAATGGAATCCAGCCATCCACCCGGTGTACAGAAATCATTCTGCATATCGATGACAATAACTGCCGTATGCTCGAGATCAAATATGACTTCCTGCGGCTGTGCAGGGAGGGTTACTGACTTGCCGTACTTTTGCGTTCGCCTCAGATCCACCAGCGTTTCGGACACTTGCCAATAGCTCTTTCGATTTCCAAGTTTGAACATATTAAGTCCCCTCATTTTTTCTGAAATTTCTGATTTGAAGCTTTACATACTTTTGGTTCAGGTTTATGGCTTCATCAGATACTCCGTTGTAAACGCCTGGGTAACATCTAGTGATTTCGTTAATCCTCCACCCTTGATCATCTGATCCTGGAGGGTACTCCAGCGTTCCTTTGTCATGTAACCAATACCATTTGCCTCAGATTCCTTGTTAAGAATAAAGGGCTTTTCCTGCACTGCTTCATAATTCATTGCTTCTACCGTCATATCGGGATTGTAGGTTTGAATAAACGGGTTTACCTTTTCATAGTTGTCTAGATAATAGCTCCAACCTTTCTGACTTGCCTGCACGACAGCTTCAACAACATCAGGGTGCTCTTTAAGGTAATCTTCCGTCGTAAAAAGAACGTCTGCATAGTTCGCATAACCGGAATCGGCGATTTTCAGATAGTCTACCTCAACCCCCTGCTGAGAAAGTGCGTAAGGCTCATTCGTGATGTAACCCTGATTGAGCGATCTGGGGTCATTGATAAAATTGACCAGCTGCCCGTTATACTTCATTTCTTTTACATCTGTCAGATTGTATTGGCTCTTGATATATTCCCAGTAAGGCACCGCTGTACCGATGTATACGGTTTTGCCGTTCAGGTCTGCGAAATCCTGAATGTTCTCCCCCTTGTGGTACATCAGAACCTGCGGTGTGCTTTGAAAACCGGCAAGGATACCGACAACAGGGATTCCCTGTTCCCGCGCCTTCAAGATTTCATCCGCATAAGAGATACCGAATTCAGCTTTGCCTGCAGCGACAAGCTGCATGGTTGACACCTCGGGGCCTCCTGGCTGAATCGTCATGTCGATCCCTTTGTCCTTATAAAAGTTCTGCTGCAATGCCGCAAAATAGCCTCCATCTTCCCCTTTGGCGTACCAGCCCTCGATCAGTTTTACCTTCTTCAAATCTGTTCCGGCTTCCCCTCCCGCCTGGGCGGCGGATTCTAGAGCGGAGGAATTGGAGCATGCGCTCAGAAGCAGTAGGATCAAAGAAGCAGCCGACAGCAGCCATTTCTTATAACGAAAGTTCATATGATGTTTGGACATGTTGGATCTCTCCCCCGGTTCTGGTATTATTTCATTGCTGATTCATGCCAGGACTTCAAAAGTTTGTTCGACACCATGTTGATGATTAGGAAAAATGCGATTCCTAGGGCCGAAGCCGCTAAACCGCAGGCGAACAGATAAGGCGTTTGCAGGCGGGTTGCCGCAACGGTAATCCCGTAACCGAGTCCGCCTTGTCCGCCACCAATGCCTGCAATGTATTCACCCACGATCGCTCCGACAACCGAACTGGAGCATGAAATTTTCAGTCCTGCCATAATGTACGGAAGTGCCGCCGGAAATCTAAGCCTCCAAATGGTTTGCAGCTTGCTTGCATTATACAAATAGAATAAATTCTTCATGTTCTGATCCGTTGAGTTCAATCCGATCAGCGTATTCGATAAAATCGGGAAAAAGCTGATTAAGAATGAAATGATCACAATGGCATTTATTCCCGCTCCGAACCAGATCACTATGATTGGCGCTACCGCAACGACCGGAATAGTCTGTAGGATAATAGCGTAGGGATATACGCTTTTTTCCACCGTTTTGGACAGGGCCAGTAGAATGGCCAATGAAATACCGAGCACTACACTGATCGTAAAACCGATCAACGCCTCAACAATGGTTGTGCTTACCGACGTAATCAGATTCGCGCTGTTCTCAGCAGCGGCTGCGGCAATATCGGATGGCTTGGGCAAGATATATGGGGGCATTCCGAGTATCCGCACAATTAATTCCCATCCACCGATAAACAGGACAAACACGACTATTGGCGGCAGAATTTTTTTCAGCAGTCCAATGACTGGGCTCTCTTCTGCCGGATGATGGCTGCGGGCATTGTCCTTCCCAGAAGCTCGGATACCTGGTGTCGTTTCAACGGCTGGATTAGCTACCATCTCTTCCATGTTGCTTCTCTCTCCTCTCATTTCTGGCTATCAATGATTCAGTACTTTGGACACGCTGCGTACATATTCACCGAATTCAGGTTGGGTCCGGAATTCATCATCCCTCGGATAGGCAAACGGAATATCAATGAAATCCGAAATTTTACCGGGACGAGGCGTCATCACCACGACTTTTGTTGATAAGAACACACTTTCGAACACGTTATGCGTAATGAACAGAACCGACATCTTCTTGTCCTGTTCCCAAATATTTAGCAGTTCATTCTGCAGCGTCTGCCTGGTAATTTCATCAAGGGCGCCAAACGGTTCGTCCATTAACAGCAACTTGGGACGAGATATCAACGCTCGTGCAATAGATACTCTCATCTTCATTCCGCCTGACAACTCACGGGGCAGCACTTTCATATAATCCTTCAGGCCTACCAGCTCTAGAACCCGCTCCCCTTCGGTAATCCGCTCCTTTTTGGATACGCCACGCAAAGTAAGAGGCATGGTGACATTATCAATCAGTTTGGCCCACGGGAGCAGGGTATGCTCCTGAAATACAAAGGCAATTTCATTCTGTTTACGCGCTTCCTTTGGGGAAGTACCCAGCACGGTCAGATGACCGGAGGTCGGTTCCGTCAAACCGGCAATCATATTGAAAATGGTAGATTTCCCGCAACCGGAAGGACCGACAAAACATAGGAATTCTCCTTCCCCCACATGCAGATTCGCATGCTGCACAGCTACAGTGCCATTGGGGTAGATTTTGCCGACATCATCGATTACAAGCATGGAACGACTGTCCTTTTGGGCCGCTGCCTGTTGATTTTGGGTGAGCTGCATCTGAATCCCCTCTTCTCTTTGAAGTTGTGTCCTATCATATAGCCAAAAAATATTCGTGTAAATATACCTTACACAATTTTGGTTTTTTATCTAATGGTATACGCTTTACGTTGGTTCAAAAACAGAACATTCTTTGTTTTAGGTTAGCTTATGTGACATATATATAACAAAAGGGATTGCAGAAATTCGACAAGACCCTATATAATTGCTTAAAAAGTTACGTGATGTCCGGTACCTGATTCAGATATGTATCGTTTGGGAGGATGGATTGACATGCAATTAACTATAGAAGAGGCGTTGGCGGTGTACCCGTTATCGGAAGGGAAGTTGGCAGCCGGTAGAAAAGGAATTTCTCGAACGATTAGCTCCATCAATTTGATGGATGCGCCGGATGTGATCAACTGGATGAAAGAAGGGGAACTCTTGTTGACTACAGCTTATGCGATTAGGGATTCACCCGAGGAATTTGTTAATTTGCTACAAAAGCTGAATGAACGTGGAGCCTCCGGGCTTGGCATCAAGCTTGGTCGATACTGGGCAGAAATACCTGAGATAGCTCTGCTGGAAGCCGATCGGCTGGGCTTGCCCCTCATTGAGCTTCCCTTTCAATTCACCTTCTCCGAGCAGATCACCGCTCTCTACCAATCCGAGTTCCAACGCGATACCCGCCGGCTGAATGAATTGCTTGAAACACAGAAGAAGTTGGTTGATTTTGCGATGCAGGCGGATGAGTACACCAATTATTTTCAAAGTATCACAAGCATTTTAGGGGTTCCTTTAGCCATCGTTACCTCTGAAGGACAGACCTTGTATAACATGACCCGCTGTTCCGATATGGAGCTATTGAGCAATTGGCCCTGGAATCAGGACAATCGGTTTTACAAATCGGCGAGCAACCTGTTGTATCGGGTCCCCCTCCTGAAAAACGGAAAGTCATACGGTTACTTGCTGATACAAACTGAAAATCTGCTGGAAGCACATGAAATGGAGGGCATTTTTCACCAAGCTGCCGTCATTCTTTCCTATCATCTGGAGGTCATCCAGAATCAGGAGGCTACTGCGGCAGGCAGTCGTCTTGGCATGGCCATGGAACGTTACTTAAAGGGGAATGCCTCTCTGAAAACGGTGCTCGAATTTGCCGAAGCATTGGGAAGCACATTTTGGAGCACACCCTACGTATGCATGGTATCTTCCACAAGAGCGGATGCTTGGGACCATGAAAGTCAGAGGCGCAAACTGAGGGAGATTCAGAATAGGCTTCAGGATCATCCCAAAACGTCCTCCTTGGAATCCCATCATTTTTATGTGATGAATCGCATATATTCACTCTTCCCCCTTCTAGAAGAAGAGGCCAAGGATCGAAGGAAATATGAGAATTCGGTACGTTTGTATGCGGATTTGATGCATTCATGGGACCACGGAACAAGGACATGTTTTATCAGTAAAGTGAGAACGGGCATGGAGGAGTTCATCGACGGCTTCCGGGAGTGCCGGGAGGCTGAGAGAATCAGTACAGAGCTTGGTTTAAGCGAACCGGTTGTCATGTTTGCTGACCTGGAGTTTATTTATCTCTTCAAGCATATTCCACAGGAGGTTATGATCAGGTATTGCTCTTATTTATTCCGTCCACTGCTGGACAAAGAAGAGGAATACACCCGCGAGATGATGCACACACTTGAAGCCTATTTCGCCAACAACGGCCAAGTGAATGAAACTGCACGTGAGTTATATATCCATCGCAACACCGTACTGTACAGGCTGGAGAAAATTTCGGGGCTGCTGAATCTGGATTTGAAGAATACCGATCATCTGCTGCTCTTAAAGCTGGGACTTATGTTTAGGCACTTGCTGTCGCCTGATAGACAAATTTAAAAAAGGTCAATTGTCGTCGCGCTCCATTCCACCCCAATAAAAAAACCTCAGCAGGTATACCGAGCTGAGGTTAATAAATTCACTATACATGTTCACTTTTATCTTTAGCTGCTGCCACTCTAGTGTCTTTTTAATTCCGCTTGAATTTCGCATCGGGTGCTTTGAATACTCCCTAATTGACTACTAGAGCCGCACCTAGCTTATTCATTTAATAACTTCCACCTTTTTATCCCCTGCTGTCTTCGCTACCTCTAACGTTGTATTACCTTGGATCGCGACGATCACGCCAGTAGCCAGCATAGAAACGATTAAAGCTGCGCTGAGAGTTGTGGACATTTTCTTCTTGACCATAACCATACCTCCGGTATCTATTATGTAATAAGCAACTCAAAATGGACGAGTCGAGGGTGACTTCATCATTGCAAATAAGAAATTACAATATTTCGCTTTTCTTGTGAAGTAACCCACTTGTTGATTGTATTATAACCCACTGTAAATGATTGTAAAGGGATTTTTTTCTAGGTTTAGATAAACAAAATATTAGGCGCGGCAAATAAAGCTGCAGACTAAACACTCCGTTATTTGACCTCTTCCAGTACAACTACATGGCTACAATGAGAGAATCAACACTCATATTTCACGCCCCTCCGCCTTGGCTACCGTCAAATACGCCCAATCTTTTCCGAGCCTGATCGGACCGCATCCATCCGCTTGGAACTTGATGACAGCATCATCATACTGCTTTTTCTGCGCTTCGCTTAAATTGGCAACGTATCGCTGTCTCGCCTGTTCAAATTGTCCTTCTGTACCGTAACGATAGTAAAAATACGGGCTGAGAATTCTTTTTGGCATCTTGGCATTTTCTTCTATGACACATTGAGGATCAGATAAGAGCTGCTCGATCAATGGTATGTTGTGCTGTGTAATATGCTCAATAATAGATATAAGGCTGTCCTTAAATGCTTCTTTTCCGAATAACTCATACCATCTCAGTTCAGAATGCTGATAGTAGCTTTCCGGTAGACCCGTATGTGCCTTTTGCTTGTTATGCGTGACTTTTCAGTGCACCATTACTTCCATACTCGTTCCAGCTACATTTTGTCTATTGGCCTGAAGATAGATGGATATCAACAATTCCTGTGTTTTCATCTCGAGTGCTATGCGGGATTTTACATATTTGAAGCCAGCAAGTGGTAACAAATCCCTCAGTGATTGTAACGTTCATAGTAGATCATCAGCAGAGGATGCGTAAAATACGTCTCCATGCATATGTTTAATTCGATCCCAGTTAGCGGGATTGGTTGTGTCTAGGGAACGGTTCTCCATTATGGCTTGATATAAAGCGGTCTTTTCTTCCAAATGCGCTAAGTGCTGTTTGGCTTCTTCAAACTTAGCAAGAGCTGCCTCTCTATGCTCCATCATAAGTGTGTACCGTTGTGGGATCGTTGAATCTCCTTCGAGACAGTAATCAACATACATTTTAATATTTTCAATCGGCATCCCGGATTGTTTGAGACATTTGATGCCATGTAACCAGTTGATTGATTCTTCGTCAAACATTCGAATATTATTCTGATTGCGCTGTACACTTGGCACCAAGCCTTTATCTGTATAAAAGCGAATAGCGTGCTCGGTGAGTCCTGTTATCTGCGCGGCCTCTTTGACGGTATGCATGTGAAGACCTCCTTGAAAAATATAAATTCCGAAGATGCTTGCCTTCGTGTAACACGAAGGTGATAGGCTCATTGTAATGCAACTCGACCATGAAGGTAAACCCAGTTGAGGTGCCCGAATTCGAATCAAGGGCCATTGCATTATATTTAAATATTAGGAGGAATTACGATGCAAACCGTAACATTAAACAATGGGGTAAAAATGCCGGTTATCGGCTTTGGTGTTTACCAAGTTCCGGATGCTGAAGAATGTGAGAATGCAGTATATGAAGCGCTGATGGCTGGTTATCGGTTGATCGACACTGCATCCGGTTATTTAAATGAGGAAGCGGTCGGACGTGCGATTAAGCGCAGTGGCGTGCCTCGTGAAGAGCTGTTCATCACGACCAAGCTCTGGGTCCAGGATGCCAGTTATGAGAGCGCTAAGCTTGCTTTTAACAAATCCTTAAATAAGCTGCAGTTGGATTATCTCGATTTATATCTTATACACCAGCCGTTTGGCGATTACTACGGTGCTTGGCGTGCAATGGAAGAACTGTACCATGAAGGTAAAATCAAGGCGATCGGTGTTAGTAACTTCCTGCCAGATCGTCTGATGGACCTTATCGTGCATAATGAAATCGTGCCAGCTGTTAACCAGGTCGAAACTCACCCGTTCTATCACCAAACCGAGAGTGCCACTTTTATGAAAAAACAAGGAGTTCAACATCAGTCGTGGGCTCCATTCGCTGAAGGGCTCAATAACATGTTTGGCAACGAAGTGCTGATATCCATTGCTGCAAAACACAGTAAGTCTGTCGCGCAGGTCGTGTTGCGCTGGCTTGTCCAGCGTGGAATCGTTGTCATTCCGAAATCAGTGAAAAAAGAACGGATCGTCGAAAACTTCAACATCTTCGATTTTGAGCTCAGTACCGAGGATATTGAACAAATTACGGCCCTTGATACGCGGAAGAGTCTTTTCTTATCGTATCACGATCCGGAAGTCGCCAAGATGATGGGAAACTGGAAGATTGATCTTTAAACCATATTGTAATGTGCAAAAAAGAATGTTGATCTGTCAGATCAACATTCTTCATTTTTTTAATCATCCAATTCGTAAGCAGACTATTTAAGGACTGGTAATTGAAGAATTCTACATCCATATAACCTTGTTGTGTTTCGCGGTTCGGGTTGTATATCCCACAAGTTTTCACCATGCAAGTTCCAAACCCGATCTCAGCCAGATGCTGGATGTATTAACCGACGGTCCCCATATTCGTTACCAACTTTTCAAGTTTATCAGCGTCATCCATCGTTAACGAATTGAACTGAGTATCAGCCAAGTTATACAAATTGGGAAGTATACAATCTATTAAGTGTCTACCTTTATCCGTTAGTTGTACGAATATCACTCGACGATCCGAATGACAAGGAATCCGAGTTAGCAGCTTTTTATTCTCCAATTTATCCAAGATATACGTCAAAGCACCACTAGTCAAAGAAACATGTTGAGAAATCTGTTGAATTGCTTGTTTCTCTTCATGTTCAAGCGATACTAACACAGAAAGTTCCGTGAAATTGAGATCTGCTTTCTTTAACTCGCTCCGAAATTGGTCCTGAATCATTTTTGACATTTGAATGAAATGAAGACATGCTTGATATCGAAAATTATTCATTGTTTTTCACTCCATTTTATATATCTCAGTTTTAAGATTCTTTATTTAAATATTACTCGTTATATGTACTTTTGTCAATTTCAGATCAAGCTCAGCATCAAAATTTCTTGTTACTGATAACTAAAAAAGCCTCCATATTCAATTCCCCAGGATGCCAGATAAACGCAAAAAAACCTCCCAGGCTTCATAGAGCTCGGTTCGGTTTTTATTCACGGCATGATGACAGCTATCTCAGTCCAACATCTTTAAAACGATTGCCGATGGTTTCGGGAAAGGCCTGCTTAATCGCATCAATGGCACGTTGTTCCGTCTCTCTCGCTTGATGGATAAGCGCTATCACAGACTGTACACACTCCGGTTCTTTGACATCCCATAAGTTGGACTGATCAACCCAACCAATCATCTCCAAATAAAGATCTGACAACGACGTATATTCTTGTATGACCTGAACCATGTGGTCAGAGAGGTATCCAAGCTCTGTAATATAGGAGGCAATATTCTCTCTTGATTTGCCATAATATCGGAGGACTGCAGCAGCTTGCCTTGGTTCATAAACTCTTGATTCCAGTGCTGAAGCAATGGCAGAATATGCAGCAGATCCACAGGCGTAATCCTGAGGTGGCAGCATGTAATCATGGATTTCCCATTTGTATACGGCCTGAATCAACGATTCCTTGCAGACCTCCCATACATCTACCGTTCTACAGGATTCAAGCACTTGATAATACCAATAAGGCGTACTATTTCGCCCAAAAGAATCGTAAGGCAAACGAGTAACGTCTTGGCCTTCGCTGTTACAGAGGAGCAAAATCTGCTCCACATCATCATACCCGGCAGCAATAACAAATTGGTCATGCCATACTATAGCCCCCACACCCCGATCAATGGATGACTTAATGTCCACCAATGCCTGTTTTTGATACAAAGGAAACGTCGGTGCAAATGAAAACCCTGCTGCCTGGCCGGCCGTTACTCCAATAAAATCAGCAGCTACAAAGTTCTCTGCCATCCAGTTGTAGGCTGAGATTGATTCTTCGGTCAAATGCCGATCTACGACCAACCGAAACACAGTTGCTGTCATGCCCGCAATCATGTGACGCGGGAATTCGGTCCACTTCTTATGTATTAAAATGCGGTGCATCACATCTGCATATGAACCCATACCGCTACACCTCATGTTTGGATCCTTAGAATACTGCGCTTGTTTGGCCTGAATCAAGTCCAGATAAACTTGTTTTGTCATGATCCTTCCTCCCTCTGTCTATCTTGCCGAGTGCGCCCCCCATCGTGGCACAGTAGAACGCTTACGATCAGGGAATTTCAAGGATATGACGCGAAAATGATTGACCGCTTGCTCTTCTAGTGCTTTCGCTTCCATTAGAACTTGTGCCAGTTTGTCCGCTGCATCCAGCTCCAGGGTCCATTTATCCTCCTGCTGAATCATGAATTCCCTCATCTGGTGAATTAACGTTCCAAGCTGGTCATAACATGAATAAGCTTGGTCCAGCTCATCCCATATTCCTTGCATATCCTGCAGGTACATTCGAATTTCATCACGAGACTGACAATAAGATTCTAAAAGATAAGTTGCCCCCGTTGGATCATAATCACCACTTCGTAGAGCTTGCACCCATACGTCATATGCCAATCGGCCAGAAGCGATGTTTTGATCTGGTAGTAAGCGATAGAGGATATCCCAGTCCTCGATAGCAAGTCGTAAGGATTCCAACAACATATCCTGTTTGGGTATTGGAAGTTGCTCACCAAAGACCTGACAATACCAGAAACCTGTGAAATTTAGCCCAAAATTGTCATATAGCAAAATCTGAGGCTCCTTACTCGACCCATCTTGTAAGTAAAAGATACAATCATCGTCATCATATCCATGTATAACGCCGAACTCCGGAATCCAGTAGATTACTCCTTTTCCCTCGTCCAGACTTCGCTTAACCCATTGCACTGCATCTCGCTGATAATAATTGAATGTAGAATGGCGCGTACGTCCTCCATCCCAGATCGTGAATATTCCCAGGTTGTCGATTCCAGGACGGTGTGCTTCTCCCCATTGTCCATACGCCGTTACCGACATGGGAAGAAGCCTGCGATGCACCGAAAGTTTAAAAGCCATCCCTGTATACCCGGAGAGCAAATATTTTGCCCCTTGAAACTGACCTGTATGGGTCAATATAGCATGCAGACTATCCACAAATGATTTAGACTCTCGCTTTAACATCAGGTTGTTTAGCTGTACTTCTGCCAAGATAAGTTCTCCCTCCATGGTCTTTACTTCACGTGAGCATGATTTGAATTATGAAGTCTGTTAAGTATTACGTTTGCATGGCTCTGCATCTTGTTTCTTAGCCACCCAGGAGATATTAATTCCTCCCACTCACTTATAAGTAAATGCTGCATGAAAGCCTCTGTATCATAAAATTCTATAAAGTGGATTTGATCCTGTTTGTCTCGAATGCGGTATCCTTGCCACTGCTCTGTTTGTTGCACTTCTTTTAAGCGAATCTCAGCTACAAATGGTTTTCGAACAGGTAGAGGGTCTTCCCATCCACTGAGCTGCATGTCTGAATTACATTCGAATGTTTCATCCGTCAATCGGACATGAACGATACCCTCCAGCCGTATGGCATTTTGCTGTACAGGATCCGTTTCATAGCCAATGACGTAATCAGCATTGTACTGGGACACGATCTTCAATGGACACCAAGAAAACTGTCTTTCTCCGGAAAAGTCTCGGTAATACATATGTACTTTAAGTGATTCTGTTATGGCATGGGATAATAATTCAAAATGCTGAAGAAGCTTCGGCGATGCCGCGAATGTGGGTAGTGGTTGGCTCAATATCTGCTGCTCTTCAGCCGTAAATCGCTCTAACAGATGCGCCACACGCTTTACCACATCAGATTGTTCGTGATTAAAATGCCGATAACGATGAGCCAAATACTTGAGGACGCTCTGTTCTTCTTCTGTCATATATAAATGGGGTAATCGATAGGTCTGGTCCTCATAACAATACCCTCTATATTTCGCAAGATATAGTAAAGGGGCACGTAATGAAATCGCCATATATTCAATATCACGCTGTGCCTGACGCCGGGATATTTCAAATTCACGGGCAAGCCAGCTGCTGTTCGGAAAACGTCCGCTTCGAATCTGCTCGTCAAACCAGTTAATACGATGCATATTACTCATCTTTACAGGCCCCCATTGATTCCACATTGTGCTAAACGTAAACCCATTATACCAAACGAATGGCCCGCTCCGAAGAACAGGCCTGTTACGTTATACGGTTGCTCTATCCACTCTGGATTGTACAGCCTTGGAACATTTTTTGCATACTTTCAGGCTGGTACCATCTGTTTTCGTTTGCGAATACAACAGTTTAATACGTGTGCTGCTGCATACCGGACATGTTCCCCGCCCCCTGGAAGGAATATTCCACAAGACGCGTCCTCTTTTGGTTTTTGCCAATGGTGTGAACCTCTTTTCAATGTAGTTTGTGTGTTCACCGTTATTATAGAGGTCATGGTACGACATAGAATGTCGCAGCAGTTCGTATTGAAATCAGATTGATCTACAAAAAAGAAAAGCTCGCACAGGCAGGGTAACATGACTTCCCTGCCCAATACGAGCGTCTACACCAAATTGCACTCAAACCGTTTGATCCGAGTGAGTACGTTTAGCAATAGTTCATTTCATTGAGCGATATTCCAGTAAATCCGTCAAATTCGAGATCTTCTGCAGCAGCTTTTCCCCGATATTGGTTTCCCTCACCAGTTTCCGCGCCAGTTCTTTGTCCACCAGTCTTTTTATAGATAACACATCCGTTCCGTTACACAGCACATCTTCTTTTGAATTAAATTTCTGATGGGCGACGAGCTGCATGCCAAAGGAATTATACAACAAGGTATATCCCGCGATGCCCGTTGTGGATTGATAGGCTTTGGAAAATCCACCGTCAATGACGACCATTTTCCCGTTTGCTTTAACAGGGCTCTCTCCACGAATTTCTTTAACTGGCGTATGTCCGTTAATGACATGTCCATGATCCGGATTCAAATCGAACTCCAGCAAGATCTTTCGACAGATCTCTTCCTTTTCACGCAAATGGTAGTAAGGGTTCTTTCTCTCCTTATGGGCTTCCTTATCTTGGATAAAGTACCGTTCAAAAGTGGTCATTTCTCTCTTGCCAAAGAGCGAGGAACATTCCCCTGTCCAGATGTACCATACCATATCTGTCGCCAGATCATCTGTCTCTTCCGGATGCGCAAAGGCGTAACGTAAGTTATCCTCAAAAACATCGAGCAACTGACGGCCCGCATACGTCTTGTCTTCAATCTGCATTTCTTCCATATTTCCTTCTTCATCCAAAGGAATACAGCCGTGGATTAACAAATTCCCGTTGTATTTTAAATAAAGGCTGCCCTTTTTCATAAGGAAATTCATATGCCTGGCCAGCTTCTCGGAATGCTGAACGGAGAACAACAGCTTCTCCATCACCTGGCGTTCTTCCTCCAGCAATTGTTCAGGCTTCTGCGGATTTACGGTTGCAAAACAGGTGTTTTCCAGCTGGTATGTTTTTCCGCAGATGTTGATTTCATTTTTGTCGTAATCGATCTTCTCCAGCAGAAGTCTTTCAGACATATTAAAGTCTGGGCGTCTTTTGATAATCGGGATTTCAAGCTTAAACTGGATCATGGCGATGGCTTGGTGAATCTTGGTGATCTGCAGAATTTCCTGCTCCGATACGTTATGGCCACCCTGCAGCTTAGGTCTGAAAGAAGGATTATCTTCATAGTATTTCTCCGCCAGGTTTAACAGTGGGCGAAGATTGATTCCGTATACATCTTCGATGATGTCCAGATTGTCGTATCTCGCGCAGATCCGGATAATATTCGCAAGGCAGACCAGAGAACCTGCATAGGCGCCGATCCAGAGCACATCATGGTTTCCCCACTGAATGTCTACAGAATGATAGTTGATTAACGTATCCATAATTTTATCGGGGTCCGGCCCCCGGTCATAAATATCGCCAACCACATGAAGGTGGTCAACCACCAGACGCTGGGTCGTATAAGCAAGGCCGATAATGAGATTGTCCGCCTGACCCAAAGATATAATTTGCCGATATATTTCCTCGTAATACGGATCCTTATTGTTGGTCGTATCCGTCTTGTATAGAAGCTCTTCTACAATATATACATACTGTTTCGGCAGAGCTTTCCGCAGTTTGGAGCGAGTATATTTGGAAGACGCGTAAGAAACAAGCTTAAGCATGTTTTCAATCGTTTGTCTGTACCACTGGTTCAAAGCCTGTTTATTGCTCAGGTCCCCTATAACCAGCTTTATTTTTTCTTCCGGATAATATACTAACGCCGCAAAATCATTAATTTCCTGCTCTGTCCAAACCTCACGAAATAATTCTTTGATTTTCTCTTTAACGGTTCCTGAACCGTTTCGTAGTACATGCTGAAAAGCCTGGAACTCCCCGTGCAAATCACTGACAAAATGCTCGGTTCCCTTCGGAAGATTGGAGATCGCTTCAAGGTTGATAATCTCTGTTATGATTTTTTCTTCCGTATCATATTTCTCAGCAAGTAGATCTAAAAATTGCTCATCCAAAACAGATGTCCCCTTTCAAGGAATTATCGTGATGTATAGTTGGGTCCAATCTTTGCAAATGCAATTATAACCACTCTATATATGTTTTTTACCAAACACAGAATTCCTTCTAAATGCGATCCGCAAAGGTCATTATACTCCAGTTTCTCATGGTTCAACAAATTTCATTGAATGAATGTACTTGGCGTTTGCTTTATTTAAGCCCACTGGACAACATCAGTCCATATGGAAGCAACGTCAAGCTATGGCTGAATTCATATTTATCGTTTAAGTTCATTGTAGTTATTTTGAAATATTAATTGTTGTGTTTACGCTATTCATAACTTATGAAACCAGGATTTAGGAAGGAAGCGAGATTATGAGCAATCATTCGTTAATGGGGTTTGCCCCTGCACTAGGATGGAATTCATGGAATACCTTCACGTGGGACATCAATGAGCAGTTGATTCGGGATGTTGCCGATGTGTTTGTTACAGAGGGTTATCTGGACGCCGGATACGAGTACATCGTCATTGACGATTGCTGGAGTCTGAAGGAACGTAATGCAGATGGTAATCTGGTCGCAGACCCCGCTAAATTTCCGAGTGGAATGAAGGCGCTTGCAGATTATATCCACGACAAAGGTCTGAAATTTGGCATGTATTCCTGTGTTGGTACACATACTTGTGCAGGTTATCCAGGCAGCTTCGAGCATGAATTCCAGGATGCTGCGTTATTCGCCGAGTGGGGCGTGGATTATTTAAAATATGACTACTGTTTCAAGCCGCGCCATATCTCAGGTGAGCTGTTATACAAGCGCATGAGCCTTGCACTCAAAAACTGCGGGCGGGATATCCTGTTCTCTGCCTGCAATTGGGGAGAAGACAACGTATATGAGTGGATTCGTGAATCAGGGGCTCATATGTATCGCTCCACCGGTGACATTCGCGACAACTGGCAATCGGTCAAGGACCTGGCTCTGTCTCAGCTCGGCAAACAAAGCTACACTGGCTCCTTCTGCCATAATGACATGGACATGCTCATCGTAGGCATGTACGGCGGAAGCAACAACGACTTTATTGGAACCATCGGCGGCTGTAACGACACTGAATACAAAACCCACTTCTCGCTCTGGTCCATGATGGGATCCCCGCTCATGATTGGATGTGATGTACGCAAGGCCAATCAGGCAACCAAGGATATTCTGATGAACCCGGACCTGCTTGCCATCAACCAGGATGCGGAGGCACGCGGAGCCTATCGCATCAAACCCGAGCCTCAATGGTTCCATACCGATGATGTATTCATGCTGGTGAAGGTGCTGACAGACGGTGATCTTGCCATCGGATTCTTCAACTTGAGTGACAGTCAACGCGAGCTGTCCCTTCAATTCTGGGATATGGGGCTGCCTTACGCTGCGGGTTATTCCCTGTCACTCTACGATTGCTGGGAACACAAGGAGCTGGGTGTATTCCGCGAGCGTTATGCACCGGTGGTTGGGGCTCATGATTGTCTCGTCGTGCGAGCCAAATTGGTGAAATAAATGGCACAGAACCGGCTGTGCACCACTTGCCAGGTTCCGCTCTCGTCGGATGATGTGGGTATTTATCTCAAACTGGTCTCTCGCACAGCCCAGCAATTCCTCTGTATCGATTGTCTCGGTGTGAAGCTGAATTGCGGGCGGGATCCGATTGAGAAGCTGATTCGTTACTACCGTGAATCCGGGAACTGTGCACTTTTTCGATAAAAGCAATATGTAATCTGTCTATCCGTTAGTGTACTGAACGTTTTCCCTTAGAGTTCTGCTTGTTTCTGATGTAACAGCATATAGGCTGATGGTGTATGTGATGTTGCCTTTTTGAATACTCTGGAAAAATAAAGCGGATCATTATACCCAACCGAATAGGCTATGGATTGAATGGACAATCTGGATGACTTCAGCAGCTCACAGGCGCGCCGGATACGGCATGCCGTTATATACGCCGAGATGGATTCGCCTGTAGCTTCTTTGAATCTGCGGAACAGGTAGCTTCGCTCCAGATTCACGGCCTGTACAATCTCCGCAACCGTCAAGGTCGATTTCCAGTAGTTCTGCTCAATATAGGTCCTCGACAGCCACACATAATCTCTGGCTTCCTCCTGCGTCTCGCATGGAAAATACTCCATGTAATAGGATAATAACAGGTGCAAACGCGCATCCGCCCTAAACACTTCACTTGGTGATGCCCCCGCATTCCAGGCCAGGTGAAACCAGGGTTCCAAGGTTTCTGGCGCAGCTGGCAGTACGGGATGCTGGACCGAGAACTGTGTCAACGCTATAAGTCGTCCTGCGTCTCGTCCATTGAACTCCATCCATACGTATTCCCACGGGTCGGCGGGATCGGGGTAGTAATAGATTTCTTTTTGCGGAAAAATAATAAAGCTCTCTCCCGCACCGAGCCGAAATTGCTGGCCCCCGGTTTCCAGTGTACCCTGCCCTTGCATGATATAATGCAGCGCATAAACATCACGCACGCCCGGTCCCCACTGGTGAAGATTGACGGGTTTATGGGCGCCGCTTATAAAATAAACCTGACTCGCCCTGCTCCCGTCTGTCCATAATGAGTCCACATCCGGCTCCTCCCTTCTTGATACCAGTCATTATATATGATTTTGTGGAGTTTTGATTTATTTTGATGCTAGAAACTTCCTTTCAAGTTGCTTATGATCGGAATAGTGGTCTCATAACCAAACAGAGATATGTAAGCGCAACCACAAACATCTTGGATCGACATGAATAAGGATGCTCAATTCAGAGAGGAGAATGTTGTGTTGCTTAGAATCGTTCAGGTAGAAAATGGCCAAGTTCAGGGGCTGCCTGCCGCAGACCCACGTGTTACAAGTTTTAAAGGTATCCCATTCGCCGCCCCACCGGTAGGCCAGAACCGCTGGCGTGCACCACAACCTGCATCCGATTGGGATGGGGTGCTGCAAGCTTTTGATTTTGCCCCCACCTCTATGCAGGCCCCGACCGTCATTGACGATAATAACATCTATACGCGAGAGTGGTCTGTTGATCCCGATCTGCCGATGAGTGAGGATTGTCTATATTTGAATGTGTGGACACCTGCCAAACGAACGGATGAGAAGCTGCCTGTGTTTGTCTGGTATTTTGGCGGTGGGCTTCAGGTGGGTCATACTGCTGAAATGGAATTTGATGGTGAGCGCATTGCCCGCAGGGGCATTGTCGTGGTTACCGTCAATTACCGTCTGAATGCGTTTGGTTTCTTATGCCACCCCGAGATCAGCGCTGAATCCCCACAAGCACCTGCGAACTTTGGTCATCTGGATCAGCAGGCAGGTACGGCTTGGGTGAAGCGTAACATCGCTGCCTTCGGCGGTGACCCGGATCAGATTACCATTGGTGGACAATCTGCAGGCGGCGGCAGTGTGCTAAGTCAGATGACTTCCCCGCAAAACAAAGGCCTGTTCCAGCGAGCTGTCATCATGAGTGGAATTGCAACCGAACTGTATCCCAATGTGCGCGTACCTTCTGTCCGTGGCACACTGCGGGATGCCGAGCAGAAGGGCGTTGATTTTTTCCGTTTTCTGGGCGTATCCACTTTAGACGAAGCCAGACAGCTGGACGCGGTCACATTGCGGGATAAAATCCTGGAATATCAAAGCTTCTGGGGAACAGTCATCGATGATCAGTTCTGTACGGGTGATCCGTTCATTCGTTTCATACAGCATAAGCGCGAACTCGTTCCCGTTATGCTTGGACATACCTCTTCCGAGTTTTGGACCAAGCCTGCGGTAAGCAATATGGAGGAACTGAAGCAAACGGCAACCGAACTGTTTGGAGAGGATGCGCCCGTCTTTTTGCAGCGCTGTGGAGCCGATACTGAAGATCTCGATCATGTATTACAGCAGGCATCGATCCGCATGATTGAGCATGCGATTCAACTTGTGATCCGCTCCAATAGTGGACATCCGTCCGAGACA
Organism: Paenibacillus sp. 7523-1; assembly: GCF_002276415.1. Lineage (NCBI taxonomy): Bacteria > Bacillati > Bacillota > Bacilli > Caryophanales > Paenibacillaceae > Paenibacillus > Paenibacillus sp. 7523-1. The sequence goes on along the minus strand of NZ_NPBR01000004.1, from coordinate 155,279 downwards.
CCGCTCTATTATTATAATTTCGACGCGGAGATTCCGGGCTGGGATCAGCCAGGCACATTCCATTCCGTTGATCTGTGGTTTTTCTTCGAAACTCTCGCCAAATGCTGGCGGCCTTTCGTCGGTAAACATTATGACCTGGCACGCCAGATGTGTAATTATCTGTCCAATTTTATCGCGACAGGTGATCCGAATGGTCTGGATTCCACTGGAAAACCCTTGCCCTATTGGATTCCAAGCAGTATCGAGCGACCTTACCGCATGGAATTCGGTGATACGTCCCAGTTACAGCGTGCAGAGCCGGGGCCTGTACTTGAATTGGTCATTGAACAGTATTTCAAAAAGCAGAATGAGCCTGTTGTGTAACATTCATCCGTGTATATGAATCAGACAATGAAGAGCCATGCAAGTATGCACGGCTCTTTACGTTGTCCCGCCTTTTATTGCTTACTCTACTTAGTCAAACCATAGATGATTGATGCGTTTGAAAAAGTATAAATCTGACTGAAATCAAACCTTTTGCTTTTTGCGGGACCAAACGACAACTGGAATAAGCAGCAAGGAAAGGAACCCTCCGATAAAAGAAAGGGTTGTGTAACTGGATTGGGCCACGACCACACCCGATAATGCTCCACCAGAAGCACCAGCTAGTGCGATTAACACATCCACTGTTCCCTGTGTTTTTGCCCGTGATTGAGGGGGTGTAGCGTCAATAATAGCTGCTGTTCCACTAATTAATCCAAAGTTCCACCCTAAGCCAAGAAGTGCAAGACCAAGAATGAGAAGTACCATTGAATCGCCTGGAGCAAGCGCAGACACCAGGCCAGCTAAGAGCAAGGTTATACCTGAAGCGTAGGACATTAATGTACGCCCGTATTTATCGACAAGTGCACCGGTAATCAAGGAAGGCAGATACATTGCTGCAATATGAATACCAATGACAAGACCAACATCTCCTAAACCATGCCCATGATGCTTCATATGAACCGGTGTCATGGTCATAATGGCTATCATGACAATTTGAGTTAGTACCATCACTGTAGCTCCTACGATGATACCAGATTTATTAACAATTGGTTCTTGAGGAGTTGTTCCATCCACACTGTTTTGGATGTCTTTTGCACGCTGTGCTTCTGCTATAGCTTTGGAGACGATAAATGGGTCCGGTCGTAAAAAAATGAGAAGAACCACTCCGGCAATGATATAAGCCAGGGACGCGAGCATAAATGGTCCTGTAAGGGCTGGTGCCCCTAGTGAAATGGCCACTTGCCCCGTGATGTTTACGAGATTCGGTCCGGCTACTGCACCAAATGTTGTGAAAACCATGGCTGCACTAATGGCTTTGGCACGCTGTGTGGGCTGAGCCAAGTCTGTACCCGCGTAACGAGCCTGTAGGTTTGTTGCCGTACCAGCACCATAGATTAACAATGAAATAAAGAGCAGCGGTAAATTGTCCATTACAGCAGCTAGTACAACTCCGATTGCTCCAATTCCTCCTCCGATGAATCCGGTCGCTAATCCTGCACGACGCCCAAAGTTCTGAGAAAGGCGACCAACCAATAACGCAGCACCTGCTGAACCTAATGTAAATAGTGCTGCCGGCACTCCCGCGAAACTATCCGTTCCTAGCATATCCTGGGCAAGCAGCGCGCCCACCGTCACGCCCGCAGCTAATCCAGCTCCTCCGAAAATCTGTGAAAGAATAACGATGATCATGGTTCTTTTATACAATTGACGCTGCTTCTCAGGCGACTCCACATATTTTGTTAGTGATTCTGAGATATTTTTTTTGCCGAAGGAATCTAATGAGTGTTCAGACATTTCCTGTTCTCCCTTATATTATATCTAGCGGTATTCAGAGTAATTTTTTGTTTTCCCATGATCGACTATCCCTCCATATATGATTTGAAAAATCTAGAGTTCCCCGCATTACTTTCCCCAGACACCTCATTAGATTGATGTCATAAACTGACACAACTGAATGTATTGCTTATTAAAATGTATTATAAATTCGAATCTCTTGTTCAGCTTGAAGCAAGTCTTTCAGTCCAACAACAACATCATTCGTGAAAAGGTCACTTTCTAAGTATGCATTAGCTTCAGCCTCGCTGTTAAAGCCATGAAGAACTTGTACATCTTCATCACGGACTAACAATTCCTTAGATACGGCACCAGCAATACCTGAAAGAAATGGCTCTTTATATTTTGTATATACATTTACAGCCGCCTCTCGTTCCTGTGCATTAATTATGAGTGTAATTTGAAGATATGCTTTGGCCATGATTGTAAAACCTCCATTAAATAATGTATTGATTGCATAATTCAAATTGTCAATCAATTAATTGAATTATATTTCACTATGAATTACTTCGTCAAGTAAATATCTTTTGACCGGTTCTTGATTACATGGAAGAACATGATACAATTTTATTAATCAATTGAATCAATTCAATCATTAAAGCTAATGATTGATGATAAACACATTTCATATCATGTCAGAACATTATTACTTAGAATAGAGGTTATTCACGATGGAAGATAAATTGGATACAGCAAAAGCATTAAAAGAAGAACTGTATAGACAGCTCGCCCGAATCGGCAAAAGTTTATCAAGCGACAAACGACTTGAAATATTGAATGTACTAGCTCAAAGCCCTAAGACTGTTGAAAAGCTGGCACAGTTCACAGGCATGAATATAGCGAACGTATCACGCCATCTGCAAATTTTGCTTGATGCCAAGCTTGTTAAGTTCACCAAAAAAGGGACATATGCCATTTATTCCATAGCAGATCCGGAAATTATTGATTTTATGTCTTCGCTTTGGCGTATAAGCGAGAAGCAACTTCCAGATATCTCGAAATTAAAAGATGATTTTATAAATAACCTCAATGATATTCAAACCCTCTCCATGGATGAAGTCATGGAGAAAGTTGATAATGAATCCATCATCTTAGTGGATCTACGTTCGAAGGAAGAATTTGAGACAGGACATATTCCTGGAGCCATTTCAATGCCCATGGATAAGCTGGATATCATGCTGCGAGAACTCCCAAAGAACGCTGAAGTCGTTGCTTACTGCCAGGGACCCGTTTGTGCATACTCAGCAATCGCTGTAGAAAAATTGCAACAAGAAGGTTTCAAAGCCTACCGTATGGATGCAGGTATCAATGAGTGGCAAAGCCATTTCATCAATTAAGCCTTCTAAACAAAAACCACCTAATCATCATTTTGATGAATAGGTGGTTTTTGTATGCAAATAGACTTCTTGCTCTGTTTATTGAACTACCGATGATATATAGCCAGAGACGAGCGAATCATAGTATCCTATGTCACCCGAAGTTCTGGATAACAATTGAGCACCTTGTACAAATGCGATAAGTGTCTTAGCTTGTCCCAGAGCAGAATTAGAGAACGAGAATTCGCCACTTGATTTCCCTTGTTCAAGTACATCATGGGCCCAAACCGTATTGGCTTTGAAAAACTGGTTTAATTCATCACGAATTTCAGTCGGAAACGAATTCAGTTCAGCAGCCATCATGGAGCACAAACAGAGCTTGGTGTTGTTTTCCAAAGTTTCACGATAGAGTTTGAAAAAAGATTCTAACTTCTGCTTTCCACTCGGATCTTGATCGTTTATTTGTTGAAGTTTATACATAAATTCTTTGCGGTATCGTCTCAAAACAGCCTGAACCAAGTCTTGTTTAGATGGAAAATGATAATGAATACTCGCTTTACGTATTCCAATAGCATCGGCAATGTCAGCATAGCTAAATCCATTATACCCCCGCTCTTGAACCAGGATGAGGCCTGTATCCATAATCTCCTGTAATGTATTTCTTTTAATAATCATTAACGATCTCTCCATTGTCATTTATTGAATGTACCGTTTAATGATTTCATTTGCGACTCTTTCAGCTGATTGTAGAGCGCCTTCAAGATGACCTCCTTGCTGTGATGCCATTTCGGTTCCAGCGAAAAAAATATTCTGTAACGAATCTTTTTTGTTTATTACGGGACCGTATTTTGGAAAATCGAGCAGCGGCTCTGAGTCCTTCTCTACTGCAGTGTGTATATCTGAAGACCAATCTTTGTATAGAATTGCTTTTACATGTTTAGCTGATGGGCCGAATAGATGTATCAGTTGATGCATCACAAGTTCAATGATCTGTTCTTTTTCCATACTTAAACGCATCCTAGCAGAGAGGCCAAAGAAGCCAAAAAGTGCACCTGAACCACTAGAAGGTGAGGCATCATGTATTTCCTGTAGAGGACCTACTCTACTTGAAACAAATCCGGAAAGTCCTTGATCACGCCAGAAGGGGTTATCGTAAACCGCTACAATCTTCGCTTGACCACCCATCCAGGTCGGTTTATTTATTAAATTGGATTGTACTTCAACAGGCATTTTGGGTAAGAAAGAGATATTTTGTTCAATCACCCTAGGCGGGAGAGCAATGATAACTGAACTTGTATGAAATTCCTTCTCATGCGTTTGAACTTTCACCTTGCCATTGCTCTGCTGATGAATAGCAGTAACTTTAGCATTCAAATGAATGGTTTCGGTTGGTAGTCTGGCAACTAATGCATCAATAAGTGCTTTTACTCCACCTACAAGCCGAAATGAATAATCCATCGCTCCTGCGGGCAAATCATGCTGTAATGGCGGCTCGGTTCGGGATCGTTCTACCAGCATCTTTCCTTCAGTGAATTGTTCAAATGTCTGCAAACCAAGCTCTTTGACTAAGCGGTCCATTGCATATTCATAACGTGGCCAGTACCAAGTCGGTCCCAGATCAAATGTTCCTAATGCCGGATCCCCTTCAACCGCTAAGCTCAGGACCCTTCCTCCAATGCGATCCCTCGCTTCCAAGACCATGCATGGGATTCCTTGTTCATGAAGTAAATGAGCAGCACGAAGCCCACTTAAACCTGCTCCGACGATGATTACAGACTCATCCTTGTTATACTGCATTTTCATTCGAATACCCCTTTATAATGATAGAAAAATCCAGACTACTCCATAAAGAATTAACGAAGGCGAGCAGTAACGCCGCCATCTAAAGGCATAACTACACCTGTAATCCAGGAGGCCGAGTCACTAGCCAAGAACAAAATGGCTTCAGCAACATCATTTGTTGTTCCGTTTCGTCCGATGGGATGAAATGCATTGAAACTTGGCAATACTTCGGCGACTTCTTCTTCACTCATAAAGGTGTTGTAAATTGGGGTTTCAACAACGGCTGGTGCCACTGCATTCACTCGTATATGATCCCCAGCAAATTCCACTGCCAAGTTTTTAGTCAAAGCATGTCTACCTGCCATCGCTGCTGAATATGCAGAGGATGGTGTGGATTCAACCGCACTAATGGCCCACATTGAACCGGTATTTACGATTGCTCCGCCACCTCTTTTTTTCATCTCAGGGATCACGGCTTGTGAAGGATAGAAAGTCCCTTTAATGATTGTATCCAAATATGATTGCAAATCATCTTCCGTGTGGTCCAGAAATGGGGTTGGGTTGAATTTTCCTGTGTTATTTACTAAGATGTCCACCCCGTCAAACGCTTCAACAGCTGCTTGAACCAATTTTTTCGAGGTTTCTGGCAAGCTTATATCCCCTGAGACAGCGATAACTTTTTTGCCAGATGGGTCAATTTCCAGGGCAGTCTTCGCTAAAACATCTTCACGGCGTCCATTAATGATTACATTAGCTCCTTCTTCAAAAAAACGTTGTGCAGTTGTTTTACCAATCCCTGTTCCTCCACCAGTTACAATTACCGTTTTATTCTCGAATTTCATCTTTCTGCATCTCCTTTTTTTATCTACCAGTAGGTAGTTTGAGTTTATATTTTCTGTCTTTCATATGTTTTAAAAAATAATCAGCAACAATGTAGGTTGCTGCTGATTCCCTTATCCATTAATTATTGGATAAGGTTAAGAATTTTGGTTTTGAGTACATCTCTTTGATGGATTCCAATCATTGTTTCAATCAGTTTGCCTTCCTGAAACAAAAGTAACGCTGGAATGCTCCGAATACCAAATTGCGAGGCAAGCTCAGGTTGTTCATCCACATTAACCGTAGCAATTGTAGCTTTTCCTGCTAGACCATCAGCTAATTCGTGAATGATGGGAAGCTGAACTTGGCATGGACCACACCACGCTGCCCAAAAATCGATAAGCGTAATGCCTGACTCTATTTGTTTTTGAAAGGTCTGACTATTTAATGAAACTGCACTCATAAGGAATACCTCCTATTATATATATTATTCAATCGATATTATATTCAATTGATTGATTGAATTATAGAACAGCAAAAAACTTATGTCAACATCGTTTTATATTTACTATTTATTATGAACTCTCCCCCGTCTCAAGTTTGTCGACCATTCTTAAGTAAAAAAACACGAAGGGAATTCGTTCGAGGAACACTAAACATAGCAAGGTGATTTCACATTTTTATTCAGACATACTTAAGACTGCTCGAAATCTTGTCTTTGCTGATATCATTTTTTCATATGCTTCACTTGCCCGTTCTAGAGGAAACACTTCAATGATTGGCCGTACATCAGTCAAAACGCTAAACTGGACTGCTGCTTCAATTTCTTTAGACTTTCCAGTGAATGTTCCCTTCACAGAATGAGACCCCTTTAAGAAATCCATTGCTGATAACTCTAGACGATCCCGTGATCCCGCTACAATAATCAGTTCGCCGCCCGTATCCAGGCCATGAATAAGAGAAGAAATTACGCTAGCATTTGGTGCCGTGGCAAGAATAACTTTTGCTCCACCAAGTGTTTTTAGAGCTGTGGCGGGGTCTTCTTTTTCCGAATCAATGTAAATATGTGCCCCGAGTTCTCTGGCCAAGCCTTCTTTATCCCCTCCACGGGATATTGCCACTGTTCGGTAACCAGCTTTGTTCGCATATTGGACGGCAAGATGTCCCAATCCACCAATGCCCGAAATGGCAACTACATCACCTGGACGCGCCGGACTATTTCTTAACGCACTAAATGTAGTTTCACCGGCACACAGTAAAGGAGCCGCCTCTTCAGAAGAGACTTCGTCGGGTATAGAAACGAGCGCATCTTCATATGCGATCATGAACTCTGCGTACCCACCGTCGATGGTCAATCCTGTCACTTGATCGTGTCCACCATGATACCCCAAGCCTACACGCTGCCCAATCTCCCACTTTGTCGATCCATTACCTCGCTCATCAACTATACCAACGACTTCGTGGCCAGGAATTCGCGGATACGCTGGAGCAAATCCTTTGATTGTACTTGAATCCCCGCTACAGATTCCGCATGCTTCTATTCGAAGAAGTACTTGCCCTTCTGCAGGTTCAGGTACCAAAATTTCAACCAATTTCATAGGTTCTCCTTTGGCCGGAACTTGAATTGCTCTCATTTTCTTCAATCGTTTTTCCCCCTATTTCGGTTAGTAATAGTAGTATAGAGAAATAATCAATATTATTCAATTGAAAGATTGAATAATTGATCAATTTAACTTCTCGTACTACAATTCCGAAATACAGCACCATTGTCTATATATCGAAAATGTTGATCAATATAGAGTGTTATCCTGTAAGTGATTTAGATCAGATAAAATGACCATCCAGTTTCAGCATTCTTTCCGCGAAAACCTCGTTTGCTCTGGTAGGAATATGACCTATCCGGCGAACTAAGGAAAAGTTTCGTTCAAGGTGGATATCTGGAATGGTGATTTCCTTCAACATGCCAGCGGATAACTCCCTTTTTACAACCCAGCGGGACAACATGGCGATGCCTAATCCTGAGAACACCGCTTCTTTGACGCCCTGACTGCTGTTGAACACATAAGAACGGTTTACCCGGAGTCCTGTCTGAGCCAGAAATCGATCACTAAATGATCTGGTTCCTGATCCCATTTCGCGAAGTATCCACACTTGATCTTGCAATTGTTCCAGATCCGCATTCACCGAAGCGTTAAGAGGATATCCTTCCGCTGCCACAATAATCAATTCGTCCTTCATGAATGGTGTCACGGTCAGATCTTGGGCCTCAATGTCCTCTTCAATCAAACCAAAATCCATTTTATTATCTCGAATTGCTTCCACAACTTGAGATGAATTACCGATGAATACTTCCATGGCCACTTCAGGGTATTGCCTGGCAAATGACGAAAATAGGCGAGGTAAAACATATTCTCCAATCGTAAAACTAGCTCCAATCTGCAATGAGCCACTAACATCATCCTGCAATCTGGCAATATCCAATTTCGCCGACTCATATAGATTCACCATTTCCTTGGCACGTACATATAGCAGCTCCCCAGCCTCCGTCAGTTTCACCCATTTGGGCGAACGATGCATTAACTTAACATCAAATTCCTTCTCTAATTTACGAATGTGTAAGCTAACACCGGGTTGTGATAAATGCAATAGTTCTGCCGCTCTAGAAAAATTGCGCTGTTCCACTACAGTTATATATACTTTCAAGCTTTCCACGATCATAAAGTGCATCTCCCTTGATAGTATTTAGCCTCAAATATCATTTCAATCATTATGATTTGTTATGATAAGCATTTCATTCTGGTATTTCTCTTTTCAATCATAACTAATTATAGTTACAAGTGAACAAGAAATAAAGAAATCGGACGTGATATCCATGAATTCAACTTCTGTCATGCAACAAGAGAAAAAGAATAAACAAGGGTTTGTGCTGGGAATTGGGCTTACTCTAATGCTTGCGCTTGCTGCCAAATATGCAGCCAATTTTCCTTTTCTACACATCATGGGCCAGCTTGTACTTGCCATTTTGTTTGGCATGATCTGGAGAGCGGTTAGGAAAGTACCTGATCATATGGTAAGCGGAATTTCCTTTTCAGCTAAAAAGCTTCTGCGATATGGAATCATTTTGCTTGGCATGCGGCTCAATTTGAAGGACATTCTTCATGCGGGACCCAAGGTTGTCTTGATCTCCTTCCTGAACATTACCATCACTATTTTTGTTGTGTATGGCATTGCAAAATTTTTCAACGTCGAGAAACGTTTGGGGCTATTAACTGCATGCGGAACAGCGATATGCGGAGCCGCAGCAGTTGTAGCCATTGCACCTCAGATCCAAGCCAAAGACGAAGAAGCCGCCATCGGTGCAGCTACTGTAGCGATTCTAGGAACAATTTTCACGATGGTTTACACCCTTCTATATCCATTTCTACACTTGTCTGCATCCGAATATGGCGTGTTTTCAGGTGCTACTTTACACGAAATCGCACATGTGATTGCAGCTGCAGAACCTGTGGGTCAAGATGCTGTTGACCTGGCTGTCATTGTTAAATTAACGCGTGTAGCCATGTTGGTGCCCGTCGCTATCTTGATTGGATTCTGGACGAATCGATTGGATCGATCCAAAAATTCAGGAAACAGCAAGTTGAATAAAAGAAGCCTGAAATCCCTCCCGATCCCTTGGTTTATTTTTGGATTCCTCATGATGAGTGCTCTCAATACGCTGCAGGTTATTCCTTCAGATTTGACGAATCTAATCATTCTTGCCGCTTATATGCTGATTGCTATGGCCATGGCTGGTCTGGGTCTTAGTGTAGATATAGTTACGTTTCGGCAATTGGGCCTAAAAGCTTTTGCAGCCGGCTTTATTGGCTCCATCGTTCTTTCCCTCATCGGATATGTATTTTTAAAGCTATTTAATCTTGGCTGATGGAAAAAGTATGTGCCATCTATCCCACCTTAGAACCCCATAAGTCGGACTAACCTTACTATGATAACTGAAAAAAGCCGCTAATATAGCGGCTATTCATGAAAATTCTCTTGCCTAGCAATATCAATAAAGCTTTGGCAGTTTGTCCAGTGTAATAGCATAGTCACAATGATATGCGCTGCGTAACTCATTATTGGTCGTAAACTTCTCTGTCTGCCCAAAATCACGGGACCACGTCATAAACCATAACCATGGAATACGCGATTCGGATAAGTTTCTGATGCTTGGTACGGGTCCAATCTCACCGATGGCAGCCAATTTGGGGGTGCGTGTGACGCCTATCAGTTCCTCATACTCCTCACGTAAATCGGTATGTTGATGGGCCGGGGGATACATATCCCTTGAAATGATGTCTACCACGTCATCTCCGACATAACCTTCAACTAAAGGTGAATTCCAAACCCAAATCAAATGATTCAAACCATGATCATACGTATATCGCTTATACATGATACGGTACAACTCTTTCGCAATAGCCGGACCTTGACTCCCCCACCAAAACCAGGTGCCTTCCGCTTCATGAAAGGGTCTCCACAAGATAGGGATGCGTTTATCACGAAATTCCCGGAGAATATCGGCCATATGGTCCATGTCGGACAACAAAGCTTTGTGTTCTTGGGTCCCCTCTACAATGGCTTTCCTCACATCATAATCTGTATGTTCTGTATAAAAACTTTTGTCCCGTCCACCAAGAGGAGAAAACCAATGCCATGTAAATGTAATCAGTCCTCTTTTTTTCTCCGTCCACTCCCAAGCTTTTTGTAGTGTATCCTGATTTTCAGCGACTTCCAGCAAACACTCTTCACCACTATCGTCATAATTGATATTTGGAGAATAACCGAGGAGCTCAAATCCGCATAGCGCAGGCCATTTCCCTGTTACCTGATTAACGTAGTTCAATTCTTCCTGCGCCATGGTTTGTGTATGCTGTCCTGTAATGATGCCCTTTCCTTGAATCTTGCTCAAATAGTTGAGCACTGACCGTACTTCTTCCGATGCATTAGGATTGCAAGGTATCGTTTTCATCTTTGCCTGCCTTTCTGATCATGGAAGGGTTATTGACCACTCCATAGTTTAACGCGATCTTTCACATACTGACCAAAAGCCTCTTCCATCTCTTCTACTCCTGCTTTTTCCAATTCAGCCATGTACTCATCCCAGACTTTATCGAAATTTTCCGGTTTGGCCATAACTGCCTCAGGAATTCGTTTCCAAGTGATATCCTTCATTTTGGCCATTAGAATTGTTGCCTGACTATCACTTGGCAGTGAAATATTGTATACCGCACCGGCCTTCCTTTCAGGAAACTCCTCTTCTTTCGGGAAAAGATCTCTCCAGTGCTCGACTTGGTAAGCAGCCAAGGCTTCTTTTTCAGGTCCACTATAGGTGGCTGTCAGAAGATCACTGTTCGTTTTCGTAAAGTAATTGCCTGTCGAGTCCTCAATGCCATCCCCATAATGAACCGAAAGGTTCCAATACAGTCCAAGACCGGATTCCTTCATGTAGGCACTACCTTCACGGTCCATCTTTTCTTGAACTTCCTTCGGTACAATTCTTTTTCCGTTCTCGACAACATAGTCTTGTCCCTCGATCCCCCAGTTCATCAGAATCTGACCTTCTTCTGAAGCGAGGTAATCCAAGAATTTGATGGCAGCTACCGGATCTTTGCATTCGCTGGAAATCGCTATTCCATATCCCCCATCAAAACCAGCGGACCAGAAATTTGTATCCTTATACTCATCAGACAACGTTACTGGATAATGACCATAAGTCTGGTCAAATTTGCCCGCAGCTTTCAGTGCTTGTTGAGCATCGCCATAATCCCATGCAGGGTCGATCAGACCAAGCACACGACCGGATGACACTTTAGATTTGAACTGATCCGTCTTTTGCACGAAACTTTCCTTATCCAGTAAACCGATATCATTCATATGGTTCAACCAGCGGAAGTATTCTCTCTCCTCCGAACGTCTAAAATGGTAAGTTACATCGAATGTTTCTTGGTCCACATAGTATTCACCATCATCCGGCGCGCCTGTCGTAAAGAATCCCATGTTCGTCACCTGATACATATGCCAGTCATCCGCATTAATGGTGAGTCCGATATTTTTGTTGCCGTTTTCATCTGTTGGGTGTTTAGCCAAATAGTCTGTAATTACCTTTTCATAGTCTTTTACTGTACGGATTTCGGGATATCCGGCTTCCTTCACAACACGATGCTGCAGCTGGAAACCACCGTCGGCTTTGAACTTTCGTTCTTCGATGGCAGACCAGGTTGGAATTGCATAAATGGCCTGATCCTCTAAGCTGTACTTGGCACGAACGATTTTATCGCCAAGCATTTTTTTAATGTTGGGCGCATGTTCATCAATTAAGTCAGTTAGGTCAAGGACTGCTCCTACATCCACGAGCTTGCCCAGATCAGCCTTTGCAGCTATAAGATCGGGAACTTCACCGGTGGCGGCCATGATCGATACCTTTTGCACAGGGTCTCCCACTGCGAATTCAGCATCCAATACGACGCCTGTTTTCTCTGTAATGACTTTTCCTATGCGGTCCTTCATATTGTTCCAGTTAGGACTCCCATCCTCTGAAAAGTAAGAAAGCGTAATCGGATCCGTTCCGTTTCCAGCGGCGGATTCCCCTCCACCGCTTCCACTGCAAGCTGCGAGCTGACTGAGTAACAGACCCGCTGAAAGTATGGCTGCCGTTGTTTTTCGGGTTCCCTTTTTCAAAACAAACACTCCCCATAATTCAGATTATTTAAGGTGAATAGGCCAATAACATATCGCTTGAATACTAAGTCATTGACGTTTCAGTGTCTCATTAGCTTTTAACAGCACCCAGCGTCATGCCTTTAACAAAGTACTTCTGCAAGAAAGGATAAACAATGAGAATAGGCACGGTTGCGATGATGGTAATCGCCATTTTCACAGCGTCAGGAGACACCTGCGACATCAATTGGGACATGTTTTCCCCGCGTATATTGTTAGAATTCGTAGTTGTACTCTGAAGCACTTTCATAAGCTCATACTGCAAGGTCGTCAGGGAATCATTTGACCCATTATAAAGGTACGTATCAAACCAAGAATTCCATTGCCCCACAGCAAGAAACAAGGCTACAGTTGCAAGTGCAGGCTTGGTAAGCGGGAGTATGACACGCCAGTAAATGGTGAAATCATTAGCCCCATCAAGCTTGGCTGATTCTTGCAGTGCATAAGGGATGCCATCAATAAATGAACGGATGATAAATATATTGAAGGCGCTTACGAGTCCGGGCAAAATATAAACCGCGAATGTATTAATCAGATCCAGATTCTTAATAAGGATAAAACCAGGAATCAACCCGCCGGACACATACATGGTAATCGCCAGAAATACGGAAACAAAACGTCTTCCCTGAAATTCTCTTCGAGCCAGTGTATAAGCGACCATGGATCCACTTACAAGACCCGCGAGTGTCCCTATAAGCGTTCGAAGAACCGATATTTTAAAGCCGGTGATCAACCCTTCATAACTAAAGATGAGCTTATAATTTTCCAGAGTGAATTGTCTAGGAAAAATAGATATTCCACCCCGTACGGTATCCACGGAGTCGTTGAACGAAATAGCAAGCACATTCAAAAAAGGATAAAGAGTCGCAATAGTGACAATTCCTATGAATACATAAACAAAGGTGTCGAAAATCAAGTCTTGGGGAGATTTTGCGCCAATCTTCGGTCGTTTGGGTTTGACAGAAGAAGGTGTCTGCTGGAATGCTTCCATGTCTGTTCCTCCTCTTACATAATGCTCTCGTTAGCGAATTTTTTGAAGAGGCCATTCACGACGAACAGCAAAATCACGCTAATTACCGAGTTGAAGATACTTATAGCGGTACCGAAGGAATATCTCCCCATGGATAAACCATAATTCAATGCATACAGATCCAATACTTCGGAATAATCACTGACCATGTGATTGCCAAGCAAAAATTGTTTTTCAAATCCGATTCCAACGAGATGGCCAATCGACATAATAAACAGTACGATAATGGTTGGTCTGATGCCCGGGAGTGTAATATGCCATATTTGTCTTAATCGACTGGCTCCGTCGACCCTCGCTGCCTCATACAGTTCAGGCCCAATCCCCGAAATGGCCGCCAAATAAATAATGGCATTCCAACCGGTCTCCTTCCAAACATCCGCTCCGGTCACTATTCCCCAGAACAAATTCCCCTTGGCCATGAATTGTATGGGCTGGTCTATTAAATTCAGCCCCAAGAGCAAATCGTTTATCGCGCCTCCGTCGGTTGACAGCATTTTAATGACGATTCCAGCGGCCACGACCCAAGACACAAAGTGAGGCAGGTAAGAAACCGTTTGTACGAAACGCTTCATAAACTGAACCCGCACCTCATTCAGAATCACGGCGAACAATACTGGAAACACGAATCCTGCAACCAGTCCCATAAGGCTCATGGCCAGCGTATTTCTTAGCACCAGATAGAAGTGTTCATCCTGAAAAAGTGCCTGAAAATGATCGAATCCAACCCATTTCTGATCGAAAAACCCTTTGCCCGGTCTGTAGTTTTGAAATGCCATCGTCCAACCCCATAAAGGCAAATACTGAAAAACAAACACCCAAATCACAAATGGAAATGACATCATGTACAAGTACTTTTGATTTTTGAACACTTTCCACTTTTGTGATTTTTTTTGTTGATGCATGCGAAACTTTTTCTCTTCTGTTATCGCTTTCATTTCATCCCCCCCTTTCTTCTCTCATCATAAAGCGATTACAATTTTGGTAACATATCAGAGATCCATTACAATTTCATTCAAAAATCTATACTCTTTTCAGCAAATTCATTAATATTTTCATAAAGTGATATATAAAAGTCCTCTGCAGTTAAACAAGGCAGAGGACTTTTTAGGACATTGAATAGTATTAATTAAAAAATTCTATATTTACTTGATCTTCTCAATGAGCAGCTCTTAATTTAAACCACACACTGGTGTAATCTCCTGTAAGAGGCGGGATAATCAATCCTGCTTGCATTAAACGGTCCCCATGGAATGATCCCACGTGTCCACTCTCTCCACTCACCTCATACGTATACGAATGATCCAAGCCTCTGAGCTGAAGAACATCCGTAGCAGGATTGGGCTTGGCTAACACTTGAAAATAAAATACGATCGCTTCACATCGATCTTCCGAAACAAACATCCAGGAGGTTTCATTGCCTTGAAAAGGACTTCGAAGTCTAAATAAATCACCCTTTTGTATGAGGGATCGATGTTCCTTATACATGGCCACCTGTTCCTTCACCTGGATTTTCTCAGCATCGGTGAACTGGGTCAGATCAAGTTCATAACCAAAATTCCCCGACATTGCGACGTCTCCTCTGAATTTAAGCGAGGTTTCCCGGTGGACTTGATGGTTCGGAACGGCAGAGATATGAGCGCCGATGGTACTAACGGGATACACCAGGCTTGTTCCGTATTGGATTTTCAGCCGTTCAACGGCATCCGTGTTATCACTTGTCCACGTTTGTGGCATGTAATAGAGCATTCCGGGATCAAACCGACCTCCGCCGCTGGAACAGCTCTCAAACAAAATTTGCGGAAATGCAGTAGTCAATTTATTTATAAGTTCATAGAGTCCAAGTACATACCGATGTGCAATCTCCTGTTGATTTTCGGGTAAAGCCGCTGCGGAGCAGATTTCGGTCAATGGGCGGTTCATGTCCCATTTCACGTAGGAAACAGGTACATTGGCAAAGATATCAGCCATTGCATTGTACAGATAATCGCGGACCTCCGGCCGTGAAAGGTCCAGCACCAATTGCCATCGCGCTTCGGTCCGCCTGCGGCCTTCTGCGTGCAGACACCAGTCCGGGTGTTTTCGATACAGTTCACTGTCGGGTGAGATCATTTCAGGTTCAAACCATAAACCGAATTGCAGGCCTTGACGTTCAATTCGTTCAGCCAAGTCACGCAAACCGTTAGGAAGCTTTCGACGATCTTCAACCCAGTCCCCGAGAGAGCTGTTGTCGCTGTCACGTTTGCCAAACCAACCGTCATCCAGCACCAACAGTTCAATCCCTAGTTGAGAGCCAGTTTCGGCAATGGCTTCAATCTTATCTGCGGTAAAATTAAAATAAGTAGCCTCCC
This sequence comes from Paenibacillus sp. 7523-1, assembly GCF_002276415.1. Lineage (NCBI taxonomy): Bacteria > Bacillati > Bacillota > Bacilli > Caryophanales > Paenibacillaceae > Paenibacillus > Paenibacillus sp. 7523-1. The sequence goes on along the minus strand of NZ_NPBR01000004.1, from coordinate 139,371 downwards.
AATTATTCACAAGGATCGGGCGCTCCTTATCCCTATGTACTCCGCGGCATAAACGGTTACGATAGAGTCGGTGATAGATTCGGGACATGCCTCCGATCCCTTCATTTGAATATACCAAGACAGCCTCAGGGGTTTGGAAGGATTCACCGGGAGCTAGCATCCAGCAAAAATCAAACGGATTCAACCCGATGCCCAAACGAACGACTCCAAAAGCATCGACTTCTGCTTCAGCATGAAAATTACCGCTATACACCAAATTCACTGCAAAAACTTCACCATGCTCCTCATCGGCACCCGGGCTAACCACAGCCGCAAAAGGATTGTGCTGATGACTGCTCATTCCGCGTCTACTCCCAAGGCTTGTACCTCCTGGGCCCAGCGGCCTGCGCTGAAGCTGGGCTTCTCGTGCCCAGTGTCCCGCAAGGTATAATAACTCATAATTGCTCTTACCATATAAATCGACATTGGCGCTAAGCGCACGTAAAAGTCTAACGGTACTCTGACCATTGTTCTTAAATGACGCAGATCTGGTAATAGCCCCATCCATGAAGATGCTATATTGTAGTAAAACGGTCAATCCTGAATATGCATCCTCCAATTCCAGCTCCAAGGTATCTGCTTCATCATCCGACTCCGTGTACACATAAGGCAAACCTTCAATTCCCGGTTTACCGGCTCCTGTGGAATACCCTTTGTAGCGAAGCTCTGTGATTCGGCTTCCGTCTTCAAGCTGAACTTGATAGGCAGGCGACCTGAAATCACCTGCTCCATATTGCGGATACTCCTGAGGCATAGAATCAGGTTCCTTTTTTTCCAACCTCGGTACAAGGTTCTCTAAATTCCCTTTCTCAGACAACCGTTGACCCCAGTATACCAATAATGGAAAACCGTCTACGATCTGAATAACATAACTGGTTACACGGGATTGCAGATGAAAAATATGCTGTGACTCGTCAATATAAATGGCCATACACTATTCACTCCTGTTAAACTGGTTTGTTCCTGCTCAATAATAAAATGAATGCTATTTCCATCTAGGACTGCCGTACAATCCCTTGGGAAGTTCATCCAGTGTGATCACGTTGTCATGATTGTAGACTTTTTTCAAATGTTCCTTTGTATTCGTTTTACCGTCACGCAGAACATCGCCAGTCCAGGTATTGAAATAGCTCCAATGTGCACCGTATGTCTGCAGCAGATCAGGATCGGGAATAGGCCCATTTTCGGCGAGTCCCACAAGTTTCTTATGCTTGCTCAGAAACAAGAGCTCATCGTACTTGGCAATGTTCGGGCTGTGATCACCGGGTGGATTATAAATGTCGACACTTACCATATCCACCACATCATCTCCCGGGTACCACTCCTCCTTAACAGAGTTCCAAACCCAAATGAGGTTGTTTAACTCATGCTTCTCCGTCAATCGTTCGTACATTAATCTATACAATTTTTTGGCAGGTTCAGGACCTTTGGCTCCCCACCAAAACCAGCCGCCCTCCGCTTCATGCAGCGGTCTCCAAAGTACGGGAATATGGTGTTCCTGCAGCCGCTTCAATTGAGCAGCGATCGCATCAATATCCCGGATTAAAAGCTTGTAATCTTCCGATTCCGGATGATTCAGGGCATACTCTACATCGAATGTTGTGAATTCTGTATTAAACCCCCGCCACCACTCGTGGCCTGGTTCATTGCCGCCGATTCCTTTCGGCGCATTCCAGTGCCAGCTTAAGGAGACAATGCCTCCACGCTTGTACCACTCCATCATCTTTTCTACCTCATTCGAGGTGCTTCCGTTTTCCACACGGGATGGAGAATAATCCATCAAATCACTGGAAACCAGTGCAGGGTACTTACCAGTCTGCTGGTATATCCACGTTGCGTCCTCTAGGGTTTGCTGCCCTGATATAATCTTTTTTCCGTACTGGTTGGTCATAAATTTCATTAATGCTTTGGCTTGCGGGGATGCTTTGGAGTTGCTTAAGGGATCCATCTTTGTTTTTTGCGTGGTTATGCGGGGTTCTACACGTTCAAGCTTGATATACTCAATGCCATAGTACCCCCACCCCCGTAATATTTGAATGGAGTTATTACCGCTGTTCAGAAGCACCTTTGTCATCTTTTTTTCTGCTCGAACCGTCCCTGGCTTTGGCGCACTGAGCGTCAGCTCGCCGGCTCCCGAACCATTTACTTGGATGGAAGTCGCTTTATCCCCATTTCCTTCTGGGATGTAGTATCCCAAACTTAACTCATAAAGCCCATTTTCCGGTGCTTTAACCTGGAATGTAGTGCTTCCCTTCTGAGCTGTGGCCTTTTCATCCTCTTCAAAAAAATAAGAGATATAACCTGTACCATCATAGAGATGGTCCTCCGCTTTGGCTGTTGTCTCATCGCGTTTCTTGATCCCGTACCCTTCGATTGAAGCATCTTTGAATGTGGCAATTATGGCCTGGTTTTGATCAGAAGAAGTATGGGGTTCAACAACAAATCCCGGTACCGTAATAGCTGCTTCCACCCTGGAATGAGTAAAACTCAACATGAGGATATACAGAACGAAAATGGCCGATCCAATCATAAAATACGTATTGTTTGATGTTGAATATCTAATAGGTGAACCTGATTTTCCCTTCATTTTATTGCCTCCCCTCTGTTCATGGCATTTCTGTTATCGCTTTCAAATGATTGTATTCCCTCCTTTCGTATCCACTATATTGGCACAGGGACATCCAGGACATATCATAAATCTCAGATCCTTTCATTCTAAAATTATCTATGTTTTCAGAAAACCTCATTTTATTTACATACTAATAACAGAAAACTCCCCTACTATTCGTTAATTCCATTAGTAGAGGAGTTTTGCTCATTCTTTTTTCTGATAGAAAGAAGGTGATCTTCCTTCCAGCTTTTTAAATTTACTATAAAAATAATTGACGTTTGAATATCCTACCCTTTCAGCGACTTCGTATACCTTCATATCCTGAGCCAGTAATTCCTTCGCTTTTTGGATCCGTATCCGGTCAAGATATGCGTTAAAATATTCTCCTGTATAACTTTTGAAAAGTTGACCCAAATAGGAGCTGCTGTAATTAAACAAGACGGCCAGCATTTCCAATTTTAGATTATCTCCATAGTGGCGATCTATATAATCCAGCAATCGTTTCATTTCATTATCCTTGCTGTTATAATCTGCACATTGGGCCAGCCTCTCCATGACAACTGATACTCGGTCAACGAGATCCCGCATATAACGGGAATGATATACTTCAGCAAGAAATTGGGCCGGCTCGCCTGGATAACCACTCATAGACCAGACACGTGGATGGACTTTTCGAACCGTTTCATTGGCCAGGTAGAAGAAACGGTCACGAATCTGCTTTTCCTCTGCTTGAGCAGCCACTTGCTGCCATGCTATTTCGTTTAAAAAAGAAGAGATCGCACTTGCATGTCCAACATCGACCAGGTAATGGAGCCTGAAGGCCTCTTCTTCTTTGCTGGATAGGTAAGATCCTGAATGTTGATCCGTTTCCTGTCGATAAGATTCTGGTGTTTCCTCGGTCAGGAGCCTTCCCCTATCGTAAAAGAAACTATATTCCAAAAGAGATCGTGCCGTTTTGAAAGAATGAATGATGTTATCTAGTGACCGAACAGGCTGGCCCAACGCTATGTCCATTTCGAATCGAAGCTCTCCCGATAAGAGTTGAAGGTTCTTATAGAGTTCACTCCACCCTGCTTCGCTTACAGGAGAGCTACCAAGCAGCAGGACGATGTACGGAGCGAAATATAATACGACTCCTTGACGCCCGGAAGCATAGGTTCTGCTCACCACATCCTTGAAATTCTGAATTTGTTCGCTTTCTTCTTGGTCCAGGCCAGAGAAGGCAATTAAAACAATTTGATAGGTTGTCCAGTTCACTTCAAATGAGTTTGACCATTCACTCAAAAGGGAATCATCTAACGCATGTTTACCGGTTAGTAAGGAGTAAAGTATCCATTCTGGCGTATTTGTTTGTTGTAACAGGCTTTTTTCGTGCACCTTCGAGAGCTGTTCGTGAATCTTTTGGAGAGATGCCGACAGTTCTTCCTTGTTCACCGGTTTCAACAGATAAGCATCGACGCCGAATTGAAGGGCCTGGCGTGCATACTCAAAATCAGCATAACCACTGAGAATAATAACATGACTTGGCCAGCCACGGTGGCGGATTTCCTGAAGGAGTTCAAGTCCGTCCATTCCCGGCATACGGATATCCACCAACAATACATCAGGAATCGTTTTTTCAAATATCCGAAGCGCTTCATTCCCACCAGCTGCTGTTCCAATCACTTCGAACCCCAATTCTTTCCAAGGTATTAACGTTTGCAACCCCAACCGTAGTTTGGGTTCATCATCAACAATGATCACTGAAAACATTAAGTTCGACCCTCCTTCGGTATGCAAAATGTGATACAGGTGCCTTTCTTCTCTATGCTATTGATGGTGAGCCTTGAAGCTGTACCGTAGGTGAGTTCCAATCGGTCATTTACGTTACGAAGACCAATACGATCCCCTGACTCATCGGAGCCCGTTAACTGTTTTTCTAGCCGGCTCATTTTCATGGGTGAAATACCTGCGCCATCATCGTGGATTTCGATCAAAAGCATATTCTGATCATTAAACTTAGTCCGAATAGTGATCAGCGTTGGGCCCTCTTTGCGATCTAGCCCGTGGACGATCGAATTTTCAACCAAAGGTTGAATGATCAGCGGTGGGATTTCTATCTGTTCGGTTTCCGGATCGATTTCCATACTGTATTGAAGCCGGTCTTCATATCGAAATTTTTGTAGTTCCAAGTAACAACGTACCATATTCAACTCATCCGATAACGGAATCTGACGGCTTCCGACCTCCAAACTGTTTCGGAGCAACATGCTTAGCTGCCATACGGCTTGGGCCAGCCCCTCTTCCCCGCGAAGATGAGCTTCCATTCGGATGGATTCAAGTGTATTAAACAGAAAGTGGGGATTCACCTGACTTGCCAGCATCTTGAATTTGATATCATTTTGTTTTTGTAATAATAACTGTTTCTGCTGATTGCTTTCTTCCACTTCAAACATCAGTTCACTGATCCGGTGAACCAGATCATTGAATTGCCGAGATAGTTGTCCAATCTCATCTTTTCCGTCGAGGTCTAGGTATGTATCCCAGGATACCGTGCCTACTCGGGACATATGTTTACTGAGTCGGAGCAATCTTCTTGCTATAAAGGATGCGGAGATATAAACAAGCACTATTGCAATGATTAGACATCCACCTATCACCAAAGTGGCCAAACGTATGATAGCGTTTGCATCTTGCAGAATGTCCGATACCGTAAAAACGGAAATAATGCGGAATCCATTCCAGCTGTTTTGAGGAGTTACGTTTGCGATGACCACCTTGGATTTCTTTCCATCCATGACAGCTTCGTAGCTGCCCTGGGTTTGAGACATCATGTTGCTCCCTCCGTGTACAGAAGCGAGGTTCTTACCGTAAAGATCTGGCCGATTGGCCGCAACGATATGGTTGTTGTCATCCACAATCATCGTGGAAAATGTCTCCTGAGACAGAATTGAATTCAGTAAATCAGAATTCACGTTAATAACCAAAACACTCTCATTTTTCAGATCATCCAGATTGATTTTTCGAACAAGGCTGAGGTAATGTTTTTGATCACGCTCATCCTCAATATAGCCCCAACCAGCCAGCCCCTTTTGACTTAAGGCAGACTTGAACCAATCAGACTCTTTTGTTCGGTCATCTGGCTGCATAAATTCCCAGTTATTAAGCATGGTTGGATTGTCCGTGTATAACCGTATTGACTTAATCTCTTTATACAGCCGCATATAATCTCGAATGTCCGTGTATTGACGATAGGTTTGAATAATTTCGTTATAGCTTTCATAGCTTCGGCTCACTATGGATTTCATCCGGTTATCATTGGAGAGTTGATAGGAAATATCTATGGCTACATTGATTACCTCCTCGGTTCTTTTTTGGACACGTTCTACGTTATTCGTTGCTTGCTCAAAGGCGTTCAGGATCATGACTTCCCTCAACTTGCTTGTTAGATAGATACCACTTACTAAAAGCGGGAGTACAGCCACCGTTATAAATATCAAGGACAGCTTACTTTTAAGTCTGATGTCATTTAGTCTTCGCATAAAACGCATAGCACGATCCTCTTTCCTACATTTAGTTCTCCTTTTAGCATAAAACCAAATGTACTCTTCTCTTTTTAGATAGTCAATGAAACATTTTGATGAGGTATGGTTAGCAATGAACTAACGTTCTTTTCCATTTCGGCAAAGGTACACGCTTCTTATCTACTGCATGGGACATAACGTAGTTCCCTAAAAAATCAAAAAAGCCGCTAATAATAGCGGCTTCGATGGAAGCATTTTTTTGTCCCTAGACAATAGGTCTACGAATTAATGACATGCCCTGATCTCTTTTTATACTTCTTTACCAAATACGATTTCTTTAACCTCTGCAATGGGCATATCTTCCCCAGTAAAAAGTTTATAAGCAAGTGCGCCCTGCCACAAGACCATACCGAGACCATTGATCGCTTTGGCACCAGCAGCTTCGGCCTGTGTTAATAGTTTGGTTTTGCGAGGATTATAAACCACATCTGTCACAATCAAATCTTTGCGCAATACATCGGTCATCTCATCAACGATACTTAATTCGTCTAATGGTTTCATGCCCAAGCTTGTTGCGTTTGCCAAAACAGCACTTTCAGCGATTTCTTTACGAAATGCTTCTTTATCTTCTAAAGGAAAAACGTTAGCCTTCACGCCAAAGTCTTTCATTTCGTTGTTAATATATGCTGCATTCTCTTCTGCTGCGGAGAAGAATTTGTCATTTCTTGCGAAGATGCTGATCTCTTTAATGCCGGACTGCACCAATTGTATGGCGATTGGTGTTGCAGCACCTCCAGAGCCAACTAAAGTTACTTTTTTCCCTTGTAAGTCGACTCCATGTTCTTCAAGATTTTTAACATAACCTAATCCATCCGTATTATATCCGATCAACTTGCCATTTTTGTTTACAACCGTATTGCTGGCTCGTGAGAACTTCGCAGTATCATCTAACTCGTCCAAATACTGAATGACATCCATTTTATTAGGCATGGATACATTGAATCCTGCAACGCCCATCGCTTTCATACCCTCAACTGTTTCTTTCAACTTGTCCGGTCCAACCTCAAAAGCCAAATAGGCATAATTCAAGCCACTTATTGTATAACCCACATTATGCATTTGTGGGGAAACGCTATGTCCAATTGGTGTAGCGAGTAATCCAACCAAAGTCGTTTTGGCATCTATTTTTGCAAGGTTTTTATCGTAATTATTCATTGTAAAGACTCCTTATACATTATATTTATTAACGAAACACTTTTTTGCTACGAACAAGCACATATGCTGCCAGCAATGCACTCAGAAGTGCAATAATCATATCAAGTACAAGTGTCATCGAAATACCCACCTGTCCCACCAAGAAGCTGGAGATGAAAGGAATCAATATGAAAGCAAGACTTCCTGCTATATTCACATACGACGTTGTCGTTCCTTTGTTCTTGACGAAAAATTGTGTCATCACAGTGATAGCCAATTGGAAGGTACCAGAAGTAGATAATCCCAAGATAAATGTCATAATAATAACAATTGGATACGATTGAACAAAGAACAAGCTCAGCATGGATAAGAAGGCAATCAATGGGTATAGAATCATAACAGTGATTGGTTTAACGAGCTTATCCAGTACAGCTGCAAGCAATAGAACCGACACCAATGCTCCAATACTAAAGTAACTTAGAAGCTGAACCGAAACATTTTCACTCAGTCCAATAAATTTAGACCCCAGCTCTGGAAGCCATGTTTGCCAAACCACAAACAATGAGGTGGACGTAAATCCAATCAAAATAATGGCAAGTCCTTCTCCCCAGAATTTCGGTTCTTCCTTGAAACGACTTTTTCCACCTTCACTTTCTACTTCATCTTTCGAATTGGTTTTAAAGGCTGGGAACGGCATAAAGATCAAGTAAATTCCACTGATCAAGAACAAGGCACCCAGAGCGTAAAACGACCAACCCCATGAGATATCGTTAGCAACTAGAATTGCAAGAATGAATGGCAGTAAAGTAGCTCCAATGGACATGATCGCTTTGACAAGGACCGTCGCCGAGCTGGATTTCTTAGGAAAGGATTCAATCAATGCAGGATATGTTCCTGAATCAAGTAATGAATTCGCTATCCCAGCCGTGATAGCCAATACAAACGCCACGGGGTAACTTGTCATTAAAGGAATACCCACCAAGAACAGTAAGTACAGAAAACTTCCTGTGATGATAATTGGTTTACGACCAATTTTGTCGGACAACCGGCCGGCAAAGAATAAAGCAATCAGCTTACCAATACCAATTGCAGAAACAAGCAAGCTGATCTTTTCAACTGGTCGATTGTAGTTTTCGGATAAGGCACTCATATTGGAGGCTATAATAATATTGATCATCCCGAGCATAAAATAATTCAAGTACATGCCAAGGGACGTTTTAATATATGGATTCTTCATTTCATTTCTCTCCTCTTATATTAAAAGCAAATATTTAGTGAGACTTTATTTGATAGTAATCTTTCTTATTTGCTTGGATAAATAAAGCGCCAGACATGTACTCATCACAGCAATACATAAGTCAAAAACAAATACTGCGGATATGCCAATATATTTAACGAGTAAACTTGTGACAAATGGGATAACCATGAAAGCCACACTTGCAGCAGCACTTACGTATGAAACGCTTACCCCTTTTTTTGCCGGAAATAAATCAATCATTACCGTCATAGCTAATTGATACATTCCTGAAGTAAACAGACCAAGGAAGAATGCGATAAACGGCGCCAACAAAGGATTACGGGACACAAGCAGCACAACCAAAAAGAGGGTTGCGACACCTGGTGTAACGATCATTGCCGTAATAGGTTTAATGAATTTCTTCAACAAGAATGCAAGCACCAAAACACAAATTAATCCGCCCATGCTGTAAAAACTAAGTAACTCTACTGCACTCTTCTCATTTAGAAGTAAAGCTTGTTTACCATAAGTAGGAAGCCATGTCTGAATAACCGATGACAACGACACAGAAAAAAAACCGATGATGACCAGAGCAGAACCTTCTTTCCAGCTATACAAGTCGGTCCTTTGCTCACCGGAATCTGTCTCACTTCTCTGCTTGTCAGGATTCTGGGTAGTCATTCCAGGAAATCGAATCGTTACAAAATACATTCCTAACAGAGCAAACAGAAACGCAGGTATGAAAAATGCATAACCAAAAAACAATTCTTTAGACATAAAAAAGGATATTAATGCCGGTAGAATGATGGCTCCTATTGACATGAATGCTTTTATTAACACAATTGCCGTACCTGCTGCCTCTTTGAAGCTTTCATTCAAGGCTGGGTAAGCACCAGAATCCAAAAGCGAATTACTGATTCCGGCAAAGAAAGCGAATAAGAGAGCAATCTGGAAGTGAGTTGATAATGGTGTTCCGACAAGAAAAACAGCGTATAACACAGCAGCTGCAATGATCAAAGGTTTTCTTCCATAACGATCGGATAATTTACCTGCAATATTAATGGTTAGTAAGTGGCCAATCCCAACAACAGAAATAAGCAAGCTAATATCTGTTTGGGCAACATGTAATCGCTCCGATAAAAATGTCATATTGGATGCGAGCATGATATTGACCATTCCTAGCAGTAAATAACTCAGATAAATCCCTAATCCCATTTTTAGATACGGAAATTTCATTTGCTGTCCCCTTTGCGAAATACAACTTCAACAATTCGTTAAAATTTCATTCCTTTGCCCCCTAATGATACAATTTTGTACGCCTATATTCGGAAATATACCTTGATGTATAAACCGTGGTATATCGATGCACAAAAATAATAAAAAAATATAAGTATCATCCTTTTAAATCAAGGGTTATATCTAGTATATCGATATACCAATGTTGCGCAGAACCTACTATACTCCCCTAAAAAAAATGTGTCAATATTGTGATTAATTTCACAGTTGTTTCGTTATCACGTTTAGCGTCCTATGGGGACGTCCTTTCATTTGAGTAATCGAATGATAAATCAAAAAAAACACCTTTCAGCGATACTTGGAACGTTAAAGTAACGATCCTTTTCTCACTGAGAGGTGTTTTTGTGTTTTATCCAATTTGGAAAAAATTTTTATTATTTAGATGTTTCTCTGACGACTAGTTCCGGCTTAAGAATAATCCGTTGAAGTCCTTCACTTTCACCAATAATCTTACTATGCAGAAGCTTGGCAGCTTGAATCCCGATCGATTTAGGGAAGGATGAGACCGTTGTTAGTGGTGGGTGGTAATTTTCTGCGTCTGGTATGTTATCAAATCCGACAACATCTACATCCCGTCCCACAACCTTCCCCTCCCTAGTTAACACCTTCATTACTCCGAAGGCAATCAAATCACTAAAGCAAAAAATGGCTGTAGGAGGATTCGGTAAACGTAATAAAACGTTCGCGGCTTCCTCTCCGCCTTCGCTTGTAGGGTCGCTGGCTATGATAATACTCTCTTCGAGTTCTAGATTATGATCCATAAACGCCTTCCGGTATCCATCCATTCTTTTCGTCCATGTCGAAGATTCTTTAATGCCGCCTAGAAAAGCTATTCTTTGATGCCCTTTTTTTGCTAAATGTGTGATAGCCAGGTACGTTCCTTCTTCATAGTCGATACCCGCATAATCGGCATGAATATTATACATTTCCCTATTCGCCAGCACTAAAGGAATTTTCAGATTATTTAACTGTTTTACGGTCTTTTCTAAACTGATGGAGGATGGATTCAGGATCAGACCATCAATCCTGTGTTCAACCATCGTTGAGATTAAATTTTGCTGCTTGCTTGCATTATCTGAGGTTGTACCGAGTAACACCGTGTAACCGAATTCCTCAAGTTTGTCCTGCGCTCCAATCAGAAATTCTGAGATGAATTTATTTGCAATATTAGTCACAATCACGCCAATCAAATTTGAACTTTGTGATCGCATATTGGCAGCTACTCGATCATAGATGTAACCTAATTCCTCAATCGAACTCAACACTTTTGCACGAGTTGCTTGTGGAATTCTGGGATTATTTCTAACCACCAGAGAAGCAGTCGTTGTAGAAACACCGGCGTGCTCCGCTACATCCTTCAGGGTTACTCGTTTTTTTGAATTTGTGTTTTTCATCTATTCCACCAACTTTTATCTATGTTAATATATTTTCTTATTTGAATCGTAGTAAAAATTTTTTTTTATATCAAAAGCTTCAACAAGAATTTTACTACATATTCTCGTCTACAACCACTTTCGGTGATGTTATTGCTTTTCACAGGAACGTGTTCTTCTTCTGCAACTCATTCGTATATAGAGAAGTTGTATCAAAGCTGACGTTTCAGTTCGTCAAAATACTTCACTGTAGTAGGTTATATCACAAATTTTCCAATGGCATTAGCCACACCATCATTATCATTTGAATCGGTTATGTAAACGGCGCATTTTTTTAGTTCAATGATCGCGTTCCCCATGGCTACAGGAAATCCGGACAGATGGAATAGGCCTAAATCGTTAAAATCATCCCCAAACACCATCACATTTTCTGATTTTACCCCAATTTCACTTAACACCCATTCCACGGCTTTTTCCTTTGAAGCTGATTTATGCATGATTTGGATCAATACGCCTCCATCCGTTGCGATCACGTTTACATGGTCACCAAATTGCTCGCTTAGATCCTTCCATGTGTTACAACCTAGAACTAATATTTTGGTCGGGGATAGAGAGTCTATATAGTGTTGGTCAACAACTTGAGGTTTCAGATCATTCGGACGGATACCGAATTGAGTGCATTGCGAGTCCAGAATTGGTTTTCTTGTGTACCATGAATCATTAACCTCGTATGAGATTATGGATTGAGGCATGTTTAACTCGATGAATGTATTAATCTGTTGGTTGATCTCCAGAGGGATAGGAATATGGCGCTCATTTTGTTTGGATTTGCATGTAACTAAAGCGCCATTGTAATAAATCATGTAATCTACAAACGGAAACTGCTTCACAAATTGATTTGCCGCTCTTGGCGGCCTTGCCGTGGCAATTATAATATGTATCCCTAAATCAAAACATCGTTTAACAGCCTGAACATTCCTGGGCGATATCGATTTATCACTTCCGAGCAAAGTTCCGTCCAGGTCCAGTACAATGGCCTTAATCGTAGACATCCGAATCCTCCTCACACAGCTAAATTGGTAAAATAATACTACGCTTTAAGAGGTATCGTCAACGAAAAAAGAAATTGCAGATATGAAGGAAGAGCATACAACCATTGTGGTTGGAAAAACGATCAGTACGCATTTACACCTAAGATTATGTTCGAGAGCAATGATCTGGAGTGTAACTTATTCGTACTTCGTCGTGTTTAATCTTCAAATGCCATAAGGAGGGTTCAATGCCAAAAGCCATTGTAATAACATTCCTGTCTATCTTTCTAATTTTTCTGACAGCATGTAGCAACGATAGTTTGCTAAAAGATAAACCAAGCATATCGGAAAGTGAACTGAAATATGATGCAGCTTCCGATATAACAAAAACGCAAGATGCAGTAACTAAATCATCGTCTAATATTGAATTTGAAGCTGGATTAACCATTGACCTAGAATCAGCTAAAGACTTGTTAAATGAAAATGAGCGCCCCGTGCTGAGTGTACTCGAAAAGAACCTGACTGCTCTCGTGCAGCATGATCACAAAATGTACCGATCGGGTTTTGTTGATGAACGACTTGCCGATGCGATGGAATTTTATTATGGGAAGCAGTTCCAATATAAATTCTCAAGTATCGAAAGCATTGAGGAAAGTACATTTATTAGGAATCAGGTGCATATTACGGTTCTTGGTGAACGTCTGGATACAACAACCGGCTCGGTTGAAGAAGTAAAATTGATGTATGCAATCCGGCAGAATGCACAACGAGATTGGGATATCTATACCATTGATTAGGGTCATTCATCTGCATCTGCTTCAATCTAGATTTATTAATAAGAAATAGCCCTTTCCATTATTACGAAAAGAATCAAGTTGGATGCGTAGTTGAAGAAGGCTCCGAGACTCTCCTCTCCGACATGAGCTAAGCCAAAATTCTCATTAAACTCAGTGGTCAACTGTAAACCACCTCTCATGGATCGCACATGTCATATTCCGTTTTGGATAGTTTAGAATAAAAATGACAACATTTGCCTAAACCATTCCAGAATGTTTGGAAGCACCTTCCTACACCTCAAAAACGACGGGTACATTACCGTACCGCACCAGTCTTTCTTTGAACAGAACCAGTGGAACTTGCGTCTTATCTTCCAGCGCTAGGTAGATGATCAGTCTTCCTGACCATAAACGACAAAAATACCGACCTTTCAACTTCAAAGGTCGGTTTACCCATTCGGGAGAAGAAAACAATGGTTATAACTGCATTATGGTCCACCCTTTGCAGTTATATACCATCTTCTGCTCTAACTCTAGTTGTTATTTGGACAATTCTGTAATATCAACGTTCATATGCTCCGTAAGCATTAAGGTAACATCCACTTTCACTTTGCTCCATAATAACGTCATTTTATGAATGTAACCTCTCACCGAATAATTTACCGTTAAACTTAGCTCAGATCTCTGTTCATCAATGATTTTAATATGGTGTTCCTTTAAACTTTGTTTGGATCGGTACATCTCTAAAGCGATTTTCTTTTGGGTACCGTCTAAGTAATCAACATAGACCGATTTCATCTTAAAGTTTGAAGCGTATATTTTATGCTTATCTACCTCCAGAGCACTTAACAGATAGGGAAGCTCTACCAGCCTCTTCACGAGTGCAAGTTCCTCAGAAGTCTGTCTCACCGTACACGCCTCCTTCTTCAAGTTTGACCGTGACCAATTGATCAAAATCGACCCATTCAAATCCATTGTGCATTTCAATTTTGATTTTCTTTCCAACGGTACTGACTGAAGTAATGATTCCGTGTATATATCGATTGCCCGACTCATTAAACACTTCAATGGTGGCTTGTAATGTATAGTTGAGCGACATATCTACATTTTGAGCAATGATCTCCCACTCATCCTCATGAATTAGCGGTTTGGCTTGAACATGAATTTGAGTACGATGCTGTATGATTCGTTCTTTATGTTGTGGAAGCATCATGCGGCTCGATTCCCATAATCCATTGGCCTCAAGTTTTTTGCTCATTTGTAGTGCCCCCCAATTTTAGATGCTCTATCGATTGCCTGACCAGCAGCTGTAATGGAGCTTGCTCGAAGTATGGCAATGTCGCCAAATCGATCCTTAATGTCGTCCATCACCTGATCAATAGCCCGTTTGTGCTCCTGATCATCAAAGAAAGATAGTTGATATGTATCCGCGTCGGATAATTGAGAAAGGGATACGCCTACACGGCGCACCGGTTGCCCATCCCAGTGTTGATGAAATATGCGTTTGGCGATCTTGCACACATCAACGGTTATGTTTGTTGGATCAGACAGCTTAACCTGCCTGTGAAAGCCTGTTGGATGGTCGAAATCTGCTCCAGACACACTCACGGAAACGACACTACCCATCAGTCCTTTTTTACGAGCTCTTCGGCATACTTCAGTACAGATATCGAGGATTACCACTTCGATCTCCCAAGCCTCTGTGTAATCTCTAGGCAAGGTCATTCCGTTGCCAATATCCTTTTGTGTACTGTGTGTGTTGACGGTTACCGGTGAGTTATCGAGTCCATTGGCGATGCGCCAGATCACCTCTCCATTAACGCCCCATTTACTTTTGAGTTTGGTAAGTGGTGTGTTCGCCAAGTCTCTAATGGTTCGGATACCCATCTTCCACAGATGTTTTTCCATTCTTGAGCCAATCCCCCACATATCGCGAATGGGCTTATCTCCAATGTGGAGGTGTAATTCTTCTTTCTTTAAGTGGAAAATGCCGCCATTGGCCTTTTTAGCGATCATATCGCAGCACAATTTACTAATGATTTTGTTTTCACCAATGCCCGCTCTTGCGTAAACCCCTGTTTCATTATAGATCTTATCTTGAATTTGCTTGGCTAGATCGACGGGATCATTACCGAATAGATGCATAGACCCTGTAAAATCAGCGAATAATTCGTCTATACTGTACGGCTCAACCAGATCGGTAAACTCCTCAATAATGGACATGATTTGAGTGGATACTTCAATGTATTCTTCCATATGAGGTCTAACAATGATTAGTTCAGGGCACTTCTGAAGCGACTGCCAGAGTGGTTCTGCGGTGGATACACCTTTCGCTTTGGCCAATGGACAAGCAGCAAGAATAATTCCAGAGCGTCTTGCTGGGTCGCCTGCAACGGCGAGGGGTCTATTTTTGTATTGAGGCATTTTCGCCTTTTCGACTGAAGCATAAAAGCTCTGCATATCAATGAGCATAATGGTTCGCTGCTTAGTCAACACTGAAATCACTCCTGTACTTTAAGAACGTATGTTTGTATATATTATAAACCGAACACACGTTCTTTATGCAAGAGGTAAATATTTATATTCATCGGAGGGATGGTCCTACTCAACTTTCATAAGCGTGTCTTACGACAAAGAAAGACCTTGAGGGAATAACCCTCAAGGTCGATCTGAGACTTTTTCATGATTGATTTAATTAATATATAGGTGGATACGCCCTTCTATATAAACAGATTATGGTTTGATTTGTCAGCCTGGCCCAGATAGTAACCTACACCACCAATCGTAACCTGATCCATGATCTCTTCCCGCTGGATACCCATCAGATCCATAGACATCTGACAAGCAACCATTTCAACACCTTGTGCTAACGCAGTTTGAATCAATTCCTCCAAAGAGGCGACGTTGTTTTTCTTCATGATGCCGCGAATAACTTTAGGACCGACACCAATCATATTCATTTTGGACAAGCCTAACTTGTGACTACCACGTGGCAGCATAAGATCAAACATACGGCCTATCATGTTTTTGGATACCGGTCCCGGCTGATGCTTGCGAATAATATTTAGTCCCCAGAATGTATAAAACATGGTTACTTTGCGCCCGCTTGCAGCTGCGCCATTAGCAATAATAAGAGAGGCTATGGCTTTATCCAGGTCGCCACTGAAGACAACCATCGTACTGGCAGGTTCCACATGTTGAGCTTCCGAAGCAGATGATTTGACCGTTTCTGTCTGCTTGGTTAGTACTGCTTCAATGATACCGTTCTTACCACGTTCCAACTGTATGAGTGCTGCACCAGACATTGCTGCCCATGCCTTTACATCCTCGTAAAACCCTGGATCAGAAGCTTTTACCCGTAGCGTTTCTCCATCTAATAGTTGATCCATCTTCTGCTTTACTTGTATTAAAGGACCAGGGCAGCTCAATCCACATACATCCAATTCTTCATCGATACGTTGGGACTGAGACTGAGCAGACGGTTGATCCTTCTGATGTAATGCATTTTGCTTTGAATGAGAAACATGATCGCTATGATTCTGATCATCTGTAACCTCATGCTTTTGGCCAGAATACGGAGCTGGTTTAAATTGAGCTTGGCGATACGTTTTGAATCCACCACTCAAATTTTTAACGTTGAAACCGTGCTGACGCAAAATTTGTGTTGCCGTATATCCCCGTAAACCTACTTGGCAGTATACCCAGATTTCTTTAGAGACATCTAGCTCATCCATTCTCTCACGAAGCTCATCCACTGGGATGTTTAATGATCCGGGAATGTGGCCATTCCGATGCTCTAGCTCGCTACGTACATCTAGTAGTATGGTTTGCTCCGGCTGGCGCATAGACAGCTGATCATAGGTGAATGTTTTGACACGTCCGGCCATAATATTTTCTGCTGCATACCCAGCCATGTTAACCGGATCTTTTGCTGATGAATAGGGCGGTGCATAACTCAGTTCAAGTTCAGTCAAGTCGCTTATATGACCCCCAAAATGAATTGCAACCGCAATGTCATCAATCCGTTTATCCACTCCTTCAAATCCAACTGCCTGGGCACCCAGGATTCTTCCTTCAGGTGAAAACAGCAATTTCAGAGTAATTGCACTCGATCCTGGATAATACGATGCATGAGAAGCAGGATGAACAATCACCGTATGATAATCCACGTTATGACGTTTTAATAACTTTTCATTGCTGCCCGTGGTTGCTCCAGTCAGTCCAAACACTTTAATAATAGAAGTCCCTTGTGTTCCTTTGTAGGTAGAATTAATGCCAGCAATCCGATCCGCAGCAATACGTCCTTGTTTGTTGGCAGGACCTGCAAGCGGAATCGCTGTCTTGGTTCCATGGATGTAATCACTGACTTCAATTGCATCACCAACCGCATATATATGCGGTATATTGGTTTCCATGGCCTCATTAACAATGATGTGTCCACGTGTCCCCAAGGAAATACCACTGCTTTGCAGAAATGAGGTATCTGGCGACACGCCAATCGCGAGAATCACAAGATCTCCTTTTAAAATGTGACCATCTGCAAGCTCGACCCCGATGCCATGCTCCAGTGAACGAAAACCCTTTACACGCTTGGAAAACTGCAAATTAACACCATGCTGCTCCATTTCTTGTGCCAGTGAAGCTGCGAGTTCAGGATCAAATGGAGTGAGCACTTGTTCGTTACCCTCAACCAGCGTTACATGTAGTCCAGCTTCCCTCAAATTTTCTGCCATTTCAACACCAATAAATCCACCACCAATAACGATTGCTGATTCGTTGTTAGATGCACTTATTGCATCTTTGATTCGATCAATATCTGGAATGTTACGCACTGTATAAATCAATGGATTATCTATACCCGGCAAATCAGGGAGCATCGGACGTGCACCGGGAGACAGAATCAACTCGTCATAGGTTTCTTCGTATTGACCGAGCTCCTCGCTGTTCACTAGAATCGTTTGATGCTGGGGGTTGATGGATATGACCTCACTCTGTGTACGTACATCAATTCGGAAGCGATCTGCCATTCCTTTAGGTGTTTGTACTAACAAACGGTCACGCTCAGCAATCGTTCCGCCTACATAATAAGGTAAGCCGCAGTTGGCGAATGAAATGTAGGGACCCTTTTCAAATATGACTATTTCCGCATGTTCATCCAGCCGGCGTAGGCGGGCTGCTGCTGACGCACCGCCCGCTACTCCACCAACAATGACTACTTTCTTACTCATGATTCACATTCATCCTCTCCAAATAAAACAGTTATAATCTGTTCAATACGTTGGTTTGCAAGTATATAATTCACTTCGAGGCCATTTCGCTCCGTATCAACAATTCCTGCACTGCGCAGCTTCTGTAAATGCTGGGAAACGGTTGATTGCGGCAGATCCAGACACTCCTGCATATAGGAAACATTACATTTCTTTTTACGCATCAACCCACGCACAATGCACAGGCGTATAGGATGGGAAAGGGCCTTCAGTAAGTTAGCAGGTTCCTCAAACTGCTTCAAATCACCGCTATCGTTAAATTCGAGTTTATCCAAACGTAATCCCCCTCCGTATCGTTATATTAGAATAATACGATATAGTAAAATGAAAGTCAAACTCCTGTATTTGTTATTTTCTATCCTATGTATTGAATGCTCTTCTTGGATACGACTAAGCTACGTTGATCTCACTTCCTTCACAAATCAATTCATGAAACTTACTTATGTCACCAACAGCGTGAATATCATAACGTAAAATGCCTCCAATGCCCTTCGGAAACAACTTCTACTGTTCCATCGATCACTTTGATGGCGGTTTGATCATCAATCGCATATGTAGGCCCTTGAATGCCAGCGGCCCATCTTTCAGCAGCAGCCATGGTGTTTTCTGGAAGCATTTCATGATCAAGATGCGAAAAATTGCAAAGTCAACCAGACCCAGTGACGCATCACCACCGCCGGGTGGAATCCAGCCAACAAAGTATCCCCCCAATGTTGGGTGCCATCTCCATACTACCCGCGCTCATTCCCACATAAACTGCCTGCAGCGATGGAAAGAGGTCTGTCAGTCCGGACCTGCCGCATCCAGTGGTTCAGGAAGAAGGCGTCGCCGCCCGCCACCAGCAGGACGTCTATTTCCTGAACCAGCGGCACCCAGCGGTCTTTACTGATGCTTGGCAGCGCGGTGAGCTCTAACACACCAACAGACTTCCGGCCCAGGTTAACCATGGGGTCCTCGGATTTCCCGCTGATGGACTCCCAGGTATTGACGCCAGGTCCGACCCAGGGGTGTCCATACATTGCGGTGGGAATACACAGTGCGTTGGAGTCGGCGATCGGCTTGTCCAACATGTCCACTAACGCGTCGCGTATGCTTTTGTTATTAACGGCCCGCAGAAGTTAGTAATAATTTCATAGCTTCACTCCTAGTCGCTTGGAACTTCTTAATTCAGCTTATTAGCTATATCATCTACCCTATATCCATTAAGACCATCTCGTCGAAACGACATTTGAACTGTTTCTGGCTGCTCTCCTTTCATCACCGTCATTTCTAAAATAAATTCTATCTGCAGAGTGTCTGAGCCTTGGATCGGTAACACATGGACATTCGAGTACAAAAAGTTGTCTTGGTACTTTTGACGAAGAGCACTCATTATTTGAGGATTCAATTCAACTATCAATGCCTGTTGAATTAACGTGCATGGCGTTGTATTTGTTGCTGGCAGAGTGTCTTCGCCCGAAGCTGGGGTTTCTATTAGCGAAGCTAACCCAAGGGCTAAAACGAACGTCAAAATTATTTTTATCAAATGCAATCACCTCATAGTTGGGATATTTTATTTTTCCCAAAATGAGGATTTGAATGCTGTTTCAACTAATTTCTTACAGCTTTTTTGAAGAAAGTAGACATTTGATTGAAACCGTACAGACTGTTGCTAGTAAATGTAATGGTTTGTCCCTTGGTGTTTGTTAAAAAATGTTCATTCCAAGAATCAATCATGGAGGTAGTCAATTCAGCCAATTCTTTATTAGCGAAATACCCTAGAGAGATGTGAGGTGTATAGGAATATCCGCACGTTTCTAATCCGAAATGTCCCTTATACTCTTCAATAAGGTATTTTCTTTCTTTTTCAATCTTATGTAAGATGGCTTGAGAATGAGAATTCGCAGGTTTTAGACTTGCTACTAGCACAGAATTCCCCCACTTTAGGAGTCTATCAAATTGAAATGTAATGGGTTCTTTCATGTTGATATTTAGCGGCTGGTTTTCGATACAGAGAAACTCATTTTCTCTCAGAAAGGAATGCGGTAAACCTTCAAGCAGATCTTCGGCTTTGAACCTATGTTGGCGTGAGACAGCTTGAACGTTGGCTTCATTAATTCCATCCCAAAGCGTCACATGATAAGAATGGGAAGGTAAAGGGCAAAACAGATATGTATTGTTCAATTCTGTGAATATTGTAAGAGTTTGATATAAACTTTTGTATAATCTTAATTCTTCAGTTTCAATATCACAACTAAGTAACCTCAGCTCTCTACTTTCATCTAAGGGAAATAATCGGTCTGATGGATTATCAAATAGAATTGAGAATCCTCTAAATTGTGACCACTGGGGCGTAAATCCAGAAACTTTAGGATTAGTAATGAGAAACATATTCACCCTCCATTTAACAATCTACTTTGACTATTATTATTTCCATGCGAGTAATTGTGATCCCTTTTATTTCATTAAACTGTCCTACCCATTAATTCAACGCGATTATGATAAGGTTTCCCATACATCCTGTTCAGCTAATTAGCTGTCCCTCTAATCTATTATTTCTCATCTATTAATAGGTAGAAGCACGATCGTTGCGATTAGTAGAATCATATATTAATACATAAACATGAATAACTATGAAGGAAGTGATAAGATGCTGGATTGTATAATCTCTCCTTCCATTACGATACTAGGCAGCAGCGGAGGTGCGGCTAAAGCGGTATTAGCCATTCTTAATCAATCCGTTCAAGATAAAAATGACCCTATGCACTCTATCATTAACCAATCACAATTCCACCTCATTGATATGAACCAAAAGGATAAAGCATATTATGATCAACTCTGCCCCCATCTTTCGAAACAAATCAAAATCAACCAGTTAGATCTTAAAAAAGTCAGCGACTTCCGAAAGCACCTTACTAAAACAAACACAAAAGTAGTCATTGATGTATCATGGGCCGATACGATCGAGATGCTTAACTGCTGTAACGAACTAGGCATATTATATGTTAATTCTGCCCTTGAGAATGAGGAGGTGGATAATAACGAGAGCATGCACGGGTTTCCCCTTGCAGAGCGAAATATTAAATATCAAACTAGAAAAACTGATTTCACCCATACAACCGCCATTACATGCTCAGGTATGAATCCTGGCGTCGTACAATGGATGGCTATAAAACTGATGCAAGAAAATCCAGATAAAAAACCTTTAGCCTGCTACATTGTTGAGCATGATACCTCCTTTTTTGCAGACCAAACATTAATTGAACCTAACACCATTTATACTTCTTGGTCAGTCGAATGTTTCCTGGATGAAGCCATATTAAGCTATCCGATGTTTGTTCATAATCATTTGCCTCATTATTTTTATGAACAGGTCTATTCAATGGAATACAAAGTAAGGTTAGGAGACAAGGAATTTTACGGATGTCTGATGCCGCATGAAGAAGTGCTAACACTAGGTGAGTTGTTTGATATGCAGATTGGATTTATTTATCGTGTTAGTGAGTATACAACGAATTTAATTCGAAACCATTTAGATCGAGTAGACGATTTATGGAATTGGAACCAGCGCATAATTGATCCAGACAAAGGGGAGGTTGAAGGGGCTGACCTCGTTGGAGTTCTTTTGGTTTACGAGGATCATGAAAAGTTTATGTATAATTCGATGAAAAGTAGTAGCATTTATGCTCAGTACAAAACAAATGCCACGTATTTTCAAGTCGCATGCGGCATTTATGCTGCCTTGGCCAGCCTAATACTGGATGATATTCCTGTAGGTATTTATAACGTTCATGAGCTCCTGCTCAAAACCGAAAGCAAGTACGAACAATATCTAACGTACCATATGACTGATTTTGTCGTGGGAGAAAATAAAGATTCCGATGGATTACTTCATCAAAGATTAAAATGGACTAAATGATAGATGGCTTAGAGTACAACCATATGCAATAAGCTGACGAAGACGGACAAGTCTATAGAGCAGGTATAAGGTAATGGATAGTACTGCACAAAAATGGAAAGAAGCCGCATCTCAAGAATCCTCCCTAGTTTTCACTTCCAAAGTTTCATTCATCTAAACTGCCCTTAGCTCAATAAAAAGACAGCCGATCATGTTGGTCGGCTGCCATTTTTCTTACGATAATTTTTCAAAAAAAGCCGCATGACTGGAACTGCCCTACAGTGAATATGACATGACCTAATCACTCTGCTGGATGCTCAGCTAGATTTCGCAAGAAAAAGTTCTCCCGCCTTGGCTGCCTCTATGAACAATTTGTCTGTGATTTGTAGCATAATAGCCCGGTTCATTGCTACTTTGGAAGGAAAAACAATGTTGGATGCAAGCGGATCAGCCCATGAGTTCCAATTGCTATCATTTAGTTTATCATAAATCATTGAAAAAATATGAGCATCGTCTAATAGATATTTCCATTTTAAATAACTTAAGTAGTCATCATTTCCACTTGAAAAGATGGATGGGCTGCTTCAATGGTCAAATAAAGATTACATTTGTGACCCGAACTGTATCAAAACCTCTGCATCTTCTTGAGCTAATCCTTTGCCAATCTTGGCTTGCACTTGATGGACAAATCCGTTGATTGCGCCTTTTTTTCCTCCCTCATTACCTGATTCATCGGCTCTTTCTACTTTGGTCAATTGTTCCTTTAGTCTATCAGCCAGCTCTTGATCATTAGCGAGAAACTTGTCGATAAGTCCTGCCATACCTTTATAGGTAAGGATCACCTCATAAGAAAAAGAAGAATTCGTAGCGTTCCCAGCGATATCATGGGCGGAAGCATGGACCAAATGCTCCCCAACACCATTCAAATAGGCGTGGCGATCCGCAAGCACAGCATCACAATCACTTTTAGCTACACCTGATAATGCATCCTGAGCGGAGCATTCGATCCGCACTTCCTCATCCAGCTCGTAGACGGAATTCCCTGAAAATTCGATGATAGGAGCCGTTTTGTCAATCTTAACTTCGGTAGTAGAGGGTACCCGGGGCACACCATAAGCCGATGCCGACCAATAAGTTACGGCCGTCACTCCTTCTTCGCGTACGGTAAACTCAGTGGTACCACCTTCGGTCTCACGCTGATTGATTTCCTCAGCCCCCGTAGTTTCGAAAAAGATAGAGCTTGCTCCTTCCGATTTTAGAGTAATCGAAACATCTTCATGGTGCCAACCCTGCTCATTTGCCTGCGGATTAAACGCAGCTTCAGTTAAGGGAGCCGTATTATCTTTAACCGTTACGGAAAAATCGTCATAGTAAGCTGTGGAGATATTATAGCGGCTGGTTACCGCAATTAGTCTGGCATAAGCCGTTCCTTCCGGTGCCGTACCGCGGAGAGTTACTTTTTGCCATTGGTGAAGTCGCGATTCATCCAGATGCGTTTCCAAAGTAGACAAGCTGTGCCCTTCTGCATTATAAAATCGGAACATGAAACCAGGCTGGCCTGACTCAATATATATTTGAGTACTTGCGGTATACTCCTCTCCAGGCACTAATGCGATTGGATCGCTTTGCACTGCAACGGAGCCAGTACGAATAAGATCCGTTGTTTTCAGGCTGTAATCACCTGCGTAACTCTTGTTGCTGCTACGCTCAAATTTAACATCCCCACTTGTTGCAAACAGTGAAGTCCAGCCCGGCAGCTTTCCGCTCTCTTCTGGCTGCTCCAACCCGGCATTATTTACCGGTAAAGGGAGCCCCGGCGGTTCGGCCACAATCTCACCATCAATTTGGATTCGATACAGAACCGTATTGGTTGCGAGATCTGTGAAATACAGGTCCCCATCCATCCCAAGATCAAATCTCGAAGCATCCGTTAATGTTCTGAAATCCAGTGTTTCGGGATCAATCACTGTCAGCTTGTTGTTAAACAGGACATACAAAAGTCCGTCTTCCGACCAACGCATCGGATGATGATGCCACTGGGTGTAATAGAGCTTCGGATAAATCTTTTTATATTTTACAAGTTGGTACGTATCCGGATCGATTGCAAATATATATTCGTAGGATGCTCCCCAGATCAATCCATCCGGCCCGAGAGACAGGTCCCCAATGAAAATCGGATCGACAAGTTCGGGAATATCCAACGTAAACTCCGTTATTTTTTGCTCATTTTGAACATCCCACACAAAAATTTTGGCCTCCTGCTCGCTCGGCGTGGAGCCCAGTCCTCCTCTGATGGTCGTAGATCCAAAAACTTTCCCGTCTACATAAGCGGTACTAAGCACACTCTGATTCTGAACTACATTTCGATGGACTTTGGTTTCACCTGTAGCGGTATCATGGACTGTAAGCGATCCTCCCAGCGTCCCGTATCCTGAGATGGTCGAAATAAACAGTTTACCGTCCCCTTCAGACATATGCACAAGACGTTCCTGATCGTTCCCGAGTACAGCGAGACGCTGCGGATTTGTGCTTCCCGGTTCTTGATTCAGATCATAAACGTACAAGCCACCTTCCGGGTAGACTCCCATATAGACTTTATTTCCAATTGGATATACACTGTCCGCTTGACCAATGCTGAAAGGTTTTGTCGTCATGGTCTCTAAGTCAACTAACGAAGATCTGGCTTGAGAACCCGTTGTTATAAGCTGTGTATCGGAAACACTTTGGAGACGATTGACGACTCCCGGCAATCCCGGAATAATCGGCGGCTGTACAATGACTTTTTGGGTATCGATATTGAGCATGGCAACTCCACCGTCATATCGTACCGTAACGAGCGTTTTTCCCGGCAGCTCGGGATTGTTCTGAAACTCTACCCAATCCGCCCCTCTGAACCCACTCTCATAGGTCATGCCGGTTTCCTCTACCTGATGTGTCGCGAGGTCAAAGGTTTTCAGTTTTTTCTCGGACATATAATACAGCTTTCCATCCACAGAGTCAGCTGCGTGAAGACCGGTTACCTGCTGGAGCTCCACATCAAGCCAGCTTCCTGTTGTAGTATCGTAAATATAACCCTCACCCGGTACACCACTTCCATCCGTATAACGCGCGAACAAATAACGGTTATCGATCGTACTCAAATCGTATACTGTATCGTTTTTGACGGTAAGCGAAGCGGCAATATTCGTTTTTTCACCCGTAGCCAAATCCACACGCACGATCTGTTCATGGGCTGTACCGGCATAAATATATCCCCCCTGGTAAGCAATGGAGCGAACATACTCCTGATCAAGCGCACCGATAACACGGCCATAATCCCTCACTTGCTTGGTCACAGGATCATACTGCCAAACCTTTCCGCCCGGATAAGTCCCCACATACACTCTACCCTGTTCATCCGTCGTGATACTATTAGAGACAGACTGTCCTTCGAATTGAGCCACTTGAACAGCCTGATGGGTGACTGGCGAATACTCCCATAATCGTGCACCCGATCCTTCGGCAGCCACATAAAGCGTACCGTTCGGCGCAACAGTATGCGCCCAGGAGCTTTCCGATGGCCCAAGTGAAATCGTACGAAGCAGTTTGTACTCTTCGAGGTCAATCACATTCAGGAAGCCAGGCTTGCCTTTACTCGTGGCATACATGACTGGTTTTCCATCCTCATAGCCTACAGTTCCGTTAAAGACAGCTACCGTGTAATTGTTGGGAACAAGCAGTTCTTCAGGGTCGCCGAAGTTTTTTTGAGTAAGCCTGGATTCCTCTGCTTGGGCAGGAGCAGACTGCACGGGAAACATCACAATAACAAGTAAACAACTCATGAACATGATGATCAGGTTGAAAAAAGGCTTTTTCATCACACATCTCCCCTTCTTCATGCATTAAAAATACTTGATCAACGTGGCAAGTGCCCCTTGAGCCGAATCAGATTGATAATTTTCATAAGCTTCAGATGCTTCATCCAAGGCATACATATGCGTGATGGCAGGACTTACCGTAATTCGCTTATCAGCAAGCAGCCTGACGTATTCGTCCATATTTCTTCCTTCTGTCCACCGCACGAAACCGATGGGATAATCCTGATTGTGCTGCTCGTACTGCAGATCGTACCTTCCAGGTCCGCCTGCTCTAGAGATAAGTACCTGGGCTTCTTTGCGAAACATCAAATCTCTAGAAAACTCCATAGACAAATCACCAACAATCACGACTTTTCCCCGATCACGAAGCCACTCAAGTGACTTGTTGATCAGCACTTCTCCAGGCCCGCCAGCACATAAGAGGATGGAATCAAATCCTAAACCTCCCGTTTCGTTCATCACAAAACGCTCCACTTCCTCTTCAGTTGAAAAGCCTGCTTGAATGCCCATCTGCTCCTGAAGCAGCTGAACCCGTGCTTTGCTCAGATCGTATGCAGCCGTGTGACATGCACCAGCAGCGGCGATTTGGGCCACAAGATTACCGAGAATGCCCAGTCCAACAACAAGCACCTTGTCGCCGAATCTCACGTCAGCCGTCCGAAGCGCATGTATGGCGATGGCTCCGAGCCCCGTAAATGCGGCCTCCTCTGGTTTGACATGTTGAGGTACTTTGGTTACCAGATTGGTCGGTACCGAAATGAGTTCAGCATGCCTTACATAAGGCACACCATAACAAGCTACCCGGTCTCCCGGTATAATATCTCTGACTTCACTTCCCGTTTTTTCCACAATCCCAACAGCGCTATAGCCAAGGTATACCGGGGATACGCCTGATCTTTTAATCGCACTCATTTCCGTACCAGGACTAATGCCAGAATATTCGGTCCTCACTTGCACATGTCGTTTGTTCAGTTCGGGTATATCCGCTTGCAGTATCGTGACCTTCCCTTCCTTTGCAGCAACGATTTTCATTAGATACGGCTCCTCCTTCAGTCGATTTAGCCTTTTTCCGAACCGAGCATCACCCCTTTAGCGAAATACTTCTGGGCAAACGGATACATGAGCAAAACGGGGATCATCGAAAGTACGATGGTTGCATTTTTAATAGACTGTGGGGCAAGGGCTGAACGATCCACAAGTCCCGCGTCGTTTTCTGCGCTGTAGATTAACATATCCCGCAGCACGACCTGCAAAGGATATTTATCCGGATCGTTCAAGTAAATCAGCGGTAGGAAAAAACTGTTCCAGTGGCCCATGAAATAAAAAAGTCCGATGGAAGCAAGCGCAGGCTTGGATAAGGGAATGACAATGTTAAACAGAATCCGGTATTCGGAAGCTCCGTCGATCAGGGCTGCTTCGCGTATCTGGGAAGACATGTTTTCGTAAAAGCTTTTAAGAATGATCAGTTCCATTGTCCAGATGGCATTGGGAAGTACGAGTGCCCAAACCGAATCTGTTAACCCCAGCTGCTGCACGACCACATACGTGGGAATAATGCCGGGATTCAAAAACATGGTGAGGACAATGGCCATCATAAAAAACTTGCGTCCGAAAAATCCTTTTTGCGACAAAGGATATGCAGCTACAGCCGTAAAGAGTAAATTCACAAACGTACCGAATGCCGTATAAAAAATAGAATTCAGGTAGGCTCTTGGAATCGTGTCATTTTTAAGCACCTCGATATAAGCCTCAAGGTTCAGCCCTTTCGGAAAAAGAAACACCCTACCTTGAACGACCGCTGCAGTATCACTTAAAGAAACAGCCGTAATGTACACGATGGGATAAAGTGTAGCTACAGCAACAAGACAGAGGATCAGCGAATTCATGACACTAAAAACCGATATTTTGCGCTCACCTACCATAAGCCATTACCTCCCAGCCGTTTGCTGATCGCATTGGCGGACAGCAGCATCACCATTGCCACGAGCGCTTCGAATAATCCTACTGCGGCTGCATAACTGTAATTGGATTCAAGCAGTCCTTTGCGGTATACATACGTTGAAAATACGTCTGCAACGTCATAGGTCATCGGATTATAGAGCAGAAGCACTTTCTCATAACCGACGCGAATCATGGAGCCCATTTTCAAGATGAACATGATAAGCATCGTGGGAAACAATCCAGGAAGCGTAATATGGCGGATCGTATGGAAACGACTGGCACCGTCCACCTTGGCTGCTTCATAAAGCGTAGGACTAATTCCCGCAATGGCTGCCAGATAAATGATGGATTCGTATCCTGCGTTCGCCCATATTTCCGAAATGACATAGATCGG
Source organism: Paenibacillus sp. 7523-1 (assembly GCF_002276415.1). Classification (NCBI taxonomy): domain Bacteria; kingdom Bacillati; phylum Bacillota; class Bacilli; order Caryophanales; family Paenibacillaceae; genus Paenibacillus; species Paenibacillus sp. 7523-1. Next base: position 110,975 of record NZ_NPBR01000004.1, on the reverse strand, counting down.
ACGGAACCAGCCCGGATCTACGAGAAAGTATTTTTTCTCAAAACCAAGTGCAGCCAGCATTTGATTCAAAATACCATGGTTTGGGGAGAGAAAATCGATAATCATGCTGCTGATAATGACCACGGACAAAAAGGCAGGCAAATAACTGAAGGTTTGAACCGATTTTTTAAACCATTTGGTTCTGACTTCGTTCAGCAGAAGGGCGAGCATGATGGGAAAGGGAAAGCCGAAAATAAGCGTATATAATCCCAAGAGCAGCGTGTTCCGGAAAAGCAGCCAAAAATCCTGGTTCGTAAAGAATTTGATGAAATGCTCCAGTCCGACCCATTCACTGCCAAGCACTCCTGTAAACACACTGTAGTCTTTGAAGGCAATAATCAATCCATATAGGGGCCCGTAACGAAAGATGACATAAAATAGGATGCAAGGAAGAAACAGCAGAAGCAGCTGCCTGTCGCGCTTAATATGATTCCACGTCTGTTTAAGCCGACCTCTGAAGCTCTTCTTTCGCAGTTCTTTATGGTAAGCTGCCGAATGTTCCGTGCCGATGTCTGCCATAAGATTATCGCCTCCAATACCTTTTTCCCTAAGGAGGAAACGTTCGAAGCATCGCCTCCTCCAGTTCAATCATGTCTTAAGCTCATTTATTTGGATTCGTCATATCTTTTTTGAGCTTCATTATAGATTGCCATCAGTTCCTCCACACCGCCTTTGCTGATCTGACCTCTGAAATTCTCCCACTCGGCATCTCCGTAGCCGGCGTCAAGAATATATTTGGAGTTGAATTCTTCAGCTGCTTTTTGCAGTGATGTCTGCAGCTCGGCAATCTTGGAGGTTTCGTCGTCCGTAAAATTAAGTATCGGATCAAGGGGCTCAAAACGCTCCTCTTTCACGATTTTATCCTGCGCCTCCTGTTCTTTCTCCGAGAAACGATAATAGATGCTTCGATGGTCCGGTCTTAGATAAGCTCCTTCGAGCCACATGGCATAACGATCTTCGAGCACGGTTATATCCACAAGGGGAAGATCCTTTAGTTCAGGGTACACCGGATATCCGTCCTCGCCCCATTCGAAGTTCACCGTTTCCACTCCGATCGTCATTAACTCGCTCCCGGATGGGCTGGTCAGATAATCGAGCAGTTTAAGCGAGGTTTCTGTATTTTTGTTTTTGGCAACGGCAACGCTGAAATCTGAAACCTCGGGCAGTGTTCTAATATTGCCGGTCGGTCCCACGGGATTGGCATACCTGAGGTCATAGTCTGGATTTTGCTCTTTGATCTGGTTGTAAAAGAGATCCAGGCGCCCAATCCAGTCAAACGTGACAAACGATTGGTCTGTTGTCATCTTGGTCGTCCAGGAATCCTGCGTATCCGTCAAAAATTCTGGATCAAGCAGTTTTTCGTTGTACAGCTTCTTCATGAAATCAAGCATGTCCTTATGCTCTTGCTGTACTGCGGCGTACTTCCATGTGCCGTCTTTTTCATCGTAATAGGCAGGGTACTGATCCGTATTGCCGAGTCCCCAGCCGAAGGCCCAATCTCTAAAGATATTAGCCAAGCTCTTGGAAGCATAAGGGTAAGAATCGGGATAAGCTTCTTTTACTTTTTTCAGAGCTTCATAAAACTCGTTTGTGTTCGTCCATTCCTTGATACCAAGCTCATCAAAAATATCCTTCCTGAACATGAATCCGTGATTGACTTTGCGATTGAGATTGTAGATAGGCCAGGTATATATATTGCCGGCTTCATCGCCGAAAGATTTGATGACCCAGTCGTTTTCTTCCATATATAGCTTTTTGAAGTTAGGGAGCTGATCTGCGTATTCATTGATGGCAACGACACCGTTTTGTTTGCCGATTTTCTTGAGTTCAGCCGGTTTTAGCCCTGTAAAAATGTCCGGCAGCTTACCGGATGCCACAATGACTTTTAATTTATCCTGGTAGGTTTGTGGGGAGTACGTTTGGAAGTTCACTTTAATACCGGTCCGTTTTTCAAGCTCCTGGACAACCAGTTTGCTCGGGCCAAGGTCTTTTGCATTGCTTGGCAGCATGTACGTGATGGTTGTCGGCTCATCAACAAGAGGCAAAGTGAGCCCCCCTGTATCACCGTACTGTCCGGGTTCCTGGGGCGGTAGGGCGGTCGAACCGCCTTTGTCTGTACCGCTGCTGCATGCGGCAAGGATTGAGGTCAACAGTGTGATCGCAAGTAGTATGGAAATCCTCTTTTTCAGCTTCATCAAACATTCCTCCTTCAGATAGGTGGATCTGATTCACTAGAGCAAGGAGTCAAGCACGTATAAGGTTTGATCACATTTCCATGAGGATGGTGCATTTTTGTAGACGACTTTGCTCTGCGCACTCCAAAAACCGGATAACTTCCCGCGTTTCGGAAGGATGCACGGTGCACACACCGTTTTTGAGCCAATTCATGACCGACTTCAGGAGCTCTTTGTAGCTCGGTTCAAGCGAGATATGCTGGTTAGCGTTTCTGGTGTGCAGCGTTATTCCAAAGTTCTCTGGGCCATGTCGAATTCCGCGGATCGCTCCCATCCTCCCCTCTTTCCAGGTTCCAGTAATGAGATCGCCATGATCGGTAGAGAATGCGGTCACTTCCCTGCATCCAGGGCCCATGACTTGAAAGAGTAGTTCTGCCGAATGGATGCCGTACCAAAAATAATGTCCCTGCGTAGATTCGATGTGCATCGGGCCGTACACGTCCGCCCCCAGGATGTCTCCTCTTGTGCATTCAGTCAAGACTTCGGCATAACGCAAGCTTGAAGCACTCATTAACGGGATTTGAAACTCTTCTGCGAGTCTGATGATTTCACCTGCGTCTGCTGAAGACAAAGCAAAAGGTTTATCGATAAATACGGGTTTTCGGTAAGAACAGATCGCCTTGAACTGATTCAGATGTATCCTTCCGTCGGCACTCAAGATAAGGATGGCATCGGTGTTTTCTGCTACTTGCTGCATCGTGGGCATCAGTCTCACTCCGTATTCTTTTATCATCCGGCCGGCAAAAGTGTTCACACGGGTGATGCTGAGTGCAAAATCCGGAGATCCGCCCGCATATGCAGCCGTCACAGTCACATCTGCAAAAAGAGTCTCCTGACTTTCGTGAAGAATACGGGTGAATGCCAGGGCATGAGAGCTGTCAAGGCCGATGATTCCGACATTCATGACTGGGAAAGCGCAGCTATCCTAAGCCACTCATCCAGATGCTGCTTCACAAAATCATCATCATTCAGGTGAGGATACTGGCGGTATACACGATCGATTTCCTCTTTTTGCCCGTCGGATAAGGTCTCCTGCGGATTCAAGCACCAAATTCCTCTCAAGAGACCCTGCCTTCGAAGAACCTCGTGTATCCCCGGTATACAGCCAGCAAACTGATGGGCAGGATCAAAAAAAGCGGCATTGGTATCTGTAATCTCCACGTTTCGCGTGAGCAAGTCCCGTGACAACGGTGATCCCTTGGGCTTGCGGAGACGTTTCACTTCTTCCAGCAGCTGGACCGCTTGATGTGTCCAGACAGCGAAGTGACCCAGCAGCCCGCCAACGATATCTTTTTCCATGGTACCTTCTTCCGTTTCGAACCGAAAAGTTGTAAGTAGATCCATCAGGATGTTGTCATCATTCCCTGTGTACAGTGCAATTTCATTGCGGCGGCTTGAGCAGCAAACCGCTCGGACAACATCAATCGTTTGATATCGGTTAAAAGGAGCTATTTTGATGGCGATGACATTATCAATTTCAGCAAAGGCCCGCCAAAAGTCGAAGCTTAGCCAGCGGCCACCAACAGAAGGCTGAAGATAAAATCCGATGACCGACATCATTTCGGCTATCTTTTCCGTATGCCGAAGTAGGTCCTGCTCACTCCAATCATGAAGTCCACCCATACTCAGCAGTACCGCATCATATCCGAGGGATTTACTAATCCGGGCTTCTTCCGTCGCCTGTTCACTATCCCCGCAAACGCCCGCCACCTTGATGAAGGGCCGCTGCAGGCGAGCTTGCTCCGTTTCCTCTGCCGCCAAGCGGAGCACCCGTTCATAGAGGTTAACCTTGGGATCCCGAATCTCAAATTGGGTGGAATGCACACCAACTGCAATTCCGCCAGCTCCTGATGCAATGTAGTACTTTGTCAGCACCCGCTGATAGACTTCATCCAGCTCTCTGCGTTCATTTAAAGCAAGCGGATGAGCGGGGATGACCAACCCTTCATGGAATGCAGCTGCCAGTTCCGGTGTAAGTGAAGCTTGTTTTTTGTGCATTCAGAACCTCCCCTTCCTCTCCGTAAAGTGGGTTGGTTTGTTCCACGTAGGTCCGCCGGATTCAACCCATTCAGCAATGAAATCGATCATCTCCAGCAAGCCTACTCTCGGATAACCAAATTCGCGAAACGCCTTAGCTGCATTGCTGAGTAGAGCCGATTCGGATTCACTTCCCTCAAACGATGCGGTAACACCAAATCTTTTGGCAAACTGCTGCGCTGCCCAGCGTACGGACATGGTTTCAGGTCCAGTCACATTCAAAATTTCGGGAGGACTTTGGCACTTAAGCAGGCTCCTTAAGGCAATCTCATTGGCATCTCCCTGCCATATCACATTGGCATGCCCCATCGTAAGTGATACTGACTTGCCTTCATGGACCTTTTGGGCAATTTCGAGCAGCACCCCATAACGTAAATCAATGGCATAGTTCAAGCGGTACAGCAGCATCGGCGTGCCATACTTATGAGAGAAGTATTCAAACATTCGCTCTCTCCCCAGAGTGGATTGTGCATATTCGCCGAGAGGTTCTGGGGGTACTGATTCATCTACTCCGCCGAGAGCCACCGGGGAAAAGGGATACACGTTCCCGGAAGAAAAAACGACGATACGCGAATCTTTATACTTTTCTGCCACTTTTCCCGGCAAATACGTATTCATTGCCCATGTATAATACTCTCTGCCCGTTGTACCAAACTTGTTGCCAGCCATATATATGATGTTGTCCGCTGCAGGCAGCTGCATGAACTCTTGATCGTCCAAAAGATTGCAGGAAATCGTCTTAATTCCAGCGCTTTCAAGATCGTTCTTCACCTCCTGATTCTGAAACCGGGATACAGCAGTCACCTTCTTGTTCATTCCTCCCGCTCTGATGGCTTGTGCGGCCAATCTCGCAAGACTTGGGCCCATCTTCCCGCCTGCGCCCAAGATAAGAAGATCCCCATCCACTTTATGTAAGTCATTGATTAGCCGATCTGATGCCTCCGAAAGCTTTGCTTCCAATTCAGCCACGGTCTTCATCCGAATACGGTCACCTCTCCCTATTAACTTTCATAGTTGGATCATATGTGGTTCTTATTTTCAATAAGAAATTAGCATACGGCACGTTTTCTGTCAACTGGTTCTTTTGTAGTTCATATAAAATAAAAAAAGCACTACCTGATGGCAGTGCCTTTTTAAAGCTTCTATTCGTATTTTATAACTTGAGGCTTTTAGACGGAAGCAATACTTCAGCAAGTCCCTCTTCATCCATTAGATAAGACATGTACTGCTTCAGGCTTTCTCCGAAACGAATCTGAGTTTGCATGGAAATCGACAGGTCCCGATACGTCATGTATTTCGAACTATAGTCACGGTGAAGCTCCAACCTGGACGGTTTGTTTTTAAGCTCCACTGAACATGTTTCCGTTATATATCTGCTTGCAGGTAGACTGTAGGTCTGCTGCCTAATATAGGTCTGTGCCTCATCTGAATGGAGATAATTCACAAAGCAGGCTGCCGTGTCCTTTTGGCTCGATTCTGCACTGAGAGCAATGGCTGTTGACAGAAGAAGTGTCCTATCATTCTTAAAATGTGGTAACTGTGCGATATCATAGGAAAAATCCGCATTTTTTAGCTCATTCAGCATGTAATATGTGGTTAGCATGACGGATATCTTCTGCTTCTTAAACAACTTCTCGGCTTCAAATTCACCTTGTGCCAAGGCAAGCGGAAATATGCCTTCCTCTGTCACAAGATCCCTCAGCCATCTTAATCCTTCTGTAGGAAAGCTAGTTCCGTTCTGAGCTGGACTGGGATCCGTCGAAGATAGATCGTCCTCATTTTGCATCCAAAAAATCGGCCACCGATTCATGGAGAATAACTGAAAAGCGATACTGTAGCGATGAGGCGCCTTAAGTTCTCTGAGCAGCGCCGCCAGTTCATCCCAGCTCCAGCTACTATTGGGTTCCCCCAGTCTCTTCTCTCTCAGATGCTCCTTGTTGTAACACAGAATAACAGGTGAATATATGAAAGGCTGTGCTGCCAAAACACCCGATTCCTTCTCAAAATATGTTGTCAGAAAAGGGTAAATTGTATCGTCTCGATCCTGGTCGACCAACAAATCAAGGTACTTTTTTTCTTGGAATTGGTACATATCCTGCAAGTTGATGGTTAACGCATCGACAATCCCTAATTTGACAAGATTGGCGATACTGTCTGAATTCATATAAGGAAGCTCAATGGTCTCCACATGAATATGTGGGTGTTTCTCGTGGAATCGCTTAATGAGTTCCTCCATCCCTGCTTCTTTATAAAGTGAGGGATATACACCAAAACGAATGGTTTCCCGCGAAGCTGGCTTTGCCACCTGCGTGCCCACCCTGGGGATTTTAACGATCAATCCATCCTGTACAAGCTCATCCAGTACGTATCTCACGGAGTTTTTACTTAAATTGTACTGTTCTGTTAGTGCCAACTCAGAAGGCAGAAATTCTCCCGGGCTGTAAGAGCCGGAGTTAATTTTTTGCTTCAGGTCGGCAGACATATGTCTGGTTCTGGTCTGAAAAGTATGACGATCTATTTTCGCCATGGGCCGTTCCACCTATCCTCTTCATCTTTTTTTATATTTTACCTATATTTTCATTGTATTTCCTGATTATTATTTTTATTATACCAGATATGAACCAGTTTTACACGCAGTAAGTAAATGAATTCACAACCTCATTCACTCCAAGTTTCTTGGAAACAAGAAAAATCCGGAACTTGTTGTCCCGGATTCCTTAAGATTAACTCTGCTGCCCATGAGTTTTTATCCCTATATGCTTTAACATAATTCCAAGTGAATTCGCGCTCCCTGGTGGTTAGGCTCCAGCTGTAACGCTTCATTAAATCGGTTTTTGGCCTCTTCTTTGTTCCCAAGACCCAGTAACCCAAGACCAAGCATAAACAAGCAGTGGGTTTGATTCCGCTTATTCAAATCATCCTCAAATACCAGAAAATCGGGTAAGGATACAGCAAAGTAGTCGATTTTCACATCATCAAACAGATGTCGTTCTGCGTAGTCGATCAGCTTGTTAAATCGGCGCTTTGCTTCTTTTGAATGATTCAATTGATTCCATGCAAGGCCTTGATAGAATATCATCTCTGGTGGCTGATCATTGTAATACATCGCACTCGCTGGTTCCTCCACCCCCTCCGCAGCGAGTCTCCAATGATAAACAGCCTCTTCTCGCTGTCCGAGTCCCTGATAAGCCATGCCCAGCTCGTAGTGAATATTGTTCTCCTGCGCGCCTTCAAGCTTGCCTTCACCCAAATTTTCCGGATATTGAAGCGCCCGTTGAAGCAGCAAAATGGCTTCTTGATAGGATTGACGTGTATTCTCCTGCTTGGCAAGCTCAACGAGAGCTAGTGTATATTGTCCCGTTGCTTTTCCCTCTCCGCCTTCCCAAGGATGAAAGCGGCGACTTAATAATAAAGATAGTGCTTCATTATGTTTGCCTAGCGTGTTCAGCAGTGTAATATATTCGAGATAAAGATCGTCGCGTTGTTCGACCAAGTGCATGTGTTCCTGAAGCTTCGTTAAACGTTCTTGTGCTGAAACGCCCGTTTTCTTAAGCAGCTGATCGAGCTCGTAGAAAACTCGTGCATCATCCTTGTCACATGCAAACGCCTGATGAAGTGATTGCAATGATGTCTTTGCATCATGACGTTTGTTATAATAGGCCAGCGCAAGATTGCGGTGAGCCGTGGCGAATTGTTGTTCAAGGCTAATGGAAATCTCCCAGTGCTTTATGGCCTCTTCCGCTCGTTTTTTATCGTAATACAGGTTACCTAGATAATAATGGGCCTTACTGTCCGATGGATTTTTGTGCACGGTATGAAGCAATACACTTAGATCAAAAAGGCTGTTTGGGAAACAGTAATCTGGCGCAGCAGCCCCTCCAAGGTGACGTTCATGTTCAGCTTTATCAGTGAGTCCCATCTTGTCATAGACGTGGGCAAGTGTGTAATGAGTCATAGGATACGCCAGTCCATCGGGATGGGATGAAACTTCTTCTAATAGACGTGAAGCTTCCTCATAGAAACCACTTCCTGCATAATCCCAAGCCAGGTTCAAGTAATTATGCGCGTCATCTCTCAACAACCGGCGGAGTTCTGATTTCACCAGATGAGCATCTTCGTTTTTCCCGATGGCTTCGAGATTCATGAATTTCTCATATCTAGCACCAAAATCCGCAATGTCCATTGTCAGCGTTTCGTCTGCAAACACAATAGCTTCCTCATAACGACCCAACTTGCGAAGCAGCGCCGTTTTTACGAGCCTTGATTTGTAGTTTCTTGTATTGCGAATCAATGCACGTTCTACCAGATCCAGCGCTTCGATAAACTCCCCCTGCTCGGAAGTAATCTGGCTTAATGCGTAGTAGCCACTATCCTGATATGCTGCAGACCATACTGCCTTATAAAAGGCTTTGAAAGCCTCTTCATTTCGTTCCTGAAGTCGGAGTGTCAAGCCAAGTTGATAGTACGCTTCACTGTCATATGGATTGGGATTTCTCCAGGTCAATGACTCAATGGCCTTACGGAAATGCGTTTCCGCTTTCTCCAAATACCCTCTTCGAAGCAGAAGTGTACCATAAGCGATATTGAGACGAATATCCGAAGCATCTCTTCTTAATCCTTCTTCGTAATAGCTTTCCGGTTCAAACGTAGCGTGCCTGTACTGCTCCAAATGAAGGCCGGCAAGATACAACTGTTCTGTACTCATGAGTTCTTCTGGAAGAGGAAGCGGTTTGGCCGCATCCGGAATCTGTTCGATAGATGGTTTCGCCGGCTTGTAGCTGATGAGCAGCTTTTGCTTGGCATCTCGCACTGTGACAAGTAAGTCATGCGGTTGATCTTCATCGTCCAACGTAATGATGGTTCTATAGGTTGATTCTGGAGAAAGGGTGGCAACATCATTGACATAGGTCCGCTTACGCCCCTTCAATGTTATGGTTGCTCCTTCAAAGACCGATGTAGCATAGGCCATAACCGTCGCCACTCGGAGCTGTTCATCCACTTCTAAATTGACTGCTGCATCAATTGAAGCGTTTTTTACAACACCAATGTTTTTGTACGGCATGAAATATTGGGTAAACGACTTTTCTTCATACGGCTGGAGCCAGGTGAAATCAGGTTGATTATCGGTGAATACGCCAGTCATCAATTCGATGTAGGGTCCGTCTTCATCCGTCAGACTTCGGTCCCAGGCTTGGCCGAACTCTCCGTTGCCCCACGTCCACTGCTTCTTGCCTGGGGAGATATGGTGGTTGGCTACATGCAGCAATCCTGCTTGCACGCCATGGTCATAACCGCCTACAAAGTCGTAGTCGGATTTATATGCCATATAAGAAGTCGGGACCGGGATATTTTTGTACCTGGAGATATCAACGCCTTCGGAATAATCCATTTTGTAATAAGTCCCTGTAGCAATCGGGAATTTGGATACATCCCTTTTTCCGTGGTCAAAGACTGCTGTGACATCAGGTGGAAATACGGTCTGTGTATGATCATTGACAGCCACAGCCGGGTTGGCCCACCACAAAAACGTTTGCGGCTCGGAGGTCCGGTTATACATTTGCGCATTAATTTCGATATAGGCCTTACCTGGATGCAATGTAAAACCGGTAGTTACTTTTGTGCCGTACATGCGATCAATCTCACTAACCCATACGGTTGCGCTGCCGTCCTCATTCTCCGTTGCCGTGTGCTGTACAGGTCCAAACGTATTCGGTCGATGATGCTGCGGCCAGTTAAATTCGATACCTCCTGAAATCCATGGGCCAGCAAGCCCAACGAGAGCCGGTTTGATAACACGATTGTAATACACGAAATCATAGTGGTTTGTTTTATCTAATGCGCGGTAGATCCGCCCACCAATTTCAGGCATAATTTCGACGCGAATGTATTCGTTTTCAAGAATGGCCATGCAATAGGATTTGGATTTTTTCTCATCCAGGATTTTATCGATGACTGGATGCGGGTAGACTCGTCCGGAACTCCCCTGGTACACGCGTTTCTCCAGAAACATGGGGTTTTTGTCAGGTTTGCCTGTTCCGTAAGTGGGAATTTCAACCTGTTCCTCCCATACTCGCACTTGATTAGAAACAGCTGATGAATCTGTTGTACTCATATCGAGATCCTCCTTTGTGTTATACGTTTAATGTAATGCCGCCCCCCCCTTTCATACAATTAACGAAAGTCGGTAGTTGATGGATTATATTCTTAAACTTGATTGCACAAATGTGGGTAATGAAATAACCGCTCTATTCAATAGAGCGGTCTCTAATAAGTTAAATAACGTTTAAATAGTGTGTTATTCTGAAGCCATGGCATCAGCTTTTGTTGGATGGACGGTGCCAAATGGATGTTGCGGTGGAGCGTAAATCACATAGACTTTAAGTGGTTTGTTGCCTGTGTTTGTTATGTTATGCCACTTGCCAGCAGGTATCATGATTGCATAGTCTTCGAAGGCATTCACAATAAAATCGAGATTCTCTCTACGATCCCCCATTTGAACCAATCCTTGACCTTCTTCAATCCGAATAAACTGATCCGTATTCGGATGAACTTCTAATCCGATATCTTCACCTACATTTATGTTCATAAGAGTTACTTGGAAGTGTTCCCCCGTCCATAAAGCTGTACGAAAATTATTATTAAGCTTAGTTACTTTTTCGATATCTACCACCAAAGGTCTCTTCCCGTAATCCTTTAGAAGCATCACTTGCTGCCCTGTATTTTCCATACCCATTTGAGATCCTTGGTCTAGTGGATGATTGTTTCTTTCTGTATAAGTTGGATAATAATATGGATTATGTCCAATCGTGTATCCACCATATTGATGTGCTGGTGTGTGGTAGTAATACAATTTGCACCATCCCTTTACAAATATTATGAAGTCAGTATATGACTGCATACAGGGAATGTGCCTAGCGAAACAAAGGGCTGAACTGGTTCCTCAGTTTTCATGGATACTTTTTCCGGCTGAAAATTGATCAGATACATCTTTAAAGTGAAGTACATCAATTCCTCCAGGTTTTTTTCTTCATTATCCCGCGAATCACTTTAAGCCCGACACCAATCATGTTCATTCTGGACAAGCCAAGCTTGTGACTATTTTCTGAGTCAAATTTCATTTCTAATGCCCACCTTGAAGTAAGGAAAAAGCCGCTAAGGTAATAGCGACTCTAATAGGATATATGTTTTGTCTCTCGACAGTACCTAATATGAAATACCTACACGATATCTGATATAAGTGTCCTCTTTAACTTGCTTGTAGGTGAATTCTGCTGTATCACTCACAGATATTTCCGTCCCACCTTCAGGCAGAACGTCACGCTCTACTCGGTATTCGCCTAATTGTTCTCCATCCGGCAAATACGTCGGACACACTATCGTCCATTCCAATGTTGATTTTTGAAGCAGCGAGTACACTCGATGATGTTCCTCAGCAGCACGGGTAGATTTACGCCTCGATTCACTGGATTGATATCGTAGAATACTCGGAGAAAGCCTGCTTTGCAGAATACCCGCTGTCCCTACAGTAATGATTCGTTTTATCCCTTCTTCATACATTGCATCAATGATCAAAGGTATACTTTCAGATAGTGTATGGGTCCCATCCGTGTTTAGAGCACTAATAACGACATCGGCTCCATGGATAGCACACTTAATATCTTCCTGATTCAATACATTACCCTGAATGATTGTTAAATGTTCATCATGAAACTGGCATTTTTCAGGATGACGAACCAGTACAGTTACATGATGCTGATCCTTAAGTGCCTTGGCAGTGATCTGACTGCCTACTCGTCCAGTTGCACCCAATACTAGAATTTGCATATTTCTAATGACCCTCCATCTTCTGCAGTGTTCCATCTATTATCTTTTTGATTAATAACAAGTAGCTTAGCCGGCAACAACATTTCTGAATAAAAGTATCAGACAGTATATGACAAAATCAATAGCAGACATATTTTAAAAAGAAAAAAGCCGCTAATCAGCGGCTTATTTACCATCAATTGAATGTATTACATCATCATCAACAGGACGTAAGAGCTTAATTCTAATTTACTTGTAAGACACAAATGTACGAATTAATATTCGAACTAACTTCCTTCATTGCTCAGGATCTACAGTTTCACAACGGCTCTGTAACCGTCCGTCTACTGATGGCAAAACCTACTATTCACTGGATACGCCAAGCGCTTTGTTCCGTTCCTTAAACCTCTCGTTATGTGACGATACATAAGCCATTCTAGGCGCCTCGGGATCGATATACCGTTTGGCGCTGTTAAGTGCTAAGGCGGCATCCGTGAATGCCCCTGCAATCAGGTTGAGCTTGCTTTCGTAATTGGCAAAGTCACCAGCCCCGAAGATACCCGGCAAGTTCGTCTCTAGTTTCGGGCTGACAAATATGTTCCAGTCGTCCATATCCAGTCCCCAATCCATGATCCCTGTAAAATCGGACTTCAGTCCGTGGTTGACAATAACCTCATCTACTTCTAGCTCGCGTGAATCACCTGATTCGATGTGGTTAATCGTTACCCGTTCAATCGACTTTCCGTTGCCGCTGTATAACTGCGTGACTTCATATGGCGTAAGCACATCTGCAGAAGACTCCCTCATTCGAACAACGTTTTTTTCATGCCCGCCAAAGTGGTCGCGTCTATGCACAACAGTGACCTGAGCAGCGATGGAAACCAGCTCGTTCGCCCAATCGACAGCGGAATTCCCCCCTCCCGAAATAAGGACCCGTTTCCCTCTAAAAGGCTCAAGTTCCTGCACCGTATAGTGCAGATTGGATACCTCATAGCGCTCAGCCCCTTCCAGCTCCAGCTTCGCCATTCGCAGAATGCCGCGGCCAATGGCCAGAATGACTGTACGTGTCCAGTGCTTCTCCCCTGTTGCCGCCTCCAGGATGTACGTCGAATCCGCTTGTTTCTCCAATCCAACAATGTGCTGGCCGAATACAATGGTCGGGTCGAACGTCTTCGCCTGCTCCGCCAATTGGGCAATTAATTTCTCGCATAGAATCGGCGTAACCCCTCCAACATCCCAGATCATCTTCTCGGGATAAATAAGCATCCGCCCGCCCAGCTCGTCTTTCGCTTCGATTAGCTTTGTCTTTAAATCACGCATTCCACTATAAAAAGCAGTATACATTCCCGCAGGACCACCGCCAATAATTGTCACATCGTATAATTCAAGCTGCCCAGTCAATTGATGTCCTCCTCCAGCCGGCTTATGTAACATCCGTGCTTATGATAATCATTATCAATATCATTGTAGCTTCGACAGCGTGACAATAACAATGGACAAAACCGACGGTTACTTTATACAAAATGGAAGTTGCCGTTCCACCATTCACAAGTGAAACCAAATCAAGCTAACGATCACAGGATATCATCGATTTTTTTGCCGTTGGAGATCATTCCATTATACATCCAAGTTAGAAAATCCACCTGGTGCATAATGTGGTCCGCCGAAATACGCTCTTCACTTGCTTACTGACTATTAAGTGCCATCACTACATCGTTTTAAAATGAACAACAAATAACCGCCGAGTTAAGGTTAAGCTCCGCAGTCATAATGTCTTCATTATTTAATAATGGTTTCCCTTCATAAGAGCTACATTTGCAGCTTGTTCAATCCATTTAACATCCCCACTCATGAATTTTTTAGTAGAACACCAGTTAATTGTTATAGATCTTTTCCCTACCGTTGTCATTGAAGTAACTTGCTGTCGATAAGACAAGCTTTTGCTTCTTTTTAACATCGTAGGATAACTGTATCTTAATATACTCATGCTCATCACCTCGGGTTTCGCCTAATGGTTATGTCTATCCTATCGAATACATAAAACACTAGTCAAATAGGAGAAATTCAGTGGCCAAAGGACCAACATTTCATTCAGCCCCACTGACCCGAAACTCAAGATACACGACTAGCTCTGCTACATCATTCGAGTTTTTATTCCATTTTTCAACATCCATGTTAAAATCGATATAACTAAATAAACGCTAATAAGGAGTATATTTTTACATGAAAGCTATTCTTATTGACGATGAAGTTTTAGCGTTGTCTTATTTGGAGCTTCAACTACTGAAGATGGAAAACTTCAGCCTTAATATTATTGGTAAATTTACAAACCCATACGATGCCTTGGATATCGTTGAACATGCCAAAGTGGATATCGCCTTTATTGATATAGAGTTACCTGAGATCAATGGTATTGAACTGGCGGAACGCTTGTTAGAGTATGACCCTGACCTGATGGTGGTATTTGTTACAGCCTATCAAGAATACGCTGTGGACGCCTTCGAATTAAACGCCATAGATTACATTGTGAAGCCGGTTCGCTTTGATCGATTGTCCAAAACAATGAATCGGATATTGAGCAAGAGTACCGCCAGATTGGATAACCCTGATCCCCATCAACCTCTCAGGATGACCATGTTCAAACAAGTCATGATTGAGGAACCACAATCGCCTGGACAATTTACGTTGATGCAATGGAGAACCTTCAGAGCGCAGGAGCTTTTCCTGTATCTTCTTCAGCATAGGGGACAGCTTGTTCGTAAATCGTTTATCGTTGATTTATTGTGGAGCAATACAGATGTAAACAAAGCCTACTCACAGTTATATACAACCATTTATCATATTCGCAAAACGCTTACTGCGTATGGAAAGAGATTTCAGATTAAGAGTGCAAATGAAGGATATTTACTAGAGCTGAACCATATCATTTTGGACGTAGCACTTTGGGAAGATTCTATGCAGACCATCGATATCTCAGAGGATAACCTGGAGCTTCATTTGGAGAAGATTAACAGCTATACGGGTGAATATTTACAGGAATACGATTATTGGTGGGCCGAGGCAGAAAGGCATAGGCTTAAACAATTATGGCTAAACACAGCTCTAAGTGTCGGCAGTTGGTATGAGGATCAGCAGAGATTTGGCGATGCGTTGACTACATACTTGAAAATTCACCGCCTCTATTCAATAGAGGAAAAGTCTTCGTTTGCCTTAATGAAGCTGTATGACAAATTGAACGAGCCACAGAAAACGATAGAAACTTATCAAGAACTCACGACACGACTAAAAGAAGAATATGATATCCTCCCCGGAAACGATATTCAACTATGGTTTAAGGAGTGGCAAGAGAAACAACTGCCCTCTTGATCCGTATTTTAGATGTATAACAGATAAGAGCTTTTTTACAAGCCCACTATAACGTATGATAAAGGATTGTTCATGTTGCCATCATTCACACCTATTAAGAAAACCATATCCAAACACAGGATGGCTTGGCTCATCCTCATATACTTAGCAGCTTTGATTGGAGTAAGATTTTTCTGGTATACGGAATTCTCCCCTCCGAATCAGCCACATGCAGCCCAGGGAGAACTTGATTTGTCCAACTTGAAATTTACGGATCAACAGACGATCACACTGAACGGGGAATGGAACTTTACTCCGGGTACCTTCATTCAGCCAAGCACATCCTTTAGTCATACATTACATTCTGCTAATTTGACAGAGGTTCCCGGTACTTTTAACGATACGAGTCCAGAATCCAATTTCGGAACATATCGGCTTCGCGTACTTTTGCCTACATCTAATGCGTCTTATGGCATTCATATTCCTGAAATCAAGACGGCTTATCGCTTATATGTTAATGGAAGCCTTCTATATGAATCAGGTCATCCTGATGACAATCCGATTGGAACGATCTCTAAGGTTGTACCCTATACAGGTAACTTTACCGTGGAGCAGTCCACCATGGATATTGTCATTCATGTCAGTAATTTTCACTATCATAATAAAGGTGGCATTATTCAATCCATTAAATTTGGTACTCCATCTGCTGTCCTGAATGAAATACACTTTAGCGAAAATATGCAGCTGCTCGTCGGAATTATTCTGCTGCTTCATATGTTATATATCGTTATTCTTCTTTTCGTAGGGCACCGACAGAAAGAGCTTCTTTATTTTGCCGGAATTATTTTGTTTGCCTTGCTTGTTACGTTAATAGACGATGATAAAATGCTGCTTCAATGGTTACCAATCAACTTCGAATGGGCAGTACGTATGAGGATTATTGGATACTCCGCCCTTTGTTATTGTCTAGTGTTATGTACAAAGCACCTGCTTGGCGTACATAGTTTTAAGAAACTGATTTTTATTTTCTCTATTTTCTTTTACACCTATGTATCCATTACACTTTTCTTTCCGATCCGTTGGCTGGATTATACCTCTAAGATTCTAGGAATTTTCATGGTCATAGCCATCTTACTCGTACCGATTATTTCAAGACAGGCTGTGAGGAGTGGTCAAGAAGCTGCCACTTCAATATTACTTGCGGGCATTGCCGTATCATTTAATATAGCATTCAGTGGATTGTTCAAGTCATGGTTTAATAAAGACCTGCCGTATTACCCGATTGACCTGATTGTAGCCTTTGTTGTGTTTGCATCCTTTTGGTTTGTACGCTTCACCAAAACAGCAATACGTGCCGAGAAACAAGCGGAAGCGCTCAAGAAAGTGGACAAACAAAAAGATGAATTTCTCGCGAATACGTCGCACGAGCTTCGTAATCCGCTCCATGCAATCATTAATATGTCTCAATCCATCATCATTCGGAGGGGCAGTAAGCTCGATACATCTGATCAAGAAGATTTGATGCTAATTACCAAAGTTGGACAACGCATGTCACGTCTGCTCGATGACTTGATTGATATTACCCTACTGAAGGATAGCCGGATTACGCTAGAACCAACAAGTGTCTCTTTACCAGCAGTGGCCAAGGGAGTTGTCCATATGCTGAACTATATGACGGTAGATAAGAACGTGCAGCTGCACAACGAGATTCCTGATACATTACCTAACGTAGCAGCTGACGAAAACCGACTTACCCAAATTATGTTCAACTTAGTGCACAATGCATTGAAATATACCAAGGAAGGCCGTGTTTCCCTTCGTGCGGAGACGCTAAATGATGCTGTTTATGTTCATATTATAGATACGGGTATTGGAATTGACGAAGAACTGCTGCAGCGCATATTCTCCCCGTATGAACAAGCGGATTCCAGCATAACTTCTCCAGGCAGCGGCTTAGGTCTGGGACTCAGCATAAGCAAAAATTTAGTAGAACTTCATGGCGGAACACTGGAGCTGACGTCTAAGATTGGACAAGGATCCGTCTTCACATTTTCCTTACCTCTGGCAGACGCCGTACCGGCTGTTAAGGGTGTACAGAACGGTGAAGAATTAGAGTCTCATTTCAATCACCTGGGATCTGACGTGATGGATGCAGCGATGGATGCAGCTGTTTCTTCAGAGAATAAATACAAGGTGGATCATATCAAGGGGTCTATTCTTATCGTGGATGACGATGCCATCAATCTGAAGGTTATAAAATCATTGCTGGAGCTGGACAACTATGAGGTTACCGCTGTAAATAGTGCTCAAGAGGCCCTTAGACAAATTAACCATAAACAACAGTGGGATCTGATCGTAACCGATGTGATGATGCCGGAAATGTCCGGATATACCCTGACTGAAATGATACGAAAGAAGTTTACCATTTTCGAGCTGCCTATACTGCTATTGACGGCTAGAATCAGACCAGAAGATACTCATACCGGGTTTCTTGCGGGTGCTAATGATTATTTAACAAAACCGGTTGATATGTTAGAGCTTCAGTCAAGAATTCGCGCTTTAATTCATTTTAAACAGTCTGTAGACGAGCAATTACGTATGGAAGCTGCGTGGCTCCAAGCTCAGATTCAGCCTCACTTTTTGTTTAATACAATCAATTCCATTGCTTCGCTTAGTCTATTAGATCCAGACCGCATGATTACGCTGCTCGAAGCCTTCGGTGATTACTTAAAGGGAAGCTTTAATTCAAGGAACTTAGAGCGCCAGGTTCCTCTGTCCCATGAACTTGATTTACTGCGAGCTTACTTGTATATCGAAAAGGAACGATTTGGAGAGCGATTGGAAATAGAGTGGAATCTGCCTGATCCGTTGGAGGCTAAACTTCCTCCACTTACGATCCAACCTATCGTAGAAAATGCCATCCGGCACGGAATATTGAACCGTACCAGTGGAGGAAAGCTCACTCTATCTGCTACAAAAGAAGCGGATTACATCCAATTCATCATACATGATAACGGAGTGGGTATGGATGAGACCAAACTGTCCTCCCTATTAGATCGTAATAAAAAAGCGGGAACCTCTGGTGTGGGATTAACGAATACCGATCGACGGCTCAAAAAAATGTATGGACAAGGCTTAACGATTCAAAGTAAACCTGGTGAAGGAACTACGGTTACCTTCATCGTACCGAACCCATAGCATACAAAAAGAAGGAGCGAGCATGATTTCATGCGGCTCCTTCTTTTATTAATTTCAAGCCAAAAGCTTGCCTTTTACGATATCGCTCGCCGAATGGCGCCATTGGATGCTTTTCTTATAAATGAACCATGTTAGCTACAATCTCAGTCTACATACTAGGATTACCTGGTTCCTCATTTCCTAAGTACATCTCGGTTTTTTCTCCATTGAATAACTGCTGAATTTGCTTTCGCAATTTGGAAGGATACAATGGTTGCCCAATCAAATTATCGATATCAAGCCATTCATAACGGACTTGATGTCCGTCACTTTGGAAGAATAAATGGTCAGTTAATCCTTTATATTCGCATAAAAACACAAAATCCACACGATGAAACGCCTCGCCATATACGCCTTCAATGACAAATTCCAATGAATTAGGAATGATCTCGACTCCAATTTCTTCTGCGACTTCACGCTTTACGGCTTCAGTTAATGTCTCCCCCGCACTTTGGCTTCCACCAGGCAGTATATAAAAAGCATCGCCATCATCGTCTATCTTAATTGCCAACATTTTTCTGTCTTCAATAATCAAGGCCTTTACGGAATTTCTTATCCTTCTCTCCATCTTATCTACTATCCCCTATATTCCTATTGATTTTATCCTCAGGTTCAGTTGCGCTTAAAACTAAGTTAGCATACCAGTCTCAACATATTCTGAACACCTCTAATGTATTTTTCGTCAATATTAGCGTACAGATTTAGTCAACGTGCGAGGCAATTTGTATTGGTAATATTTACTCATTAAACAGTGCTCACATCTTTGCTAAAGTGGATAAGCATTATGATGACATAGACAGGAGTTTTAATAGACATGAACGTTCGCACCAAATCTATCATTGGTCTGCTTTGCGTGACGACTTTAGCAGGCGCGTATTTCAGCTATACGGAGCATCAGAATAATCGACAATGGGAGCGGCAGCAACAGAGCAGTACGCAACACTGGTCGAATATACAATCTATCTACCTGCGCGATTTTGACTATGCGCTTGCGGAATCCCTTGCTGCATCTACGATTGCAGATCGGCAAGCAGCACTTCAATCTGCGATTAAACATGCCAATATTATCTCGGAATATGTAAGGATCGGATCGATCACGATGAACTTTCAATCTTCGTCCTCGTATGAGTGGTTCATCACGGAAGGCAGCCACTACTTGGCCTATCCCGCCAGTGAGAAGGGAATGTCGCTCACCCCGGATCAATTAGAACAAATTCAGCGCTTGAGAACGTTCGCGAGGACCGCTCTACCGTATCTCGAGCAGATGAGAAAGAAAGCTTTTGATTCCTCTCCTGCAGATATACAACAGATTTCGACCGAAATGGAAGAGGCCTTGTCTGAGCTCGACATGGTCTTCACATCCGGCAATAAAGCCTATAATGAATTCCGGTACAACCAAGATCCTTACATACCTCTGAAGCCAGGAACCGTTTTCGCCGGTGAAACCACGTATACGGCTATGGAGCTTGCGGCCAAAGCAAAGATCTTCATGGGAGAGACTTGGAATAAAGGGGCAGGTAAGCAAATCGTCCACATGACCTCTGGCGGGAGCAGCCCCGAGTTCGGAGAAGTCATGGATTTCAGGTTATCGGACACTGATGGAAAATCAACCAGTCCCTATACCGTCAAACTAAGTAAAAGCGGACACGTGCTCCAAGTGAGACGCAAGGGCTCAATCTCCAAAGATGCTGCTGTAGAGCAAAATATGGACTTAAAGCAGTTTATCGCAGTTGCGGACGCCTGGATGACTCGCTGGTCTGACGAACGTCTGACATTAACAGCGAAAGAGATAAAAGAAACTTCCATTTATCTCGTCTATATTCCAGTCCGGGAGCAAATCTCCATTACGCAGATGAAAGTCGTATGGCGATTTGATCGTCGTACAGGTGCGTTGATAAGCTTTGATGCGTCTAATTATTTTTCCCATTATAATAAAAACTTCCCCCTTCACCCGAAGCTGACAGCGGAGCAAGCCTCTGCAAAGCTTGGCCCATACGTAAACGTCTCGGGTAAGCCAAAGCTGAAGCTCCACAACGACAAACTCGTCTATGCATTTCCCGTCACCGGGATCGAAGGCGTTACTCACGTATACATTAACGCCCGCACAGGCGCTGGAGAAGGTATTGACTATAACCTGTAACCTATAACAAAAAGAGGCAGCCTCGCGAATACCATCGCTATGGACTGTCTCTTTTTATGTGTTGTTAGGATTGTTCATACTTCTTTTTGATCCGAGAGCATGGTTACGGCTTACCTTTATTCATTTCGTAACGCTTCAACAGGATCTTTCGCGGCAGCCATTCGAGATGGAAATACTCCCGCCAAGAGCGTAAGCAGCGTGCTTCCTACAATGAGATATAATGCATGAAGAGGACTCAGGTTGGAGATATTGGAAATATCAGCGAACTTCTGAACGAGAACATTGATGGGGTACGAAATCACGTAAGTGATCCCTACACCAAGCAGTCCAGCAGCCAAACCTACAATGATGGTTTCTGCATTGAACACCCTTGAAATGTCTCTTTTGCGTGCACCCACACTGCGAAGGATTCCGATCTCCTTGGTACGTTCAATAACAGAAACATACGTAATGATACCAATCATAACTGTGGAAACAAATAACGATATTCCGGCAAAACCAGTTAACACGGAAGTAATCCCATCGAGAAGTTTTTTGGTGATAGAGGTGATCCCTTCTGCAAAATCCGAGTAAATTACTTTTTCTTGATTGGATTTCCCTTCATTATATCGATCGAGATCATCTTTAATTTGTTCTTTGCCTTGAAAATCTGCAGGGAAAATGTCTATGCCAACTGGCGTATTCGTCACACCAAGCCATATCTCCGCCCTCTCCCTTGCTTCTTCACTCACAAAAGGTACACCCCGTAACACATCGGTATTTGTCTTGGCCTGTGCCTGTGCAATAGAGCTTTTTTGTGAGTCATCGAGCATCGCGCTTGTTAGATCGGAAGAATAAGCAAAACCCTCCGTTAAAAGACTGCTATTGATTCCTTCTTTAGGACGTAAAATCCCCGTTATTTTGAGGTTTGTTCCAGATGAGTTATTATATAATCTGCTGTAATCATTCGGAGTAGCAGCTACAAATAATTCATCAGTCTTTTTCGCATAAAAAAGATTGTTAGGGATGACCTTCAGGACTGTTTTTCCGATAAAATCAGTCAGTGGGTAATCAGATTTCACATCCGTTATCCCGATCTTCTCAAAGAAGGCTTCCTCCAACCGATTAAACTTGTCTACCACAAGGGCCACTTCATTCTTCTGAGTAGGTAACTTACTTCCTTTTCCAATCAGGTCATACTGGGATAAAACGAGGTCGTGGTTCTCCGGAAGCTGCTGCCAATACGCTTTCCCTCCAGCTTCGTTCCCTTTGTTGAAATCAACTACGGTGTTTTGTGCTTTCGCCAAAAGATTCAGGTGCAGTCCGTAATTAAACGTAACATTGGTAACGGAGCTTGGCATATCATTCTGAATGTTCTGGATGTAGTTTAGAAATTCATCTGTTATCTCGTTCGTATGCTTCTGATACTCCAACTCCGGACGAAAAGGATATACAACATCCTGAGTGGGATATTCTTTTAACTCTGTTGTTGGGCTTGGATCTTCATCTGTTCCTTCAACAGTGCCGGCGGTGATGTTAATTGGTAGTCCGCTTAAGGTACTGGCTTGCATGGAATCCAGATAAGTAGATAAACCATTGGAAAGAGCCAGAACCAGTGCCACTCCTATAATACCAATACTGCCTGCGAAAGCTGTCGTTAGCGTTCTTCCTCTTTTGGTTAAAAGATTTCGAAACGAAAGCATCATTGCGCTTTGCATGGACATGGCTGTTTTCTTTATTTTCCTCTTATCTGTATTTGAAGTGTGCTTGGTTAACGATTCATCTTCATTCAGCGGATCACTGTCCGATATGATCTGGCCATCCAGCATTCGAATTATGCGGTCTGAATACATTTCTGCTTGCTCAGCGTTATGTGTCACCATAATAACAAGTCTTGTTTCGGAAACTGCTTTTAAAATGTCCATGATCTGATCACTGGTATGACTATCAAGTGCGCCTGTTGGTTCATCCGCAAGAATAATATCAGGGTTATTCACCAGTGCCCTGGCTATGGCAACCCGCTGCATTTGACCCCCGGACAACTGATTTGGCTTTTTATTTACATGTTTAGAAAGGCCAACATCATTCAATGCTTGTTTGGCTCGTCTTTTCCTTTCGGCAGGCTTAACACCAGAAAGTGTCATTGCTATCTCAACATTCTGTAATATCGTTTGATGTCCTATTAAGTTGTAACTCTGAAAAACAAAACCAATGGAATGATTACGGTAAGCATCCCAATCACGTTCTTTAAACTTCTTGGTGGAAATTCCGTTGATCATTAGATCTCCACTTTCATATTGATCCAAACCGCCAATAATGTTCAGAAGGGACGTTTTGCCACAACCCGATGGCCCGAGTATTGAGACCAGTTCACTCTGACGGAATCCAACGGTTACTCCTTGTACGGCAGTAACTTGTTCACCGCTCATATACGTTTTTTTAACATCAATTAGTTTAAGCTTCATCATACGTTCCTCCAGATTGTTTCAATTAAAGATATGTCTTTTTTGCCTTGATGTAATATACCTGATCTGAATAAACTGAAAATAAACGAATAGGATGATGGCTATAAACCAATTGAATTGCACCCTCAAAAGATACAAACAAAAAGGTCCCCATTAGATATGGGCACCTTTGATTTAAAGACTCCTATTTAAGGTATTGCTACATCTTATTTTAAAGCGAGTAATCGGCGGGCGGACTGTAGGATGTGTTTACATTCGAGATAATTCTACCTTTATCTTTCTCCATGCGTCTGCATACCGATTTTTGGCCGCTTCATCCTCAATGTTTGTGATTGAATTCTGAACAAAATGATTCAGTTCATCCATTGAATGATTTTTTGCCCACTGTGATAATTCTTCCACGACCTCCTGCTGATAAATGACAAGAGAGCCATAAACCGTATCATCCATTCCTTCATGAGCAGGTAATTGAACACTCCTTCCCTGATAACGATCCAGAAGTAAAAGAAGTTTGCTTGGCATCAGCATTTCTGTTTCTGCCAAGCTGCGGGAGAACATATCTCGAAGATACGGAATATCATCGGTTACCCCTGTTCCGGATGTCGCTCGATGGCTCCCGTATGATTCTACGGTTCCATCGTCGTAGATATTCAGATTGAACGGTTTCTTACTGTCATACGGAAGTATACTGTCTTTATCTGGATCAGTAATCATAATGTGTTCTGTTCTTGTAAGCTCTGAAGGCAGTTCTTCTTCCAAAGAATGTCCGAGAACTCCTGGATTGCTGCTATCCAGTCTTGTCGAAAATCCATCCGGCATTGAATTTCCGTTTTCTTCATAGGTGAATCGTCTTGAAATCTGATCGATTGGAACCAAAACATCTGAGGTGACATGATTGATGACCATAGGGCTGCTGAAATAATCTGTGAGACCAACGGGAGAAAATGCTTCCCATCTCGCGATATCTTCTTTGTCCGGAAAGTTTTCTAAGATCGGATCAAACATTCCGGACACCATGCCTAAAAATGGAATCGGTAGGTCCATCATCGTTTTCAGCATTTCTTTTTCTCCGTTATCTCCGGCAGTTATCATCTTATAGAATCCTTTAAGCATGACCCAACCCATATTATCGTTTACTTTGTTTCCTTCCGGAAAGTACTGATAAAAATTAAAGTATACATTGGTGATCGGTGAATTCGCTATCGAAGCATTGATTCCCATCTGTAAAGCATTGAGCATCAATGTCGTGTATCCGCCTGCACTTCCGCCAATAAGAGCGATTCTTTCATGATCGACTTCTTCCATATGACGAAGTGTATATAAGGCAGCATTATTAAAAACCAAATCATCATCGGTCAGCTGTCCATTGTATTTATTATCAAAGTTCGTCGGTGAAGCAACCATCCACCCTTCAGCCAGATACTTGCGCAATTCAAGTGCATCTTCGGTCATCTCATAGTGCGGAACATAGATGAGGGGCATCGGCTGCTCTGTATCTTCCGGAATATAGAGCCTCAATTGTCGGGTATCCACGATACTGTCCTTGTTGATGTATTTTATATCAATGGTTCTCTGTTCTATATTTTCAAGAGGAGGAATATCTCCTTGTGATTGCGCTTGTTGAGCAAATATCTTATCCATATCTAGTTCACTGCTATCATCTCTTGAAGGAAATAACGTATTTTTAATTTTCAATCCCACGATCAAGAGAATGACTATCAATATACTAATACCCACTATTTTTATCATTTTTCTCATGTGAACTCTCCTTGACACATTACTTCTTCGTCTTCTGTAACTGCCACATAAACCGGGCCTTCATATCCTATCTGCCACGTATACTGCCTGTAGTTAATGAGACATATATTTGTCTAAATACTCATTGATTTTTTCAAAGTATAATTGTGATTCTTTCCTATCATTCTGTAAACCATGACCTGATCGTTTAAATTCGATGAAATCGTGAGGAACACTATTATCTCTTAACGCCTCGATGAAATTTTTGGTTAGGCCGAAAGGCACCACTTTATCATAAGTGCCATAGGCAGCTAATGTTGGAACAGAGTTTTTGGTAATGTGTGTGTAAGGTGAAATTTCATCTACGTATTTTTTGTACTCCCCGTTTCTCATCATCTCTACGGTGATGCTTTCACCTGTCATAACTGAAGCAAACGATGCACCTGCTTTGGCAGCTTCATCTGTTTCATATGGGTCATCCATATTATCCATACCAAGCCAAATAGAAGGTTCAAAGCTAGGAGGGCCAACTCCTTCGAAGACCATTTTTAACGGGATCGGTGAGGAATCTGCATCGCGGTATGCATAAAGTAGAGCAAGTGCACCTCCAGCAGACCCGCCCGATATGGCCATTTCATCAAGGTTATACCCCAGTTCTGCCGCCTCTTTTGTAATGACGGGTATACTTTGCTTAATTTCCTGAGACATTTGATTAAGGTTAACTGTATTCGTATCGGTTCGTAAGCTGTAATTAATGCCCGCAGCTACATAACCTTTGGATGTAAAATACTTCAGCATATCGGCATCGTCACTCTTATCTCCACTCGTAAATCCGCCTGCATGAAGATAAACGACAAGTCCATAAGTATCCTTGGATTGATCAGCTGGAACATACAGGTCATAGTTGTTCAATTCTTCTTCACCGTACACAAGATCTGTATACACCGTTCCAACGGAATCACTCCAGTCCACATGTAATGGGTTACTAAGTGTAGGAACCTTTAGTTTGAGAAAGACTGAACCAGAGAAGACGAATACAAAGGTAAGGATACAAGTTAGTATCCACATCATTTTTTTCATTAAAATAGTCTTCCTCCCAATAGCATATTTAACAACACACTAACTGCTAATCTTCCTAATACAAAAGCGATAACTGCAATTATGGCAAGAATAACAACACGTTTTTTGGTTAACATCGTTTCTCCTTTTTCTTCGTTTTCTGGTAGTGCGATATATATAATTAGCGTTTATTGGAGTTACATTATCATGAAAAAATAAACTGAAAATAAACAAGAAGCGTATTAACCCCTTGTTCACTTGAAGCAATATTTTGTGATAGAATGCAGTTCAGTTAAGTTCAGATGTAATGGAAAGGAATGAGAAAGATGTTCAAAATCCTCGTTGTAGAAGACGACAAAAATACAGCCAGATTAATGAAAACCATTATCGGGTCTGCCGGATACGAGGTATTCTTGGCGGAGAATGGCATTATGACGTTAGAGTTATTGGACAAGCAGCAGTTTGATCTGATTGTGCTTGATATCATGATGCCTCACATGGATGGATTCGAATTGACCCAAATGATTCGGGAGAGCAGAAATGATATTCCTATTCTGATGGTTAGCGCAAAACATCTACCTGCTGACAAGCGTAAAGGCTTTATATCAGGCACTGACGATTATATGGTCAAACCAGTGGACGAAGACGAAATGCTTCTTCGAATCAAGGCTTTGCTGCGGCGAGCCAAGATCCAGAACGAACGAAAACTTCAAGTAGGGAAAATCACTCTTCAATATGATGAATTGTCTGTGACAAGAGAAGGCGAAGTACAGACGTTACCGCAAAAAGAGTTTTTTTTATTGTACAAATTGCTGTCGTATCCAGATAAAATTTTTACCCGCATTCAGTTAATGGATGAAATATGGGGTATGGACTCCGAAACTAGCGATATTACGTTAAATGTTCATATAAATCGGTTAAGAAAGCGATTTGGCGATTATCCTGAATTTGAAATCATCGCCATTCGGGGAATTGGTTACAAGGCGGTAAAACATGAAGACTAGAAAAAACAACAATATATCCTTGCGTGGTTTTGGACTCACGTTCATGTTTATGTTCATTGTGCTCTTTATTTTTCTCATCTCCATTTTTCTAGCGTGGTTCATCATCGTGTTTCTTGTGTACACTGGCCTCTACACACCACCTTCAACAGAAGATCCAGAGTCTGGGGGCGCTGTGATGTTTATTGCTTATTTCGGTTCGGTTACTGTTCTCGTCAGTATCTTTGCCTCGTTGATCTTCAGCCGAATCCCCCTAGCTCCCATCCGTGAGGTTATTCATGCATCCGAAAAACTGGCTACAGGAAACTTTTCCGTCCGGATTCATCTCAAAGGGCCAAAAGAGTTAAGACAATTGAACAAAAGTTTCAATCATATGGCTGAAGAACTCGGCAGCCTTGAAATGCTGCGTTCCGATTTCATCAATAATTTCTCACATGAATTCAAAACACCAATCGTTTCCCTAAGAGGTTACGCAAAAGTCCTAAAAAGAGAAAACCTGTCCGTCTTGGAACGCAATGAATATCTGGATATCATTATTAATGAGTCAGAACGTCTTGCTGAACTTGCCACAAATGTCCTCCAGCTATCCAAAATAGAAAGTCAAGCCATTATAGCCGAAAAGACTTCTTATAACTTAACAGAGCAAATTAGAACGGTTATTGTATTGCTTGAGTCAAAATGGTCCGCAAAACATATCAGTTTTCAGGTTAATTCAGCTGAAGTGATGATTATCGCAAATGAAGATATGCTCAGCCAAGTTTGGATCAATCTTCTGGACAATGCCATCAAGTTTTCGCCCTTGAATTCAGAAATTACCATTAGTACGAAGTCGAAAGATGGACAAGTCAGTATTTCAATTCACAACAATGGGCCAAGGATTGAGTTGGATCAACAAAAATACATTTTCGATAAATTTTATCAAGGTGATGCCTCCCACTCCTCCCCTGGTAATGGTTTGGGTTTAAGTATCGCTCACAAGATCGTGATATTGCACGGTGGAACAATTAGAGTTGCAAAATCTGACGACAACGGTACCACTTTTGAGGTTGCTCTTCCATTAAGTTAGCGATTAGTTGAAAGAAAGCAGCAGATCTCAAAGATCCACTGCTTTCTCAGAAAACGTTGGAGAAGATGACAGACAGGATAAACAGTAAACCGTCTCATAAGGCTGATTAGACAGCACACTCTTTCCGTTCATCCGTAGCACAATGAGCTGGATATTCTGCTTCTACCGAAGCAGATCGATTTATTAATCCGATCATTGGGTTTGTGACAACATTTCAGACGATGTCGGTGTAAACGTATACGTTCCGCCAGCTTCTGCGTTGAAAGAAATCGGCTTAAGGCCAGGACCTTCCAACTGACAAAGTCCAGCAACTGAACTTTTTACGGTGACTTCAGTAATTTCTGATTTCGCCCAGGAAAATCCAATGGTATATCCGCCACGGGCCCTGAGCCCCTCCACACTCCCGTCACACCAATTGTCTGGTAAGGCAGGTAGAAGCCGGATCACATCGGTGTGGCTCTGCATTAACATCTCAGCAATTCCAGAGGATCCCCCGAAGTTGCCGTCAATCTGAAACGGAGGATGATTGTCAAAAAGATTAGGCAACGTGGAGTGCTCCAGGAGAGCTCTTACATTTTCATAAGCTTTCTGCCCATCCTGAAGTCTTGCCCAGAAGTGAATGATCCAGGCCCGGCTCCATCCGGTGTGTCCACCCCCATTGTCCATTCTACGTTCGAGCGTTGTACGTGCGGCCTTTGCGAGTTCGGGCGTGTGTGGAGTGAAGCTTTCTCCAGGGTACAAACCAAATAGATGCGAGATGTGCCGGTGCCCCGGTTCCACTTCTTCGTAATCCTCCATCCATTCCTGGATTTGGCCGTGTTTGCCGATTTGTGTCTTCGGAATTCGCGTCAGAACAGCAGCAAGTTCTTCCCTAAAGGTATGGTCCCTTCCGATCAACTCTGCACTTTGAATGCATGCAGTGAATAGAGCCTCAATGATCTGAAAATCCATCGAAGCGCCTGCACATAGAACCCCTACCTCACCATTTGGCAGCTTGTAGCTATTCTCTGGAGAGACGGATGGACAAGTAATCAGACGGCCATCTGCATCCTCAATTAGATAATCAAGGAGAAACTGCGCAGATTCCTTCATCGTTTCGTATGCTTCCTCCAGAAAAATGAGATTCTGACTATAGCGATAATGCTCCCATAAGTGCAGACATAACCAAGCAGCACCCAGCGGCCAGAAGGAAGCCGGCAGGTAGGTATCCTGAGGGGCTGTGTCTGCCCAAATATCCGTATTATGATGTGCGGTAAACCCACGGCAGTCATACATCTTTCGTGCCGTAATTCGGCCAGGCTCCCGCATTCGCTCAATCAGATCGAACAATGGCTCATGGCACTCGGCTAGATTGCAGTTTTCGGCGAGCCAGTAGTTCATTTGGGCATTAATGTTGATCGTAAATTTGCTGTCCCATGGCGGAGTGAAACTGTCATTCCATATACCTTGAAGATTAGCAGGCAAGGAGCCTGGCCGGCTTGAGGAAATCAGCAGATAACGACCAAACTGAAAATAGGTTTCGATCAATTCGGGATCTTCTTCTCCCCTTTGGAATTGTTTTAATCTCTCATCCGTCGGACCATCATGACGATCAGAACGTTTGGACAGGTTCAATGAAACCCTGCTGTACAGTTCATGATAATCCGATGTATGCCGTACAAGCAGTGTTTCATAAGGAATCCGACTGAGCTCTTCTATACGAAGTTTATTGTATAATTCAGGATCTTCCTGGCGGAAAGTCGTTTCCGCAGCAAGCAGCAGTGTGACCGAGCTCGCCTCCTTCACCAGCAAATACTCGCCAAGGAGCTGACAGGCGCCTCCATCTGGTATCGCTTTCAACACAGCTGTGAAGGAGCTGCCGTCTGTACCACCGCAATCACCAAGCATAATGAGTCCGCTTTGCTCCCACTTCTTGGTTTTCTCCAGGTATCTCCAATTCTGTCGATTAAAACGGGCTTTCATAGACAAGGCATTCTTCTTGTCTGTTGAGATTCGGATGATAATGGCTTGATCCGGATGGCTGGCAAACAGCTCACGAGTATAACGGATACCATTAACCTGGTAGCTAACACGGGAGATGCCCCGGTTCAAATCCAGCTCACGTACATAATCTTCAACAGGACCATCATGATTGCCGAATGATAACTGCAGCTCACCAAGTGGCACATAATGTCTCTGGGCTTCAGGAAGCCCGGCCATCGTCATGCTGGCCAACTCTTCAGCCTCCCGAAGTTTCCCTTCCATGATTAACTTGCGGATATTGGGCAGATTGGGCAGTGCATCATCGTTATTCCGATCCCGGGGGCCCCCATACCACATCGAGTCTTCATTTAACTTCAAACGCTCCTCCGCTACGCCTCCAAAAATCATTGCCCCAAGCCGGCCGTTCCCGATTGGCAAGGCCTCGTTCCATATCTCTGCCGGTTTGCTGTACCACATGCGATGATTGTTCCGATTAGATTCTTTCATTCTGGACCTCCACTATGAATTTCAATGAATGATAAGAGATTAATCTCATAATAACATCGTAACAAAGAATAAAAATAACGTATTCATGCAGATCCATACTCTTTCATGATATGAGAATCGAGAAGATCATGTATTGGGAGATTTTCTTCGATAAACATCAATGAGATTGGCTTCCTGCCATAAAAGATTACGGACCTGATTCGCAAGAATGCGAACCGGCCCGTGTTTGATAATAATAGATGATTTGTCGCCCAGGATTGGTATATACCTACCCATTCTCCCTACTTGGAAATGGATGAAGAATCATACGCTGCCTGCATAATTTCCAGATAACGCTTGATGTTGAGGCCTTCCAGCCCTTTCACATAATCATCCCAATCCTTTTCCAGACTCTTTGCTCCTGTGATGAATTGCAGGGCATTCTGGTCAATATAATCCTTGAGGTTCGTCTGCATCATGCTTGTTTCGTCCGCATTTGCCGGGTCCACCCATAGGGCCCAATGCGGAAAAACTTCCTGGGGTTCTTTGCCTTCCATCAAGAGTGTTGCCTCATAAAGTCGGCGCTCATAACCGTCACCTGCATAGATGTCCTTGCCTTGTACTTCGGCATCCCGATATGCTCTGTGGTGATTATACTGACTCAGCGCACCCCAGCTGTCATTACGAGGCTCCTCACCTGTGGGGAGGGGAATGGCTTTGTAGAGTGGCTCTACCTGATCATTAAGGGCAATGTCGCCTTCCTCCGGCTTGCGCCAGCTGGTGCCCTCCTCACCCAAATATGCACTCATGGCTCCTTCTTGTGTGTAGAGATAATCCAGCATTTTTATGGCTGCAATCTGCGTCTCTTCACTTGCCTTGTTTGTGAGTACAAACGATGCTCCAGGATCAATTGGATAGTTATAGGTCGCATAATTGGCATGCGGCCCTTTCAAAGGAGGAATCGGATTATAATCCTTCCCATACGGAGCACCCTCGGCTGTATTTACAAAAAGAGATGGGTGCATGGCTGCACCTGCGCCAAGAAGCTGCGCATCCGCATTATCTCCGATTTTTTTAAAGGCCCCCACATTTTGCGTGAACGCACCGGGGTCAATCAAACCTTCATCGTACAGCGACTTGATATAGGCCAGTCCTTCCTTCCACTCCGGTTTGTTCGCAACCGTATCAACCCGGCCTTCCTTTGCAATGAGATAGGTTCTGTCATCGTCGTAGATAAACCCGTTCATCAAATAGGGAATGATGTGCACGCCGAAATTTTCAATAGAACCGCTCAGCGGAACTTCATCCGCTTTACCGTTGCCGTTCGGGTCCTTGGTTTTGAACGCTTTAAGCACTTCCTTAAATTCTTCCGTCGTTGTAGGCTCGGATAAGCCGAGCTGTTCTAGCCATTTCGTATTCATCCACATTTTGTTCGGGTATGAGCAGTGGAAACATTCATTTAAGCCCGTCAAACCGTAAATATTGCCGTCTGGCGCAGTATTCATTGCTTTGTAATACTCACTGCTGTCCAGTACCTTTTTGATATTCGGTGCGTATTGCTCAATTAGATCATTGAGCGGCACAATGACACCTTGCTGGCCAAATTTCAACAAGTCCGTTTGAGAAAAACGGTCAACCCATGGAATGAGCAAATACAGATCCGGGTAGTCCCCCGAAGCCAATGATATCTGTCTTTTTTCAGCCGCGCCATCAAAAGGAACCGTCGTCCAGTTGATCTTCACGTTAAACTTCTCTTCCATCTTTTTCGTAAACTTGTTCGTTTGAAGGTTGGTATCCGAACTTTGATGAGCAAACACATTAATGGTCACGTTGTCCCCGGATGAAGGGCCGCTCCCCTCTTCTCCGCTGCCCTGATTTGAGGATGAACATCCCGCTAGTGCCACAGACAAGAGCAGTATACAAGCAAGTACGAATGACCCTGTTTTTCTCAAATAGACCCTCTCCCTTATGAATGAATGTAGTGAACTAGCCCTTGACGGAGCCAATCAACATGCCCTGAACGAAATATCGCTGCACAAACGGATAAATGACGAGTACCGGCAAACTGGCCATAACAATGAGTGAGAACTTCATCAACTCGGCCATTTGCTGCTGCTTCACCATCTCTCCCACATCCATATTCCCCGTGCTGTTACTCAGAATCAGAATGCTGCGGAGAATCAACTGAAGCGGATAGAGCGATTGCGTTTTTAAATAAATCAGGGCATCAAAATACGCATTCCACTGCCCAACGGCATACATCAATGACAAAACAGCGACGATGGGTTTGGCGAGAGGCAAAATGACGCTGAAAATGAAACGGATATCACTGCATCCGTCAATATCGGCTGCCTCGGAGAGCTCTTCCGGGATGGAATTCTGAAAAAAAGTACGTGCGATAATCACCTGCCACACCCAGATGGCATTAGGAATCAACAGAGCCCAGCGTGTATCAATCAGTCCCATGGATTTAACCACGAGGTACGTTGGAATTAATCCGCCGGAAAATAGCATGGTGAATGTAATAAACATCATGAGAGGGCTGCGCCCAACAAAGGTTTTTTTGGAAAGCGGATAAGCAATCATAATGGTCAGCGCTACACTAATGATTGTTCCTATTGTGGTGTAAAATAACGAATTGGCGTAACCCATGATAACCTGATCGTTGCGCAATACAGACTTATAGCCGTCGAGTGTCATATCAACAGGCCACAGCCAGACTTTTCCGGATGTAACTGCTGCCGGGCTGCTCAGAGAAGAGCTTACGATATAGATCAGTGGATAGAGTACTGCAATCAAGACAACTGTCAGAATGAGGTAGATGATGGCTATAAACACCCGGTCCCCAAAAGATTCTCTGATGGTACTCCTCTGACTAACCGCTGAACCGGCTTGGGACTGCAACTTGCTCATCTGATTCCCCCCTTTCCTTTTGCCGCATTACCATAAGCTTGTATTGGACAGACGCTTGGCAGCAGCATTGACCGTTAACAACAGAATCAGGTTAATAAGCGAATTAAAGAGGCCAACTGCGGTAGCAAAGCTGTAATTGGCATTCAGTAAACCCATTTTGTACACATAGGTGGAGATAATCTCGGAAGCCGATAAGTTCAACGGATTTTGCAGCAAATAAATTTTTTCAAATCCGACGGCCATGATATTGCCAACGCTCAGAATCAGAATAATGACTGCCGCCGGCAGCAGGC
The DNA here is from genome assembly GCF_002276415.1 of Paenibacillus sp. 7523-1. Lineage (NCBI taxonomy): Bacteria > Bacillati > Bacillota > Bacilli > Caryophanales > Paenibacillaceae > Paenibacillus > Paenibacillus sp. 7523-1. The sequence continues at coordinate 77,179 of NZ_NPBR01000004.1, read as the reverse complement.
CGGGCAGATCGATGTTCACCATTTTCTGAAACCGGTTAGCTCCATCAACCTTGGCTGCCTCGTACAACGAAGGATCAATACCTGCAAGTGCTGCCAAATAGATGACTGCGGAATATCCCATGCTCTGCCAGACATCTGAAAATACATAGATGGAACGAAACAGCCCAGGCTCTCCAAGGAAATTGACCGCTTCAAAACCAAGCGTTCCTGCGATTGTGTTCACGATGCCCAGCCGTGGCGATAGGAAAAGCATGATGATGGATACCATAACAACGGTTGAAATAAAGTAAGGTGCATAAGTAACCATCTGTACCGTTTTTTTGAATTTGGCATTCTTGACTTCGTTCAACGCCAGTGCTAGAAGTATCGGGACTGGAAAACCCACGACCAAACTGTAAAACGAAATATACAGTGTGTTTTTGATCAGGGTAGCGAACGCCGGATTTTGGAAAAGCAGCTCAAAATATTTGGTGCCTACCCATGGACTTCCCCAGATCCCCTTGATCACGTTGTAATCCTTAAAAGCGAGCACTGCATTAACCATAGGTACATACTTGAAAATAATGAAGTACGCGACGGGAGGAATCATCAAAAGATAGAGCTGCCAATGCCTCCTCCAGCTTCTGGACAAGGCCAGTTTCACTGCAGACCGCCTGCCTTGTTTTACTACCGTTTTGCCATTCGAGATTGTTGTTCTCAGAGTCATCCCCCCAGGAGGTAGCCTATATGAATAAGGCCCTCTTTTTTTGATAGCGCTTTCTTGTTCGTAATCATAAGAGAGCTCCCTCAGTCACGTAAAGGTACACTTTACTCGTTGAGGTACGAATCAAGGACAACAAGGCCGAGAAGCCTGATATGGCTTTAATTTGGCAATGATTTTTTTGATGTTTCTGCTTGGATTGATAATCATGATTGTGCCAGCTTCATTTCATTTCGTTCTCCATCTGGCGAAATGAACTAGGCAAAATCCCACGGACTCGCTTGAAGGCTCTTCGGAACGAATGCGCGCTGTTGTATCCGGTGGTCAGGGCAATCTCATCGATCGTCCGTTCAGTCTCACGCAGCAGTTCAGCAGCTTTGTTAATTCGTACCTTCTCCACATAGTCGGAAAGGTTCTCTCCGGTATACTCTTTGAATAACTGCGAGATATATTTTTCCGGTTTACCCATTTGTTCTGCAATGCGATATACCGTTAAGGTTGCATCCGCATAGCGTTCCTGAATGTAAGCCATCGTTTCGTTGATAATTTCAGTATGCATATTGGATTTTTTGCGTTGTATGTTCAGGCAGATGTCTTTCGCCAGTTGATGAAACTTTTCCCGGAGTATGGTTACACTGTCGGTTACCTGAATAGCCGCAATCCGATTCTTAAACTCATCGACAAGCGCTTCGTCAAGCATGATCTTAGGTTCCAGCTTCAGAAATGTTCCCTTCAATTCCACAACGAACTGCTGTGTCATGTCATAAGACAGCTCTCGCTCGGTAAAATTGCGGTGGAACAACTGATCCAGAACCCGAACTGATTCTTCCATTTCACCCGCCTTCAGCGTATTGAGCAGACGCTGTTCGGACTCCATCGGATAGTAATACAATTCGGTTTCCTTGACGGTGTCCTCGAATCTCACCAGATGCTCAGTTCCCATATGAATGGCATATTCCAATGCTTGTCTGGCCTCGTTAAACGAACGGCCAACATCATTCCACACCTCATAAGAAGCACCCATTCCAACAGTGGTCGATACCCGGTATTCCCGGTAAACTGCATCCATCTGTTTGCTCAGTTCGGATACCGTTGTGTGCAAGGATATATCCGAAGCTTCTACGCTAAGCGGTTGTACAAAAGCAATCTGATCTGTTCCCCAGTCTGTTATCAAGATCTCTGAATTCCATGTCGTCAAAGCTTCATGCACGATAAGCCTCGCAACGCTTAGTTCTTGAATAATTTCTTCGCTATCCGGACTTCCATAACCGTCTACCTTCACAATTCCTACAACCCCTCGGCTCGTATGAAGGGATATGTCGGTCTGGGAAGAAATCGCCTCCAACTCACGGATGGTGTAAAACTCACCTGTCAGCAGACGTTTGATAAATCCATCCCTTAACATGGGAATCTGTTCATTTAATGCATTCTTAAGTACATGGTTATTGGTGATTAGGCTGGTGATATTGCTTGCCAAAAAATCATATTCGTTGCTTGTCTTTCCAGGCAGCCCTATATCCTGTTCCCGGAAGACCGACAGAAGCCGGTGAATCGGCGCACTGTGTCGGTAAGCCAGCATTAGCCCAATCAATAATCCAATACCAAGTGTTGCTAGCGTAAAAGTTAAGGTAACCTGCTTGATCTGATCGGCTTTTACCATAAGCGCACCTTCGGGGATGCCAGCCATGTAATTCCAGCCATTTTGATTGGAGTGAATGGAAATGAGTAGCCGCCCGTCGTCCATTGGCATCACTTCATCGTTCTTGTTAGCAGGCATACCTTTCAAGTTTTCCGCCTCGGCTTCATCTATACCACGTGAAAAAATAATATCCCCATTCGAATCTGTCACCAATGTCCACCCCCCATATTGCTCCACAATATGTTGAGTCAAACTCGCCATCTGATTCTCATCAATCATGACGCCAATGGTAGCCTGCGGCTTGTTGAAGCTGTTTAAAGGAATCGACTGAAGAAACGTGATGGCTGGAGCGTCCACAAACACATCACTTCGAATCTCCTTCTTATAACTTTGTAGGGGAATGATTTCATTTAAATGCGGCTTTTTTAATACGTTCTCTTTCCACTCTGCGAACGTTATGCCTTCCAGGCGGTTGGCAGCAAAATAATGTTCAGGTCGGTAGTAAACCGTCGTAGGCGTAATAATGACATTATAGTTGGGGATATAGATGAAAAAACGAGACAAATAATCATTCGTACTGCTGTACATGGACAGGCTGCGCTGCATGCGGCTCAAACCATAGACATTATTAACGTCATGCGGCTTGGGATCAGCTATCAAACGGTTTAAATCCTGGTTAATGGCCAGTTGTCTCGTGAAATCTTCAACCAACATCAAATTTCGTTCAATAATCTCCTTGCTCAGGTTGAGCGATTTGAGGCTGTTCTCAATCGAGCTGGTCCTCGCTGCTTCAATGGATGTTCGATAGGAGGCATATCCGGCAATTTGAGGAATCATGAGAACAATAAGATACGAAATCATGAATCTGCGAAACAAAGGCGAGAATTTGGACCATAAGCGCTGCATATGTACCCCCTTCTTTCGTAAGCGTTTACAAAACTGTTTTGTTAATGATACACCTATCATTTGCACAAGGTGAAGGTACAACTTCGGCTTTTGGGTACAAATCCTTAAATTCCTACTTATGACCGAAATCATTCACTGAAAAGTCCTCGCTATTTCCAACCTATTGGTTCGTTTTTAAACGTTATTGTATGGTGTGGCGGTGTTTTTGTTTCTCACCTTTCACGCACTCAACCGGCTCAAGCCTAACGAAAAGAGCCGATCAGCTCGATCGGCTGTCTCCTTGCTTTTTTTAAGCAATCATTTCCGTTTAGCTTAATCGTGTATCACACAAACTCAATTAACTTCCTATCTATTTCTGCGATATCACCTATCTCCGATGTACCATCCCAAAGAATAATTGAAGAAGCTTCATCGTTTTCAACAAAATCATGAAGTTGGGATGGTTCCCCCATAAACAGAGCCCCATATTCTGTCCGTTCAGGTCCATGGAAACTAGGCTGAAGTTTAAACTTCATTAAACCTTTAAATTCAGCCGTGTCCATAGGTTGATTGGTTTCCTCAAACAATTCTCGAATGACACATTGTTCAGCGCTTTCACCAGGTTCAATCATACCTCCCGGCAGTTCCCAGTTGTTCCTCCACTTATTATGCATAAGGAGGAACTTCCCTTGGCACTTTACCACAATTAGGCCATGGGTTAGTGGAGCATCCAGCGTCATTGTAATGAGCTTTTCATCCTTGATAGGATTAAATTCCAAAAAAATGTTGCCTTTTGAATCCGTCATGATTGTCATGCACACATCCTCCATTTCTGTTATAAAAAAATAAAAAACGCGCCAGACCGAAGTCCTGCGCGTTGTATATCGCAGGATGGTAAGCGCGTATAGCGTTAACCCATCCCTAATTTTTCAAGGAATAAATTAACGCTCTCCATGATGATGACGTTGTTTTAATTCTAAAATGAACATGGTTCATTCCTCCAATCAGTGACTATGGAAATAATACCCATCGTTTTGCTTTAGAGTCAAGTATAAGTTTTGATGACCTAATTTTTTTCTTTACGACCTCCCAAATATGTGTTAGCTTTTATAACATTACCATTACGAAAGCGAGTGGGTTGAAGATGGATCTGCAGCATTTATTGACTATCCCCATTCTATCCAAAGCAAAGGTTATCGCTGGGCATCACGGCCTCAATCGCTTGGTACAATCCATTAACATTATGGATGCACCCCAATTCCCGCTCCCCTTCTCACACGCTGTCCGCGCAGGAGATTTTGTCTACGTCGCAGGTCAGGTAGGCGTTGATCCGCAGACGCTTGATCCAATTGGCGGCATTAAGGAGCAGACGGAACAGTGCATTCGCAATATAGAAGTTATCCTCCAGGAAGCGGACCTCACACTCGATCATATCGTTAAGGCAACCACTCATCTGGCGCGAGTAGAAGATCAGGACCAATACAACGAAGTATACAAGCGAATGATGAAAGAGCCCTATCCTGCCCGTATTACCGTATTCAGCGGATTAGGCCCTTACTTGATTGAGATGGAAGTGTTGGCGTACGCCCCTTCGGTGCGGGGTGAGTAGTATACCGCCTAGAGATGCCTCGAAATCTTCAGAATTCAATTAAGGAAAAGAAAAAATAATGAAGGATTTTAAAAGGGACGAAGCAGTGTTCTAAGCTGCTTCGTCCCTTTCACGATATACGAAAATTCAGTTTGGCGATCATCTAAGCTATACGTTTCTATAGATATGAATATCTATTCCTGTATTCGAAGGTATGCCCTCGCCTATTAGTTCATCATTGTTCAAATAGGACAGCGCTTGGCTGTTCGTGATGATTTTAGGAGAGGTTCGAAACAATACATTCTCCAGTTTCTCTTCGAACATCCCATTATTCTCAATATACATTTTACAAACTTCACCTGTATAATCCTTACCTTGAAGCATGTATCTTGCAGATAAGCTATGCCGACCGCCATTCGGACCAATAATTTGAGTATCTACCCCTCCAGGAAGAATGTCACCTTCGAAATATTCTCCTGTGACATGGCCACCAAAAGAAATCATGACTACGGAGTCGCCATCATTATTGTTGGAGAGATCCGTAGTATCCCCTATCGCAACATGTACCGTGAATACTTTTTCCCATGCCATGAAATTCACCTGCTTTTTAAGTATAGAGTCATCTACAATTTTATCGTTATCAACATCTGTTGGACTGAAATAGTCCTTAAATAGCAGTTATCACAGCGTAGACAAAACCTTATAACATATCTTCTTATAAAACATTAGGTCACTAGTAACTTCAATCTTCAATCGTAAATATATTGACACACAGCGGAAGGCACTGATTGCAATTCGATTCTAGAGGACAGCCCAATTTCATCAATTCAACTTGATGGTATTCCTTTCCTCCAAATGATCACAAATCTATAATTCCTGTTTCTCCACCATCTTGTAATAACCCCCCTTTTGCGGAATAATAGCTTGCTTTCATAAGAGGTTTTAGAATCGGGTTGATGATCTCGTTTCTCGTTAGCTCAAAGACTCCGTAATAGAAATTAGCCAATCACGGCTGCTATCTTCAGCCACGACTTCATACTGTAATGCCTTGCCCCTAGTCGGTCCTACCTCCGCCCAAATCAATCTCTGTGATTCATTGTCTCCGATGTAAACGGCTTCGTTGGAACGAATTGTTAACTTCTCAATCGTTTGTTTCTCTATATCAGGTACCTGAATACGACTTTTCGTCGTTCCGAAAATCCGGAATTGAAATAGCGTTTCATCTTTACGATATAATAAACTGACACCAACGAACGTATCATTTGGTTTGAGATCTCTCACAACATCTTTGCCAGTTTCTGAACTCTCCATAGCCATTTCATCGATTTCTTCCTCTGTCAGATTGTCAAATCCATAATAAACCTGAATATCCAACACATTAGCATCAGCAGGAAATACGGGCTCCCATGGTGATAGTTTTGCCATTAACTCTGTAACACCTCCGAGCCACTTCACTGCTCCGTAATTTGTTTGCTGACTGATTTTTTTATCAGCGGCAAGATATATCCCTCTTCCCATCCCAGGTTTTAATTGGCGAACAATGCGATCAATGGTACTCTCCCCTTGAGATGAATCGATATTTAAAATGGCTAACACTTCTCCCTCTTCATTCCTCATTTCCAAAGTCTACACGCTCCTTGTAAGGTAGTAAGGACGCAGCTTCAAAATCATGAGTAACCCCCATCCCAGGAACCGATTAGCGGTTCAAAAGCAGGACGGGGGCTTGGCTAATTATTCTCTACATTGTCATAACGGTACACTTATTGGACTGCAGTGACATTGATGTTATCAATATTTGGCCCTTCTGTACCAGTTGTGACCACTTTAATCGTATTGGTTCCCGCGTTCATGGGGACCTGAATGGTTTTTTCACTCCAGGTCGACCAGCTGCCTGTTGCGGGAAAGGGTTCGTTGCTGATGACTTTGGTTCCGTTAACGAAAATGTCAAGATTACGCGTTCCGCTTTCCAGGGCGTAACGAAATTTTACGTTTTTGGTACCTGTTATCGTGTTGTTGATGGCATTCCACTGAATGGCTGAACCTGTATACGCATTAAAGTTCACGTATCCGGTCCCAGTGTATCCCGGGTAGAGCGTCTCGATCACGGCATCGGTAAGTGTAGTGCCCGTTTCCGCCTCGTACGTGGTTCCGCTGCCTGGAGTGACACTACCACCGGTAATATTGGCTACAAACGTTGTTACGCTTTGGGCTGGCAGTTGTGCTGTAAAGGCTCCACCTGACACCGTAATCGGTGCTCCGCTTGCCAGGTTTCGGCTGCTATCCGTAACCCAAGAGGATACAGTGGAAGCGTTACCATTCTGCAGGACAAATTTTTGGCTTACAGCCGAGGTGCCGCGATTAATCGCCACAATGACCGCCTTATTATCACCTTTGTAGGCTGAAACGAAAGTATTGGTATCCGGATTTTTGGTTGCATCGACTCGGTAATAGCCTGGCCGCACGAATTTGGAGAAGTGGGCCATATTATATCCACGTTTGCTAATGCTTCCATCCTCATTCATCGGGCCATATTGTCTCCGAATGTACCACCATACATAAGCCTGGAAATCCCCTTCAACCATGGCATTATGCATATGGTAAGATACGTCCAGTGCCTCAGGCCAACGGTCTGACGAGTTGTTATCACTGTTCGGGTAATACACTTCGGTCATCCACAGTTCTTTGCCGGCTCCCTTTTGCTTAAAGAGCGGGTATGCGAAATCTTTGAACTGTGTCCCGTACGTATGTGCTCCCAGAATGTCCATATTGGCGAGTGCCTGAGGATCATTTAGAATCGGATCAGACATGTTTTTCAAATACTGGAACGATTCAGGAGCCATGACTTTGGTATTCTGGATGGATCCTGCATTCTCCTTCATGAAACGAAGCATCTCCTGCGGTGTCCACCATGTCCATTCATGGGCATAATCCGGCTCGTTTTGTACCGAAATGGCATACAGATTTACACCGTTATCTTTCATGTAAGTGACAAAGTCGTTCAGATGCTGTGCGTACGCGGCATATTTGTCGTATCTCAATCGTTTGGCGTTTGTATCCCCGTTGCGATTGAAGGTTTCGACCATGTCGCTTGGCGGATTCCAGGGAGAAGCGAATACGAGCGCACCTTGCTCTATGGCTCTTTTCGCGGTAGCCACCTCCCTGTACCAGTTATTTCGATTTTCGTCGACATAGATTCTCAGTATGGAAAAACCAAGCTGATTCGGTCCGTTGCCAAAGGCCGTTTCTCGCTGAGCTGCCGTCAAGTCGCCAATCCAGGCTGGGTGGTTAATGCCTCCAAACCCCTTGATAAGCTGTTTTTCGGAAGACAAATTAATGTTGGCATCACTTGCTGCTGATACGTGTGTCGGCGTTAACATTAGAGGCAGGGCTGTTAAACAGGCCAACAGAACATGAACTGATTTTTTTAAATTCATCTTAAATTTCAATATCTTCACCTTCCTCAAATTGTTGTAGTTATGAAAGCGTATTCAAAAATATCAACTTGTCCAGCAGCGAATAGAAATTCATGTACCACTCCCTTTCAGATCAAAAACAAAAACTAGATTTTATTTGTAAATCTTACTATATTATTCATTTAGCTAAAACCTGACAAATTATAGGTTATTTCTGGTTTGCGTAAGTTGGAGATATATAGCAGACCACCAGATCAGCAGCTTGGCAGATGTCAAAGCTAAAAAAAAAATGACCCCTGAAGAATACAGGAGTCATCTGTTAAGTACTTCGCAACTTCAAGGTTGGTCCTCACCTGTTTACTACAAAGGTCTTAATTCAGCATTGAATCGGTTCATTTATGTCGTTTCGTTCTTTGTTTTCTTATACAAAAAGTAATCAAAATCAGCATGCTTGCGGGTACCGCCAAGATCCTGCACACAGAGACCAATATAAGTTCCTGTAAACCGGATGTATTCCGGAGATTCATCGGACAGATTTGTGACATCCAACCATCCACCTGCAGGATACCAGGATGGTTCATCATCACATGCATAGTAAAAGCAGGCCCGGTCATACTCATACGCCACCTTCAACCGAATCCGACTCACTGATTTCAAGGGAATATCCTCCAACAGTTCATCGTATATTCCGTATCTCGACTGAAGAATTCCCAAGCACGTTCCCTTCTCTTCATGATAGGTGACCCGTAAATAGAGATAGTCTTTGGTATCGTAGTACAGTATTAGTCCTGCCATTTGCTGTGGATGGTCCGGGGCAAATTCCAGGCAAGTTTCAGCTTCACACCTGAAATCCTGAAGCCTCCGGGCAACCATGCTTTGTCTGTGTGTCGAGCTCATGGACTCCATCCCGCGCAAGCGCAAGTAACCAGGACGTTCCGTCAAGCTGAGCCAAGATGGATCTGGTGGGATACGAAGGGTATTCCAATCGTTCCGGAGCTCTGATTGATCGAATTGGTCCATTTCGGGTGCCGGTTCAAATGGAACCGACGAGATTTTCGGTGCAGGCACCGAAACCTCCGGATGCCGACCACCGTTTGAAAGCTTCAGCCAGCCTTCATCGCTCCACGTACACGGTTGAAGAGCAGTCTCACGTCCTAGGATGCAAAATTTCTCATGAACTGGCCTTCCGACCAGATGAGCCATATACCATTCACCCGTGTGAGTTTCGACAAGACTGCCATGACCGGCCTTTTGCAGAGTCAATTCCGGCCTGCCGTATGAAGTAAGAATTGGATTCGCCGGATCAACTTCATAAGGACCTTGCAGGGAACGAGAGCGGGCAACCGTAACGGCATGTTCATAACCCGTACCGCCTTCAGCCGTAATCAAGTAATAATAGTCTTTGTATTTATATAGATGAGGCGCTTCTGTCAGCCCCAGTTCTGTTCCCTTAAAAATGTTAATGGCAGGTCCGATCAGCTTTTGGTCCTGAACAGAGTACTCCTGCAACACGATGCCTGCAAACCGATTTTTGCCCTTCCGATGATCCCAGATCATGTTAACCAGCCACTTGCGACCATCTTCATCGTGAAACAAGGAAGGATCGAAGCCGCTGCTGTTCAGAAAAACCGGTTCGGACCATGGCCCTTCGATATCTGTTGCGGTCACAAGGTAATTGTGAGTATCTTTGAAAGCCCCTACACGGCTTTTGACATCTGTGTAGATCAGGTAAAATACGCCGTTGTCAAAGCTAAGGCATGGCGCCCATACCCCTCCGGAATTAATGTTTCCTTCCATATTCAGCTGAGTGCTGCGGGTCAGCGGAGAAGTTATCGGCCGCCAATGAACTAGGTCCCGGGAATGGTGAATTCGTACACCCGGGAACCATTCGAAGGTGGAAGTGGCGATATAATAATCTTCCCCCGCCCTGCATATGGACGGATCGGGATGGAAACCGGGAAGAATGGGGTTGGTAATCATATTCATTATAGAAGCAACCTCCGGTATTAAAATAATGGCAGATACAACAAATGATAAAAATGCATCACCATGCCAGTGCTTTTTTGCCGGCTTCCAGGGCAGTTATGATCCGGTCTACATCATATATATTCCCTCTCCATGTTCCGCCGCTGACAGCTTGCAGCGCAGCCCACAGCCTGGTATCATCTGGCAAATTTTCATCAGGACGCATATCTGGATGGAAGGTCCTTTGAGCCAGAATGATAGCTCCTTCTTCCGGCGAAAACTCCGTATCTCCTTCACCAATGAAGTTCACGCTGCCCTCCAGCTTGCTCCGATCCACAACGATGTCAATCAAGTCGCCGTTTCGGAGTTTGCCAATGGGCCCCCCTGCCAGTGCTTCGGGCCCAACATGGCCAATACATGCTCCGGTTGAAACTCCCGAGAAGCGGGCATCGGTGATGAGCGAAACATACTTCCCAAAAGACAAATGCTTGAGCGCAGAAGTAAGCTGATACGTTTCCTCCATCCCGGTTCCTGAAGGTCCACGACCGAGCAGTACAACAACGTCGCCAGCCAGAACCCCGCCAGTCTTAATGGCACGGATTGCCTCGCGTTCAGTTGTAAATACCTTTGCCCGGCCACGATGCCGATACACGCCATGCTCATCCAGCACATCAGGATCAATGGATGTGGATTTGATGACAGAGCCTTCTGGCGCGATATTCCCGGTTGGAAAGGTCACGGTCGAAGAAATCCCAAGACGCTGCGAGTGCTCTCTGCTCATGATCACACTGTCCGGATCAATCCCGTCCTTCTCTTTCAATTGCTTGCGTATGAGATGACGACGTTCCGACGATTCCCACCAATCCAGCACTTCACCCAGTGACGCACCTGTTACTGTAAGTACAGATTCATCCAGCAGGCCAAGCTGTCTAAGGTGAAGCATAACCTCAGGAACACCTCCGGCCTGAAAAACCCGTATGGTCGGATGGAAGATCGGTCCGTTCGGCAGAGCACTAACCAGTCTTGGAACGTTCTTGTTCACCTGTATCCAGTCCTGTACCGTTGGCACAGTTAAACCCGCTGCATGGGCAGCAGCCGGGATGTGAAGAAGCAGATTGGTAGATCCGCCGAACGCGGCATGAACGACCATAGCATTGCGAATGGACGCATCTGTAACAATGTCTGCCATCTTAATCCCTTGGGACTCCATGTTGATCAGTGCACGCGAAGATTGGCGCGCCATCTCGAACCAGATGGGCTGCCCTGAAGGTGCCAGAGCGGCATGCGGCACCGTCATGCCCATCGCCTCTGCTACCACCTGGGCGGTTGCCGCGGTCCCTAGAAACTGACAGCCGCCGCCCGGTGTAGCGCAGGCCCGACACCCTAGCTCCGATGCCATTTCAAGAGAGAGCTCTCCATTCGCGTACCTTGCGCCAATGGTTTGGATTTTACCTGCATCCTCCCCATCGGTAGGCGGAAGCGTAACGCCGCCGGGAACAATAACTCCTGGCAGCTGCGGCATACCTGCAAGTGCAAGCATCATGGCGGGTAATCCCTTATCACAAGTTGCAACGCCGAGCACGCCTTTTCGCGTGGGCAGGGATCGAATCAATCTGCGGAATACCATCGCGGCATCGTTCCGGTACGGCAGTGAGTCGAACATGCCGGTTGTTCCTTGAGACCTGCCGTCGCAAGGGTCGCTGACATAGCCAGCAAACGGGATTCCTCCGTGGCTCGATATTTCTTCTGCGGCAGCTTTCATCAGCAAACCGACTTCCCAGTGTCCCGTATGGTAGCCAAGAGCTGCGGGACTGCCATCTTCATTGCGGATACCGCCCTGCGTACTTAAGATCAGAAACTGTTTTCCGTTCAATTCTCCAGGCTTCCAGCCCATTCCGACATTCTGGGACATGCCGAACAAGTCGCCGCTTGGAGCATTCCGCAGCAAATCATCGGTTAAAGGCAGACGTCCTGTTGCCCCTGGAGCATGCGCTATAATATCATAGCTGCTAGACTCCTTCTCCCCCATAATCGACATTATCTGTTCGTACATGGTAGCCTCCCACAGTTTATGACTTCACAAAGACTGTTTTGATCGCCGTAAAAAACTCGATGGCCGCTTGCCCCTGTTCTCTGGAATGCGAGCTTGACATCTTCATTCCACCGAACGGTGCCTGCAGTTCTACGCCGGCAGTTTCCGCATTAATTCTTACGAGTCCGGCATCCATATCCCGGATGAAGGACAGCATGGCCCCAACGTTTTGTGTATAGATTGAAGCACTCAAACCATAATCGCTGTCATTTGCCGACGCGATGGCCTCTTCCAAGGAATCCACAGGAATCAGGGCCAGAACGGGGCCGAATATTTCTTCCCGGGCAATGGACATGTGCGATTCGACACCTTCAAATACGGTCGGCTGTACATAAAATCCTTCTGCGAGCTCAGGATTGTCCGGTCTTTTTCCTCCAGCGAGCAGTACGGCACCTTCATCCTGTCCTTTTTGAATGTAACCAAGCACGGTACTCAGCTGGCTTTCACTCGCACATGGACCCATCCAGCTTCCGGAAGACATCCCGTCACCCAGACGGATTTCCTGGATTTGCGACAGGAGTTTTTCTCTAAAGGCATCATATACTTTTCGTTCAATAATGACCTTGCTGGTGGCCGTACATTTTTGGCCAGTTGATTTTAAGCCGCCGCTGATCGTGGCCTCAACAGCCAAATCCAAATCAGCGTCTGCCGCGATGATAATCGGGTTTTTGCCACCCATTTCAAGCTGATACTTAGCTCCACGAGCAAGTGCTGCGGCGCCGACCCGCTTCCCGACTTCATTGGAACCAGTAAAAGTTATCCCGTTTACATCGGGGTGCTCAGCAAGTGCCGAGCCGATTACCGAGCCTTTTCCGCTCACGAGATTGAGAACACCAGCCGGGATGCCGGCTTCCTCAAAGCATTCCAAAACCTTGGCTGCTGTAACCGCCGTTTCCTGAGCTGGCTTCAACACAACGGTGTTGCCATAGATCAAAGCCGGTGCCGTTTTCCAGATGGGAATAGCCACCGGGAAGTTCCAAGGTGCAATTACACCTACTACGCCAAGCGGCACACGGGTTGTGAACATTAGTGCCTCCCTATCCGTGGAGGGAATCACATCACCCGTTTTTCGCATGCCTTCCCCTGCGTAATATCTCAAAATGGCGACGCCGCGCATCGTTTCTCCCTTGGCTTCCGGGAATGTCTTCCCCATTTCTCTGGTCATGGCTTCTGCCACCTCGTCGGCCCGGCGCTCCAGCACATTAGCAGCTTGAAAAAGATAATTCCCCCGTTCCGCACCCGTTAAGTTCCGCCAGGCCTTCGCTGCTTCTTTTGCCGCTGCGACTGCATTGTTCAGGTCCTCTACACCCGAGGCTGGCACATAACCCACGATTTCTTTGCGATTCGCCGGATTAATGCTCGGTTCCGTCGATCCGGACGTTGGTTTTACCCATTCCCCGTTAATAAAATTGTTATAGGTCTGCTCTAACTGAAATGCGCTCATCGCATTCATCCTCCTTCTAAACTAGTTTGTAATGACAGGATTGATCAGTGTTCCGATATCACTTATGGAAATTTCAATGCGGTCTCCTGGTTCAAGGGTGAAATCATTCGGAGGCACGATGCTAGTGCCTGTCAAAAGTACCGTACCGTCATACACATCGTTATCCCTTGCCAAAAAGGAAACCAGTTCATCCAGCTTGCGGTTTAATTCACACGTACTCGCTTCACTTTTAACAACCATTGATTCATCCCGATAGATTTGGCAGACAATGCTGAATTCATAGGGATTCTTCACCGTTTCCGCTAGTCGAATAGCTGGACCTATGGAACAGGAATTGCGCCATATTTTGGCTTGTGGCAGATACAACGGGTTTTCCCCCTCGATATCGCGGCAGCTCATGTCATTTCCGGCGATGTATCCCACAATGCTGCCATCCGCGGCAAGCACCAATCCCAGCTCAGGTTCCGGGATCTGCCAAGTAGAATCGCTGCGCAGCGTGACTGCCTCATTCGGCCCGACAGTCCGGGCTGCTGTGGATTTAAAGAAGATCTCCGGTCTCTCTGCGTCATAGACCTTATCGTAGAAAGTTTCCGCATCCAACTTTCCATCCGTAGCTTCATAATTCCGCGCTTCCCGGCTCCGCTGATATGTCACACCTGCTGCCCACACTTCCGGTGCATCGACTGGTGTGATCAGGTGCAGAGAAGTCCAATCATCGGTCAGCTTGTTTACCGGTTTAAGAGCGCTTTCAATCCATTGAACCGGAGTAACACCCTTCTCCCTCGCCTGATAGATTAAAGTCATAAAATCTGCTTGCGGCAAACGATACGCTTGTTCATCATCCGTAACGGCTGCCAACCACTTCTGTTGTCCATCCAAAAATCGAATAATTCTCATTCCAGCTTGCCCCCTATCTCCCTACCGGGTTGATAACATTACCATAGCACCAGCGATGTTTCATGACGATGTACTTATCACTCCGACGACTTACCCTTTTCACGCATTATTTTTCTGTTAAAATAAATCTATTCGTATTTGGAATACAGAGCGTTACGAGGAGGTAGCTGTGACCAAACTTTCAGAAGCCGTATATTTAGGCCGTCTGCCCGATGTTCGCATGTCTTTTCAATTGTTGGGACTGCATGCAAGACAAGTCGATTCCAACTGGACGTATCCGTCTCATGAGCATTCCATGTATGAAATTCACTGGATGTTGGACGGCGAGATGAACATGGTGGTCAACGGTCAGTCGTACAGTCAATCCGTTGGAGACCTTCTGTTTATCCGTCCGGGTATGACTCACTCCTGCACAGGTGCCGGACCGAAGGGTTTCACATACTTTTCTGTTCATTTCAGCGTACACGATACCTCCTTCTGCAGAGAACTCAACCGCTGTAAGGACATTTATTATCCGGCAGATTCGAGCCTGGCTTCAGGACTGTCCTCTTCACTGTGTACCTTGTATGATCTGGCTACAGAACACTTATCCATGCCGTTGTCTTCCTCCAAACAGATGAAAGTCCATGCCGCCGTATTCGAACTGCTCGGCTCCCTGGTTGGCCAGTTATCTCAGAACGCATCCGTTACCTTATCGAGAAAAGAAACCATCGCCCACCAAATTGCCGAGCACATTGAGGACTCCGTAAGATATATCCATCTTCATGGTGACGTTCGGGAGAGCGAACGAACCTGGATCCAAGACATCGCGAAGTCACTGAACATTAGCCCTTCACAGATCAACCGGATCTTTCGGGAGGTATATGGTACAGCCCCGCGCAAGTTTTTATCAGAAACCCTTCTGAACGAAGCCCAGCGGCTGTTAAAACAAACAGACCTGAACATTGACCATATTGCGATGATGCTGGGGTACAAGACCAATGCGCATTTCAGCCGTCAGTTCAAGCGATGGACGGGCATCACGCCAAGCGAATTTCGCATCCATTCCCAGCGGACTGCTGCAGCCGAGCATCTCGGTGATTGAAGAACCTTTCCACATGAAATAAGCAGCTGCCGGGTTACCAGCAGCTGCTTTGCCTTGTCTTAACGATGTTTCAATCCATCTGTGGTATCCGTTATGCTAATGTAAAAGAAGCCAGGCTCGCGCCTCCTGCTCCCCTGTAAGTCAAATACAAAGCCTGCTTGCCGTCTGGAACGGTAATGTCAGCCGTATATTTTTTCCATTCATTTGTAAAATGGACCGGAATCGTTCCCAGTACAGGACCGTCCCATGCGGTTTTAATCTCAAATTCTCCATTGCAATATCCGCGGACCTTCACCGTGACCTGGCGAATCCCATCACAATTGAAATATTTAAAACCTGCTGTGGCTGAATCCACCATATTGGCAATATATCCGACCTCTTCATCACCGTCTCGTCCATCCTGGGTAATCTTCGGAAAGCGGCTGTCCAGCCAAGCGCCCCCTCCAAAACCACCGGTATACATTTGATCATCTTTTGCAAAAAGATTACATGCAAGGTAAGCGGGATATTCCCCTTTTCCTACAAGAGGGCCCCTATTCACGCCGCAGGAAGTCATTTCGACCTGAGATATCAATCCATGCTCGTCAAAAGAGATACGTTCAATGCAGCCCTGACGGTTAAATGCGTCCCCATTGGTATGGCGGTGATAGAAAATGTACCAGTCTTCATGGATCTCAACGATGCTGCCGTGATTGTTCCCGCCATAATACATCGGCTTGTCAGCTGGTTTATAGGAGTCAATATGTAGATCGCAGTTGCTTATGATTACACCCTGATATTCAAACCCTTTGTTAGGAAATTTACTGGTAGCATAACATAATTCATGCATGACAATGGAGGAGTAAACCAAGTAGTAGGTTTCCCCTCTTTTCCGGATGGAAGGAGCCTCGAAAAATTCATGTCCTTCGAATCCGCTGCCTTCGCTGTATGGCTGACTCGGCGCTATGAATACGGGCTCATCCACAATCGTGAGCATGTCGGGACCAAGCACCGTTGCCATCGCACCGTGTCTCGATCGGTCTCCGGGCGCACAGAATCCGGTATACAGATATGTACGCTCTCCTTCGGTCAGCACGCCTGGATCAAATTGGGGCTCGTCCCCTTCCCTTTCCCCCAGCCTGGTGCCATCCGCATATTTCACGTATCCGTAGAATTCAAATTTGCCTGCAGGTGTATCGCATACAGCCACAGAAACAACCGGCACTTTATCCAGCACATAATAAAGATAATATCGTCCGTCAGCACCAAGCGTAACGTCTGGGGCGTAAAGGCACATACTGCCGCCCGGATTAAGCGGATCATCTGCCTTTTGGTAGATTACGCCTTCATTGCGCCAATTCCCGAGGTCGTCCACAGGCGCCGACCAACATACGTAGTCGTTTAGACAAAAGACATGTCCGTTAAACCGGTCATGCGAACCGTACACATAAACTCTATTCTCAAATACATAAGGCTCACCGTCAGGGACGTACTCCCAGGATGGGAGATATGGATTTAACCCCTGTTTTTTCATAAAAGCTACACTCCTCGTCAAAGTAATTAAGCAATATGAATCGAAAATGAATTCGGTATAATAGAAAAATAGTCCATCTAACAAACTTACATGATATAGGTGAAAATCAATGACAAATATATTTTACGTTGAAAATGACGCAGCACATCATAGCAATTTTGTTTTTGATATTCCCCAAGGACATCCCTGCTGGCTTTTGGTCATTACAAAGACTCCCGCTCAGTTCTGGGTAGATGGAAAACTCAAGGAATACCCTCCTCATTGTGCTGTTCTTTTCGAGCCCCATCAAAAAATTTACTATCGGGCTTCCGCAGGGAAATATATTAATGACTGGATCCGCTTTGCAAGCGATGAACCTTACGTAACCGAAACTTCGCTTCCCTATGGCAAGCCTTTTCCTTTGGATGATCCTGAATATTGCCACAAGCTGTTCCAGCTGCTCGTCGTAGAGAATTCATTCAATAAGGATTACAGAGAATCCTCCATTGATTGTCTGCTCCGAACCCTGTTCAACAAACTGCTGGAGTCTTACTTTCAAGAGGAAATTAGTCCTCAGCACTACAACCTTTTAAAGCTGCGTGCGGCCATTCATAACAATCCAAGCCACCCCTGGACCATATCGGAAATGGCTAAAATTATTAGCATCAGTCCGGGATACCTGCAGTTGATTTACAAAAAATTGTTTGGCCTCTCGTGTATGGATGATGTTATTCACAGCCGGATTCGCCTAGCCAAAGAATATCTCAGGCATGATCAGTATACGGTTGCGGAGATTGCAGACCGGTGCGGTTACCGCAATGTGGAGCATTTTTGCAGACAGTTCAAACAAATGACAGGTTCATCACCCAAGAAATTCCACAAACGCGCGAGTAACTTAACTCCCGGCCCAGCAGATTCCGAAAAGGTCATCCTTTGATTCCGGTCATGGTAATCCCCTGAATAAAATATCTCTGTCCGATGAAGAAGAGGATCAGCACAGGAATAACGGTAATTAATGAAACGGCCATCAGCATCTGTATTTGCGAGGAGCCAAAAGAATTCTGGAAGAACTGCAAACCGATAGCGAGTGTGAAATTCTGATCGCTGTTCAGATAAATCAGCGGAGACATGTAATCATTCCAGTGAAAGGTTATCGACATGAGACCGACCGTAATCAAAGCCGGTTTGATTGCAGGCAGCAGGATTTTGTAATAAATCTGGAATGCATTGGCACCGTCAATATATGCGGCTTCATCCAAATCTTTCGGAATCGTTTTGAAAAATTGCCGCAGCAGGAAAATGTTAAACGCACCTCCCCCAAAAAAGGACGGAACGATAAGAGGCATCAAGGTATCGAGCCAACCAAGCTTGGTGAACAAGAGGTAAGTAGGAACGAGAGTGACCTGACTGGGGAGCATCATGGTAGCAAGCACGAGCGTAAATAACAATCCGCTGTATCGAGATTTAAACCGCGCAAAGCCATAGGCTACGAATGAGGCAGAAAGAACCGTTCCAATCGTCGCAAGTCCTGTTACGATTAAGGTATTCCATGTATAACGGGTGAAATCCGCGTATTGCCAGCCCTGAATGAAGTTATCCCAAGTAAACGTTTCCGGGATGATTTTGGGAGGCAGCGTATAGGCTTCCGAAGGGATTTTAAAGGCGGTTGAAAGCATCCATATAAACGGAAAGATAAACACGACTGCAATGATCGTCAATATCACATAACTCAGGCTGACTTTAATCCGGCCGCTGTTTTTTTTACTTTTGTAATAAGCCTCCATGGTTGCACCTCCCAAATTTTAGTTATCGTAATAAACCCAGTGTCGGGAAGTCCGGTTTACGATTAGCGTGATGATCATAATAACGACGAACAATAACCAGGCCAGCGTTGATGCATAACCCATCTCGTTGTATTTAAATCCGCTGTTATAAATATGCATCATGTACGTGTAGGTGGAGTAGCTGGGGCCACCCTCGGTCAGAATGTAAGGCTGCATAAAGATTTGGAAACCACCAATGATCCCCATAATCAGATTAAAATAAAGCGTTGGCGTGATCAGCGGCAGGGTAATCTGCGTAATTTTAACTAAACTGCTCGCTCCATCAATCTCTGCACTCTCATACAAGGCTTCCGGAATATCCTGCAGCCCCGCCAGTGTAATGATGATGGAATTCCCGATGGTCCAGATCCCCATAATAATAATCGCCGGCATCGCCCATTTCGTATCGCTTAACCAGTTAGGACCGGTAATACCGAATAGAGAAAGGAAATAATTGATAAAGCCAAACTGGGCATTAAAAATCCAGCCCCAAAGCAAGGTAACCGCAACCCCTGATGTGATATACGGGATATAGAAGCTGGTCCTGAAAAAACCAACTCCCTTTATTTTTTGATTGAGCAGAAGAGCAATCAGAAACGACATGAGTAAACTGGCCGGAACAGAAACCAACACAAAATATAATGTGTTTAACAAAGAACGGTAAAAAAGTGGATCCTGTGTAAAGGCCCTGATGATATTATCTAAGCCGACAAATTGGCCTGAGCCGGTCATATCCATATCGGTGAAAACCAAAAAGATAGAATAACCCATTGGATACAAGGTGAATATTAGAAAACCTAAAAGCCATGGCGAGATAAAAAGGAAGAATTGTTTCTCCTCCCTGTTTGCAATGCGGTTGTTTCGCGCCTTCATTCTTTCGCCTCCAAAGCTGCCTCCTATTGAGACCGGTTTAGGATAAAAGGGGGAAGATCGCTCCCCCTCGTTGTAACCAGGTGATCATTATTCGTTTATTTACTCTGATGAATGGAGTCGAGAGCGGACTGAATTTGGGATGTATAGGCTTTGGCCGCTTCCTCTGCGGATTTCCCTTGAACGGTGACCTGCTGCCAGGTTTGCTCATAGAGGTCCCCCGCCTTTGCAATGGAGCCACCCCACGGGAAAGTTATAGCATCCTGCAACCCTGTTACGAAATCCACCATGGAGATATCTGTGCCTTCAATTTTCAAATTGGCAAAAGTACTGTCCGCTGATTCTTTTGCCGCAGGAAGATTTACCTTACTGTACAGATCTCCGACCTCTTTATTCAGGGAGACCGTTTTAATATAAGCCCACGCTGCTTCCTTATTTTTGGAGTCCTTGTTCATGGCGAAGCCTGTCTGGAATTTAATGTTGACGGTTTTACCGGATGGATCTTTTGGAGGCATCACGATACCCCATTGAAAATTGGAACCGACATTTTTGGCGATCGTCGAAGCTTCAAATACACCTAGCGGATACATCGCAGCTCTACCTGCAGCGAACATTTGGTCCATAGGCATGCTCTTGGCGGCTGCATCATCTGGCATTGCTTTTGCATTCACTAGGTCTCCGAACAACTGGTACCCCTTCAGGGTATTGGGATCATCCAGAGTCTGTTTGCTCCAATCCTCGTTATATGGCATCCCGCCGTATATAAAAGGAGCGAAGCTCTGCAAGATCCAGTGGGACACAATGCCATAGACCCGATTGGCACCTTCACCCGAGGAGACCTGTTTGGCTGTTGCCGAAAAATCATCCCAAGTCCAGTCATTCGTTGGATACGGGAGCCCCGCCTTGTCAAAAATGTCTTTATTATAAGCAATCATAAAATCAGAAGCGGTTGTTGGCATCCCTTCGCGTTTTCCGTCCGCATCGACATATCCCCCATCAACCCCCTTTGTTAACAAAGTCTCGAGGTCCAGTTGATCCTTCTCAATATAAGGGTTTAAATCTTCGAACCATTTGGATCTCAACCCTTTCCAGTCTGGAGACATCATGATCACATCACCGGCATTTCCAGCAGCCAGAGCTGCATCGAGCTTGACATCAATGTTATCTGCCGGGAGCCAAACTTCATGTACCTTCACTTTTGGATACAATTTTTTGAAAATTTTGGTGGCTTCCTTTCGAGACTGGAGCTCCTCGCCGCCGCCCCACCCAAATACGGTAAGGTCACCGGAAATTTCTCCATTACCCGATGAATTTTCCGCTGCCTGATCACTGTTTGCTGAGCAGGCGGTGATCACTGTCACGAATATTCCGATAAGCAGAATGATTGCAAATTTTCTCATATATATCCTCCTTTTTATACTTAGGCGAGCGACTGGTGTCGTAACCCGATGAATGAATTTAGGTTCTCAAGTGGCAATCGAATAAAAAGGAAATACTAATCTATCCTCATGTAACGCCGAGGATCTACAACCTTCCCAACCTGAATTTGTCATTACATTGCAAGGTGAAATTACAGTTAGCACATATTAAAACACCACTCTTTCTGCCTTGTTAGCGTTTCCATCGTTATTTAAAAGTAAGGTTTCTTCGTGCTTGATACAATGACATATCCTTAAGAATTATTGATGAATAATCATATTCTGAATTTGAAATCCAGGGTTTCAATTCAATGAATGCCAAAAAAGACGACTCTGATCTCCGCTGTTCAAAACGGTTAGAGTCGCCTTTTCTCTTTCTATTCTTTCACCTTTCTTATTGGAATTATGATGTGCGATAATGGCTTCGATAGTCCAGAGTAAGAAGGCCATTGGCAGACGCATTGGCTTTTTCTTCATCAAGCAGGCGGCGGAACAGGAACACCAAATTTAGCAGCAACAGGTTTTCGGTTTCTTTAAGCGGAATACCTATGAGCCGTTCCAACTTCTCCAGCCGGTAAGCCGCTGTATTGCGGTGAATGTACAACCTGGAGGACATTTCATTGATGTGGCCATTACAAATTGCGTACGTTTCCAGTGTCTGTAGAAGCTCAGGGTCATAACCTTCTACTGTAAGCAGGCTGCCAATATAGCGGTCGACATATTGTTGCATCTGCTCTCGTGGAATATCTTGAACCAATCGGAGAAGATCTTCCTGAACGGCAGACAATCTACCAGCTTTTGCGGTCATTGCTTTCCCTCCTTGAAATGGGACGTACTCTTTTCAAGATCAAGCATGACTAGCTACTTATGTTCACCTCTCCCGGGCAGACGATACTGAATTCCCTCCCGGTACCCCGGTTAGGAAATGGCGAACCTTCACTATACGTCAACTGGCCTCGCAGCAGTGTCATCTTAACTTTACAGCCAAAGCTGCGGCCAATGTAAGGGGAATGACGATGCTTCTGATAGAGGTCTGATGCTTTAAGTCTATAGGGAGCATTTAGGTCAACCAGGGCCAGGTCGGCATCGCAGTTCAATGCAATGCGTCCCTTCGCCTGATCCAGTCCGAATCGTTCGGCTGGGGCACCAGACAACAGACGCGCCAGCATTGGAAGAGGAACTCCCCTTTTCAAATATCCTTCATCCAGCATCAACTCCAACGTGCTCTGTACACCAGCAATGCCGCCCCACGTTTCAAACATATCATCCCCTGTCTTCATGCCGGCTGGGCAGGGTGAATGATCCGAAGATAAAAAGTCGAACCAGCCTCCCTGTAACCTGTCCCATAGCTTCCCCTGTTCTTCCGCATTACGCAGTGGAGGTGCACATTTCGCTACAGCACCCATGACTGCAAAATCATTATCGGTCAGACATAGATAGTGCGGACAAGTCTCCAGGGTTACATCGACTCCTGCTAGCCGGGCTTCACGGATTCGTTTTGCAGCAGATTCACTGCTAATGTGGACAAAATGCAATCGGCATCCGCTCTCGGCTGCATAACGCAGCGCCGTTTCCACTGCTTCCACCTCTGCCTCTATCGGACGTGAAGCTGTATAGCTCGCCGGGTCAAACCTCCCCAATCTGCGGGCTTCACGAGTGAGTCTTGCAATAGTAGGCTCATGTTCAGCATGGAGTGCCAGCAGCTTGCCTGTCTCCGCAATCATTCTCATCCCTTCTCTAAGGGTTTCGTCGTCTGACCGACGAAATCCGTCCTTGTCCTTGTCCCCCGGAGAAGACATGAAGGCTTTGAAACCGATGACTCCGGCGTCTGCCAACAGCGGCAGCTCCTGAAGATAACCAGGCATAAGTCCGCCCCAAAATCCATAGTCCGCATACGTTTTACCTGCCGCGCGGTCTCTTTTTTGCTGAAGTGCACGAACTGTAATTGTAGGAGGAACAGCATTGAGCGGCATATCCAGAAAGCACGTTCCTCCTCCGGCAGCCAGAGCAGCGGAACCCGTCTGGAATCCTTCCCAGGATTCCAGACCCGGCTCATTAAAATGTACATGAGTGTCGATGACACCAGGCATCACGGTCAATCCATGTGCATTAATGATTTGGGCCCCCGAAGGATCCATGTTATCTGCGATTTCAGCAATCAATCCATTCCTAATACCGATATCCTTTCGCTCAACGGCTGCTTCCGTAACGATCGTTCCGCCTGTAATGACTAGATCATGCGATGTTGCGGATTTCATGCTCCGCTCCTCCTTATCCATACGTAAGGTTGTAACAGCACACCAGCAATCTTCTATGTGTTCATGCCGATAAGCCTTGCCGGATTTGTCGCTACCATCCGGTAAATATCATCCGGAGAGAATTGATAATCGAGCATGCTGGCAATCATTGTTCTCATCCCTTGCACAGGCGTTGAGGCCGCACGGATCCCATAGTCCGTACCAAGAACGAACTGATCGATTCCCACTTCACGGATGGTATTCATCCATTTTGTCGCATTCGAGAATCTGCCGAGTTCAGCTCCCATATCCATGTACTCTCGTTCTACATAGTAATGGGTCCGGGGGACATCAGGATACAGCCAATCCACAAGGCATGCTTCTAAAAAAGCACCCCTGGCTGCAGCAGATTTTTGCTCTTCGATTGTCATTTGTCCGCGGACGGGATGAGCGATTAACACCTTTGCTATGCCGTATTGTTCTGCAAGGTCCAGCAGACGGAGCGCTTCCGGCACAGATACATGACCCGTATTCAGATAGACCTCCGGATGTTCTGCCACCATGCTTAAGATCTCATCCAGCGCTTCCGGAACAGGACCTTCCAGCGGTATCGACGTCGCCACAGACAGCTCTTTCTCCACAAATTTCGGATAGGCATCCTTAAACGGAACAAGCTTGCCATCGATCAGTGTGGACTCACGCTCAGCTGAATGGCGTGTACAATGTGAACCGAAGCTGATGAAGCGGCAGCCCTCTTCCAGATGTAGTGCGGTTTTTACGGAACGCGGATTCATACCGGCATGGCAGGAGTTCATCAAATAACCCCCATACGTGTGAATGTCCGGTACATGACGGTTCACTACCCAGGCCATCCCTGAGGCCCAGCCGAATACATCATAGTACACAATACTCCTCATGCCTGCAGCTGCAGCTTCTTGCGCTACCTGAATCGGGTCCAGATGCCCAGGGTTAGAGTTCAACACTGGCCCTGCATGTACATGACTATCAATGGCACCAATCAGAAGCTCATCTGGCAGTTCCATTGACCTCCGATAAAAGGATTCATTCCATCTGGTACGATCTGGTGTCCGTTTCTGTGGTTGTTCTTGATTGGAATCAAAAGTAAGCATAGTAATCCCTCCGTGAACGATGAATTTTTAGTGATTATCCCTTAATAGCTCCCGCCATAACGCCGGCAATAATCCGTGAACTGAATACAAAATAAATAATCGTGACAGGCAGCATCGATAATATCATTCCGGCCATAAGCTGTGGATAGTTGGTGCTGTGCTGGGACTTAAAATAGGACATCCCGAGCGGAACCGTGCGCAGCGACTCATCATTCAGCAGGACGAGAGCAAATGAAAATTCATTCCAACAGGAGAAAAATTGTAGAATTGCGACCGTTGTCAGTACAGGTACGGCTATCGGCAGGATGATACGGTACATGGTTCCACTGAAGCTAAGACCGTCGATTGCTGCTGCTTCCTCAATTTCTCTTGGAATGCCCATCACGTAGCTGCTGACCAACATAATTGGTAAAGACAGGTTAAAGGCAATATAAGGGATGATGAGCGTATACCATTGATCTGCCAACCCCCAATTTTTAAATAACAGGTAGATGGGAACAAGTAGAGCGTGAATGGGTACCAGCATACCGAAAAGGTAATAAAAGATCATTGCTCTCTTCCCCTTGAAGTCCAGCCGGGCCGTGATATAGCCAGTTACATATGCAATTGCTGTAATGCCAATGACGGACAGGAAGGTGACCCTCGCACTGTTCCACGATAGCTGCAGCATATTCGTCAGCTTAATCGCTTCCCAATAATTACTAAACTGCGGTGCACTTGGCAAACTAAGAATATTGTTGGCGAATTCTGCTTGTGTTTTCAATGATGAATAACCGATCCAGAGCAGCGGTATGATACAGCTGGCGGTAAAGAGCAGCAGCAAGGCGTTCACGGCCAGCTTGGCTGGATTGGGAAGGAACCGACGGGGACTGCGCTGCGATTGTAGTTCCAGTTGTAACTCCATTTTTACGCACCTCCCTTGGAGTGATTACGGCGCTGGAGTAAAAGTGTGGATAGCAGGATCATAAGCATAGTGAGCGTAATGATGGCTATGGCGAGCGCAGAACCATATCCATACCGGAAACGCAGGAAAGACGTTTCATACGCGTATAGCGCCATCACCGAAGAAGAGTTGCCCGGACCGCCTCCGGTCAGTGCGTAGATATGCTCGAACCCGCGCATATTGTTGGCAATACAGAGCAGTGAAGCAACGACCAGGGTAGGTTTGGCCAAAGGAATGATGATATACCAGGCTTTGCGAACTCCTGTTGCTCCATCCAGTTCAGCAACCTCCAGAACTTCCTTATTGATTGTCGATAGCCCTGCGAGCATAAGCAGTGTGAAGAACCCGATGTTTTGCCAAGACAGAGGTATGGAGGCCAGCAGAACGATTGGTCCTGTCAGATCCAGCCAGGATTGCACCAATGCACCCAGGCCAAGCTTGGTTAGTCCGGCATTAAGTAAACCGTAGTTATAGTTGTAGACCAGCATCCATAGAAAAGCGATAATTACCGGGGCAAGCGTAGAGGGGAAATAGCTCATTGTCCGATGCAGCCCTTTCAGTTTTACCATCTTGGACATCAGCAGCAGGGCAAAAACAAAACCGAACCCTACTTGTCCAATCAAGCCATAAGCTGTCATCAGCACATTGTTCAGAAAGGAATGCCAGAACACATCATCCTGAAGAATTTCCTTGTAGTTTCCCGTGCCGATATACGTTTTTTTGGGACCTCCTGTCCAGGAGTAGAAGCTGTCTCGAAGAGCAGCAAGTATGGGAACCAGCACGACAAATGAATAGATAAGAAGACCCGGAAGCAGATATGCCACAAGCACCCAGCCTCTCGGTCGCAGCGCCTTGCCCATGTTCTCACTCCTTCAATAATAAGTTAGGGTTGATTTAAAAAAGTCTCATAGGCTTGTTGAGTTTCCTCAGCCAGCTGCTCGGGTGTTCTGGAACCAGCCATTACACCTTGAATCCCCGTATTTAGCACTTCTACGATCGAAGCATCAAACCAGAGGTCAAAGATTTTAGTTGCGTCAGCTGCCGCGCTGGCCTTGTAAGCAGCCAGGGCTACCGGATGCAGCTTCCCAGTATCGAAGTCTCCGGGATCATAGGCTGGGAATCCTCCGACTTCTGCCATTAGCTTGGCGCTATCCGAACCGGTCATATATTCTAGCATCGTCATGATGGCGTCTAACTTTTCTCCGGCTTCTAACGCAGAGTTAACGCTATAATAGACACCGGCGCCCCCGGAAGAACTGAGCGGATTGCCAAGTCCGTTTTCGACGCCCGGAAAGACGGCAACTCGTGTACTCGCCTTAATCCCATCCGGCGCATTGTTTACGATATTCATTGCTGACCAGATTCCGCTGACAAAGGCAGCCGATCGACCTTCAAAGTAATAGTTAACCATGGTGTCGTTGTCGACAGAATTCAGGTCCTTATTCAGATAACCGGCTTTCGCCAGCTCACTCATGATGCCAATTCCCTGTATGAAACCTTCATCGGTAAATTTGGCACCATCACCGTTCAAAATGGACTCGGTCCATTCCGGGCCGTTGATCCGATCAGTCAACGCACTGATCCAGCTGGACATGGCATATCCTTTGGACTTGTCTCCGTATGAGAACAGGTTAATGCCTTTTTCGGCCAGTTTGTCTCCGGCATCCATCAGATCAGGCCAGCTCACGGGAAACTGGTCGTAGCCGATGCTTTCGAACATATCAGCATTATAGTAGATCAGATGCGTAGGCCCTGCTGCAATGGGTATCCCGTAAATTTGGCCTTCACGGGTTCCGGCATCCAGTGTTCCAGCACGGTAACCGTCTCGCCATTCAAGGCGCTTGTCCAATTCCTTGTCCAGAGGGCGTACGATTTCGTTGTCCACAAAATTGGTCATCCATGAGCCGGGTACGATGAATACGTCAGGCATATCGTCAGCCGCGGCCAGTGCCTGAGCCTTAATGGAATAGTCCTCGTTCTGAAGCTGCTCCTCTATGATCTCGATATCCGGATAATCCTCCCTGAACCGCTTCAGTCCATCAAGTACTGCAGTATCTTCCGGACTTTTGCCGATATTGGATTCCTGATACCTGTGCATGAGCGATATCGTAATGGTATTGCCACTTTCAGCTGCTGATTCCTCGTTCTCTCCACTGCCGCAAGCACTAAGCACAGACGATGCCACCACCATTAACCCCAGCATGAATGACCGTTTGTTCAAATCTCTCCACTCCTTTGGATGCATTTTCAGGTAATTTAGAATCCAAAATTGGATACAATCCTATCCAAAAAAAATCACTTTTGAAAGATCTCTTTAAAATTCAGGACATTGGGCGCCGTTTCTGTAAAATTTAACGAACGTTCGATTTGCCAGAGATGCTCTGTCATAATGCGAGCTGCCTGCTCACCATCTTGCTGCTGAATCGCCGCTAGCAAGTCTACATGATCATGGCAGAAGCTCTGATCCGTCCCATACAAGGCGATGATGACAGAGGTGAGCGAGATCAACTCCTCGAGAAAATGATAGTAGTAATAGTTATCCGATAGTTCAGCCAGCTTAAGGTGTATATCAACCGTGACATCCAATGCGCCAACGATATCGCCTTCATGGCTAGCCTGATGCTCCTCCCGGATCAGAGTCTCGATAGGGAATAACTGCTCCGGCTTCACGGTTGCGCATAACTTTCGGACCATTGAGGTTTCGATAACCCTACGCATTTCAAAAACTTCTCTTGCTTCATCAACACTAGGACAAGAGACAAAAGCTCCCCGGTAAGGTATAACCGTGACCAGCTTCTCCATTTCGAGCCTTCTCAGCACGTTTCGGATTGGAGTGCGGCTGACCTCAAAAGCCTCGGCCAGTGCATCCTCCACCAGTTGGGAGTTCGGCAGCAGCTTGTGCTGTGTGATCGCCAGTTTGATGTCCCGGTAGATTTCCCTCTCCTTTCCTTTAGTCATATACTTCATCACTCCATCTCTTCTTAGGGTTACCTACTAAATTAAGAATGAATGAACTCTTAATTGAATATTATGATAGTTTTAGTCCTATCGAACGTCAATATATGTAACCTTATTTCGGAAAAATGCACAATAAAACCTACCAACATTCCTGTTTATTCATTTACACACCATATATAAGTTAATACCTAACATAATTATGATATGTATTCATTCATGTAGACATTTGTTAATGTGTAATTCCACGGTACTTAACTAGAAATTGTATAGATAAAAATAAAAAAGCCGCTATAAAATAGCGACTTTCATCGGGATTGTATTCTTGTCTCACATATAACGATAC
Source organism: Paenibacillus sp. 7523-1 (assembly GCF_002276415.1). Taxonomy (NCBI): domain Bacteria; kingdom Bacillati; phylum Bacillota; class Bacilli; order Caryophanales; family Paenibacillaceae; genus Paenibacillus; species Paenibacillus sp. 7523-1. The sequence goes on along the minus strand of NZ_NPBR01000004.1, from coordinate 48,258 downwards.
TGCATCTGTAAGGCAGTTCATTCTGAGTTGTTTATCTATTTACGACAGCAATTCGATATACCCTTCAGTTCCGTGTAAACGAATTCGTTGTCCATCTTTTATCAATTTAGTCGCATTCTCCACTCCAACAACGGCAGGCAAACCATATTCACGTGCGATAACAGCCCCATGAGTCATCAGTCCACCCACCTCCGTAACCAAGCCTTTTATGGATAAAAACAATGGAGTCCAGCTGGGATCAGTAAAAGTGGTCACAAGTATATCTCCATCTTCCAGATCCGCCTCCTCCATATTCAGAATGACACGCGCCCGCCCTTCGATCACGCCTGAAGATACAGCGAGACCGACAACAGCTTCAGCAGGAAGGTCCCCACGTCTGTACTTGCCTGTAATAATTTCGCCATCCGACGTGATCACCCGTGGCGGAGTTAGTTTTCCATACAACTTGTAATCATTTTTCCGTCTGTCAATGACCTCGTAATCCAATTTCATCGTGCGTACGGCTTCCTGCAGTTCTTCAAATGAAAGATAGTATATATCCTCCTTATCACGAATTACATGGGCTTGGACGAGTTGTTCCGCTTCCTTCAGCAAAGCCTGCTTATAAACGAAGTAACGACTAACAATGTCGTATTTCGGATATTCACGATAACCGATGAAATTACGGATCAGGTCAATCATTTGTTTTGTTTCTCTAGCTTTCTGTTCGCCGCCAGGTAATTGCTTCAAACGAGCTAATATGTCCTGTTCTTTTGACAAAGCTTCCTGTCGTCCTTGTTCAAATTTCCGTTTGCTGGCTCCAGGCTCAAGGTTCTTGATATTACTGAGGATCATGGGTATCAGCACACTCGGTTTTTCACTCCATCGAGTCCGTGTAATATCGATCTCCCCGGCACATCGCATTCCATATTTATTGAGAAAAGCAGAAATAGCTTCATATGCTTGCTGGCCGCCTTCGAATTGAACCAATTTATCCATAAAATGGTCATCTCTTACTTGTTGTAAATACTCAATGATTTCCGGATAGGGACGAATCACATCGGCAACATCCAGCAGCTCCATACCCATTTCTGAAGTAATGTTATGAGGTACAGACAAGGAAAGTGTGTCTGCAGCGTTTTTCTCACCTAACCAGTCATCCATTTTTTCATTAATCCATGCGGATGCGTGAAAAGCAGCCATGATCACACTCAAATTTTTCGAGTCGGAAGAACGCTTCTTCCGCTGCTGCATATCTTCCAGAATGCAATCAAATACGTCCAATCCTGCTTTCGTTTGCAGCGTATGTTTCAACTCAGATACCGAGGTCTCACTACTCTGTATCAACGCAGCCACAATGGCTGGATCGCTTCCTGCCTCTTCTAAAATATCCGCAGGAGACATGCCCTTATGGCTTTTTATAGGTCCCTGTTCGCTTTGTTCATTCGGGTCCAGTGGGATAAAATCTCCCCGCTCTATAATGGTCATTAGTGCATCTTTTATAAGCGGATCGGAGTGTCCCAAGACACCCAGCAAATTCTGCCTGCCCGCCGAGGTAGACAGACCCTTGGTAATATCGACAAACAACCTTCCACCCCCCATTTTAAACATGGAGGGGTTGCCCGTTAGCTTCCAGATGGACATTCCCAATGGTTTGATTGGATCTGTCATCATTTGCTGATGACCAACAGATACATACACGTGATTTTCCTCATCTTGTGCTTCAGGAATTGGATATAAAGTGGTAATGGGTCGGCTCTGAACGATGTAAAATGTATCCTCGTCCATGCACCATTCGATGTCTTGGGGGCATCCGAAATGTTCTTCGAGCTGTCTACCCAAACGAGCGAGTTGTAAAATCTGTGAATCCGTAAGTGTTTGCTTCTGTTGCTGCTCAAGCTGGAGCTGCTTGGTTTCTGTTCCGCCTTCCTTCCGTCCATAAATCGCAAGTTTTTTGGTCTCAATTCGCTTGCTGACGATTCCCCCATCCTTAACTTGGTAACCATCAGCAGACACTAGGCCGGAAACAAGCGCCTCTCCGAGTCCGAAACTGGCATCGATTGAGATCAACTTCCGATTGCAAGTGATCGGATCCGCAGTAAATAATATCCCTGATGCCTGCGGGAACACCATTTTTTGAACCACAACAGATAAATAAACCTGCCTGTGGTCAAATCCATTCTGCATCCGGTAAATTACCGCGCGTTCTGTAAATAGAGAAGCCCAGCATTTACGGATATGTTCCAAGATGGCCTCAGTGCCGATAATATTTAAATACGTGTCTTGTTGACCAGCAAAAGAAGCATGGGGCAAGTCTTCAGCAGTTGCACTTGAGCGCACCGCATAGGCATGATCCTCACCAAAGCGAGAGAGAGATTGGACGACTGCTTTCACAACATCGGAAGGAATGACTGCTTCCAAGATGGCCTGTTGGATCTCCTCACGGATTTTATTAACACGTTCTCGATCTTCTACCTTAAGCTCAGACAGCTGATCCAACAATGCATGAACCATTTTATTCTGTTTGATCGCTGTTTGGTATCCCACCGTTGTGACACAAAACCCTTCAGGCACATGAATCCCTTCCAATTTGGATAACAACCCTAAGTGCAGCCCTTTTCCACCAACCAGCCAAAGCTGAGTGTGATCTATTTCTTGAAAATCGAGAACCAGTGAATTCATTCAACCTCTCCTCTATCCGTTAAAATGTGAAAAACAAATATGATCGCTTCAGTCCTTTTCCCCTCAAATACCACCTTTCCCCACCTTTCAAAAAAATAGCATTGACAAATCAAATTAAAAGATGTACTATAAATATAGGAATAATAATACGTACATACTTTTTTTGATTGAAATCAATGACGTTTATCGATTATATCATAGCGTTTTTTTGTGTTCAATTATTTTTTTGCTAAAAAGAGATGACCTTTGTTTTTATGGGGGCATCTCTTTTTACGTAAACAGTCTGAATAACTTTCTTATGTATAGAGAATAGATGGCCAGGAAAAGTATAAATGAATCTATTAAACAAATGCTCATAACAGAACTAGGAGATTTCTCTCCAACTCCTGTATTGACCCTACCTCTAACTTCTTAAAAAAAGGAACTGCCATATTAGCAGTTCCTTTTTTTTACATTACAGGCGAAACACCGAAACTCCGCTAGTCATACCAATTTTGCTTAAGGCACAGTTAGTTTTGAAGGTTTACAAGTTCTTATCTCTTCACTACTTGCGGCTTATTCAGTGATCATTACACCAAGAAAGCTTTGGAGATGATGACTAACAGAATAAAAAGTACCAGAATAGCACCAATGGACGTAAAACCACCATATCCTCCACCAATTCCTCCTACATTATCATTGCTGTATCCAACTGAACTCATATTTCTTCCCCCTCTTCTGTGGTATGTGTTAGATTATTCAGAAATGAATCTTTTGACAAGGCTATATACAAAAAGGGCTTATAGCAACGCTGCCTTTGCTTGTTTTCTGTTCGTTCATAAAAAACAAACAGCCGATCACGATGTCGGCTGCCTTATTCTTGTATTCAGTTATGTTTACCCCATTATCTACAAACACGCTACTTAGATACAGGATATCACCATGCAAGCATAAACTTAGGTTGCACCCTTTGTTTGTTTGCTTCGGCAATGGCAGGAGACGCTCAGACTAAGGATTCGGAGGTGTTGGAACAGCTGGATCTCCTTCGCGGCCAAGCCGCCGACTTGCCGTTTCTCTACGCCCCGTTGCTGGAACGTGGGCTCCCGCTTTTGCCAATCCAAAGGTCGGCATATTGTTGTAGACACATTCATATTGCCCTTCAGGAACCAGATAGGTTTCGTGGAAAATTCCTACATCTCCCCCAGTTCCAACTTTGCGGTTGAAATCCCTCCATGCCTTCAGGTGGTTAGCTCCGTGTCGGGCATAGTGCTCCAGGTGTTCAAAGCTCCTCCAATATTGGATAAGTGTAAGTCCACGGCCTGAAAAGTGATAGGAACCATCCATGAATCCGAGCTCCTCTTTGTTTCGATACAGCTCCTGAAGCATCGGGGACATGGAATTCATAACAGGCAGCCATTTATGTATCGCCCACCATTTGTTAATCCGAAAACCAATCACGAAAACAACGAAGGAACCTTCCATCTGTGCGGTATAACGACCTGCAATCACTTTAGCCATGCTTATTCGCTCCTTCTCCTATATTTCAAGCAGACCCAGATGCGTATCATAAAAGCGGCCAATATCCGCTGAATTGTACAGTTGAGCCGTCAGAAACGCACCATAGAAAATGGTGAAACAGATCTGTACAGATTGCTCCAAGGTGAGAGATGGGTTGAGCTTACCCACTTGTTGTTCTTCCTTCATGAACTGTTGAAATAAAACGAACATATTAGGCGATTGACTCCCCGCTTCCTCGTGACCTGGAAAGAGCAGCGATACTTCCGCTTGACTCAGTTCAGGCATACAAGGCTGCATGTTCTGTTCTGCTAGAAAGGAAATCAAACTCGGCATCATCCCCGGCCTTACTTGGTGCTCCTTAGCAACCCTGGACAGCAAATGGCGGAATGCCTGGAATCCTTTTTTCTCTTCCTGTTCGATCTCGATCATTCGTTCAGTAAGCCAAACCCGCATAAAATAAATCAGCAAATCCTCTTTACGTTGATAAAACTTGAAAAAGGTGACCTTGGATATTTCTGCAGTCTTGCAGATGTCCTCAATCATGACTTGGCTGAACATTCGATCCTTCATTAAAGATAATCCAGCTTCATACAGCGCAATTTTGTTCTTGGCTTTTTTTAATTCCCTTAGTGAGATATCATGGTTCATATTGATTGCATCCCCTCAAAGTTAACTACAGTTAATAAATTAACACGAGTTAACTTATTTAGTCAATACGGCTAAACAGACTAAATACCCCTAACATTCGCTACACAGATGCAGGGGTACAGCCCTAGTGAAATAATCTTTATTCCATTGGGACGCATATTGTATTATTGTACCGATAAAAAAAGCCGCTTATCACGGCTTCTATATTTCATTTTCCATATTCTCTTTTACAATCTCGATAGATTTTACATTTAAATGTGTAGTGCAATTATACAACGAACATTCCCATCGAGGTTGTGCTGTATGCAGTATGGTGATAGAAGTATTCATTAAACTTTCTGTCATGTCGATATGCGGGATAAGTCTCTTCAAAGTCATCCCAAGGAATGCACCGTGACTCACGATTAATATATTCTCGTCTGGGTGTCTGTCTGATATGTCAGCAAGGAACTCCCTTCCTCTTTTTACAATCTCATCGTCTGATTCGATGCCGAGATCCAGTCTAAACCATCCATACCCCCATCGATTGACACGCTCCTGTTCTGTTGTCCCTTCTATAAGCCCACAGTTCATTTCTCTCAAGCGTGGGTCGGTTCTTACTTCAATATTCTTGAATTTGCCGATGATTTCCGCTGTTTCAAGTGCTCTGGACAAATCACTAGAATAAATATAATTCCACTGTTCTGTGCTAATTCTTCGGGACAAGAGTTCAGCTTGTTGTCGCCCCTTTTCATTGAGCGGGATATCTGAATGGCCTTGTGTCCGATATTCGTCGTTCCAATCCGTTACTCCGTGTCGGATCAATCCTAACGTCGTCATTGGTATCCCTCTTTTCCTCGGTATTATGTAATTTGGTCAAGAGAAAGCTTCTATTTATTCAACGAATGTTCCCCTTAGACCAATGATGCTTAGCCCCGTTTCCTTTTCTTCCTTGCTCTCATGATGATGACGGCACTCACCACAAGGATTATTGCAAGGACGATATACAAATCAAAATCCTGCTCCATCATAAACCACATCTTGGATTCCAGATTCACTTGTTGTTTTGGCCCGAATCCCTCACCGAATTGTTCAGTTGCTTGTTTAAGGTTATTCATTTCAATTGTCGTGCTGCACGGACTACTGCTTAATTCGCCATCCATTTCACTAATAAATATGAAGTATTTACTGCCTTCCTTGAAGTTAAAACCCCAAGTGTAGTCGGTTGCGACAATGACTTGAGAATCAACTTCCGTTTTCCAGCTTCGCTCAACTTCCACTAGTATATATCTAACTTTCTCTTTTGTGCCCGTTATCCCTTCTTGCTTCAGATCAACTTTAATTTTCTTTATTTCACCGTAAACAGCACCAGTATATACGTCTAACTCTTCTTGAAGGTTTCCCTTCTCAGCACAGGATAGAGCATTAACGTCTTGACCACTCGAAAAATAGAATATGGTAGTGAAAAGAAATATGATCGTGAGTAAACGATGCTTCAGTTTCTCCACCTACTTATCATCATATTATTACGTCCATCTTACATCTTATTGACTTTCTCAGCAGACGAAAAGTTGCACTCATCCCTCAGCTAGTTGAACAAGAGCAGCCAATCACATAAGTCAGCTGCTCTCTTAGCTATATTGCTAAAGACAACCAATGACTTCGTTGTTATCCAAGGCAATGATTATGGAATTACCGATTTGCTTTTCCATTTTTGCAAAAGCTTCAACATATTCTTTTGGCAGTGGATCTATGAAATGCTCTCGTGTAGCACCCATTTCATCATCTGCTAATAAACGAATAATGGTAGGAAGATGGGTTAACGTTGCAGTTCTAAATTCCATGTAGACCTCCAATACTGTATTCAAGTTATTTTATTTACATATAGAATACCAACAATATAGCTCCAAACACCATCGTGAGAAAACATTAATTTCTTAAAACAAAAAGCCGCTACTATAGCGACTTTGAATGGAACATTGTTTTTTTCTGCGAAACCCCACGTCTCTGTTTAATTTAATGTTGTCTGATGTGAGGTATCTATATGAGAAACTATTCCTGCTGTATCTGTAACCATGCCGCAATACGTATCCACTGTTTTCAACGTCATATCATGTTCTGCTTGTGAAAAAGCTGCGCAGGCATCTTGTATAAGGACAATGTGATAATCAAGCATAAAACCTTCCCTTGCTGTAGACTCAACACACAAATTCGTGCTAACCCCTGTCAGGATGACAGTAATCGTTACAACAAGAGATTAAACAGAATTTGAATTGATCTATCCTACCTATTCTACTCCCTCTAATTTAGTACGGTTGATTTCAAGTGAATCGTGCCATTTAAAATCAATTAACTGGTATGATTCTGTCCTGAGTTGAATGGTACCGCTCAATTTTCATCCTTACTTGTTCCGATATAATAAATAAGCAGTCGCTATTAACTATTAAAAAACAGTTGCCTACATAGGCAACTGTTTTTAGGTTAAGTAACATCGACAGCAAGACGTTATCCTGGCAGTTACCATAATGAAACTGATATTTTTCACGATATTGTATCCTCTTACTCATATCATTCCATCGTTTGTTTTTCAGATACATCAGATACTTCAGATACTTTAAACGTAAGTTTGGGTTTCTCTCCCAAAATTGCACTGGCTTCCTCTCGGAACTGCCTGGCCGCCTGTTCCGGTGTAACTCGGCCAAAAAGCAGCTGGTCGTAAATCTCCCGCAGGACCGCGGTCACTTCTGATCCGCTAACCGGATCGGGGGAGTCCATTGGGCTGCTGTTCCTTTCTACCCAATCCACATAATCAAATACCTGTTGTACCTCTGGGTCCACAATTTGTTTGATCTGCACTTTGACCCTTGATGAGAGAGGGACACCCCGTTCACCCTTAAGCAGTTTATTCGCTTCAATATCATTAACGAAAAAGCTGATAAACTGGGCTGCTTCTTCCTTGTGTCTGGAATTACTTGCAACTGAGAAGAACATGCCCGGCTTTAGGAAAAGTGCTTCCTGGCTATGGGGTCCCGGCATGGGGGCAATAGCCAAAGGCTTGCCGTATTCTCTGGACGTGGCAATGAACTGGTTCGAATAGCCCCAGTTAAACAGGGCTTGCCCCCTATAAAATGGATCCCTATCCGGCTTGCCAATATCCGAGGCCCATATATCTGGCGGAAAAATTAGCTTCTCTTTGGCCATTTGCTGCATACGGCCAAAGTAATCGATAAACAACGTATCATCCTCGTACCCCAGCCGCTGTCCATCCTCAGCATAGAGCTTCATTCCATGCTGCCTTAGATAATATGCAAAAAACTGTTCTGGCGTAAAGTAAGTGCCTAGATACATGTCTTTGTCATGCAACCTGTTTCCCATGGCGTAGAAATCGTCCCACGTCCAGTCCACAGTGGGTTCTTCGATACCTTGCTCGCGCAAAATCTCCGGGTCGTAATAGCCCATCAAGGCATTGACACCCAGACTCATGCCGTAAACTTTACCATCCATTTCACCGATCCGGACCTTGCCTTCGTCCATGTCGCTTGTGTCAATTATGCCTCGATCCATGTATGGTGCAAGATCTTCAAGCAAGTTGAGGGAACTATACTGAGACAGATAGGAGATATCCATTTGTATAATGTCCGGCAACGTATTCCCCGCTGCGTAAGGGGCTAGTTTTTTCCAATATTCATTGAAGTTGTTGTACTCATACTTAATATGGACATGAGGATTCTGCTGTTCATACAGATCTATCACTGCAGCGGTTGCCTCGTTGCGCATCTGTCCACCCCACCAGGCCATATGCAGTGTAATGGGCTCTTCTTCGACAATCATGCCGGGTCTCGAGACAAGCTGGGGCGTACACCCCGCAAGAATCGTTAAGAGACACAGTATGCCGAGGAATCGAAACCATATGCTCATAGTGCTTCCCCCTTTGGTGGTGGTAACAGCAAGATAACCCGCGTTCCCCTACCCGGACTGCTCTCCAGAATCATGTCGTACTCTTCCCCAAAAGCAAGATGGAGCCGATCCCTGATATTCAATAACCCGATCCCGCTTCCTCTGGTTTGAACCTCTCCACGCAATACCTGTTTGACGTATTCTTGCTCCATGCCAGGACCGTTGTCCTCTACAAATACAGCCAGCTTATTTTCATGCATCTGAGCGTACAGACGAATCACGCAAGGACCTGTCTGTAATTCCAGACCATACTGGATGGCGTTTTCGAGCAGTGGCTGTAAAGTCATTTTGGGGATACTGCACTGTAAATAGGCAGAGGGCATATCCATTTGCAAATCCAGTCTTGTCTGAAAGCGGTATTGCTGAATCGTGATATAATGGCTCACAATTTCAAGCTCTTCCGCAATGGTAATTACATTTTGCTTGAAACTGATAGAAGTACGGAGCAAATATCCAAGAGACAAGACCATGCGTGATATCTGTTCCTGCCGGCTCTTTTTGGCAAGCCAATGGATCGAATCCAAGGCATTATACAGAAAGTGGGGATTAATCTGAGCTTGCAATGCTTTAAATTCTGTTTCTTTGATCACCAGCTGATTAGCATAATTCTCCTTGATTAACGTATTGATGCGGGTAATCATGAGCCGGTACGTACGCTGCAGCATACCTAGCTCGTCCACATGCTTGGAAACTGGCATAGTAATGGTGGTATCCATATTCTCCAAACTTCCGTGCTGAATGTCTCTCATCTGGGTAATCAATTGCTGAATTGGCCTGGTCAAGCTGCGCGCAAAAGCCATACCGAGTGTCAGTACCACAACAATTGCAATCACATAGACCACGATGAGTGCATTCTTCAATAAAATAATGCGTTCAAATATCTGTTCATAAGGTGCCATATTATAATAAACCCAGCCTGTCTGCGCAGACTTCTTCTGTGCCACAAGTACGATTTGGTCATCCAACTCTTTGATCTCATACCCTCCACTCCCTGGAAGCGGTTGCAAATCTGCAGATAGGCTATCTGAAAACTCCCGGAACGGATATATTACCTTTTGCCCTGCTTTGAGCACAATATCACTGTCCTTGTTGTCTATTCCGGCATATTCCTCGATTAGTTTGTCAATGTTGATCCGAAAAAACAGAATGCCTATAGGCTCCAGCGTCATCGGCTCGTAGCTTCTCACTTGACGCACCATGGCCAGCATCGGATCGTCTTCATCCGGATACAGCCAGCGTACCGCTCCGTTTGCCCCTTCTGCCGCTCGGATCATTCGGTTGTACTTTTCACTGGAAAAAGTCAGCGCTTCGCCGTATTTAACCAACCCACCTTGAGAGTCAATAAGATGAACGGACTGCACATATCGTGCAGCCCCACTGGCGTGTTCCCATATCCGGTCAGCCATCCGGTTTCGCTCAACAAACCCCGTATAATCCGTATCATCCTGGGCAAGCGACTTCAGGGACTTTTGAATAACTCTATCTGAGATCATCGCATGCGATAATGCCTCCAGCTTCCTGAGCTCTGCATCCACGGTGGACGAAGAGAGGTTAAGCAGACTGGACGATTTGTCATACAACTGTCTGTCATAGACCGAGTACGTATAATATAAAGAAGTAAATGCCAGTGTGATGACCAGAGCCATCATCAGCATAATCATCAGAAATACTTTCATTTTAATGCTTAATTTGCGATAGGCTGTCATGGCAAGTGCGCTCCTTTGCACCACGTGTTCTCTATACTTATAACACATGTAGGAGAAATTTCCTGTCGAAACAAACATGAACAGCCACAAACTGACTTTTATTTTGATTGGTAGCGGTCGTAGGCAGCTTGATGCACGGCAATGGCCTCGTCGATGCCCATGCTTTTAATGGTTTCGACCATTTTATCGAATTCCGTGATAGGTTTCTGGCCGTTAATGATCGCGGTCATCGTTTCATTCAGATACGTATCGACCTGGCTCATGATCGAGGTGCTTTTACTGGCTTCTTGCGTAGTCAAGCGAATCGTGGGAAGGGTAAGTGCCGAGCTGGCTTTCATCCATTCCTCGTTGGCCGCCCGCTGCCCGTCATCGAAGAGAAGCGCATCCAGATACCTGCTGTCCTGATTGATTGGTCCATCCATGATTGATAGTGCATAAGAAGCCAGTGCCTGGTCATAGGTCAGCCCCTGCGGATTATCGGTGATGACTTCTGTAAATTTCACACCATCACCTTCCTTCACATAGCTCTCATTCTCGATGCCAAAGTTGAACAGATCACTGCCATCTTCACTGTAATTATAGTCCATCCACTGTACGATGTACTTCAATTTATCCTCGTCCGCCGATGAAGTGATGGCTTCGCCGTAACTCAGCACTTTGTTTTCCAAATTAAAGGAAGAATAGCCTGTTCCATCCGGGGATATCGGCCATGGAGCGCCTGTCACATTAAAGTTCGGGTCTGTGTCCCGCATCAGGTTAAAATACTTGCCCATTCCGCTAAATACGCCACCTTGATAGGCTCCCGCCAGGTTGTTGGTGACTTTGTAATCAAACGCCTTGCCATCATTCGTCATGATTTCGGGATCAATTAATCCTTCCTTGTACCAGGTGGACATGTTCTCCAGAAAGTCACGATACCCTGGCTGTATAGGTCCGTACTCCACCTTGTCTCCATTCAGCTGAAAGCCACCGATGACACCAAATCCGGGTGCAAAATCATGCAGCTTGGTCAGATTTCCTGGTCCCCAGTTGCCGGTAAATGGCAATTCATCCGCTTTGCCGTTACCGTTCGGATCTTGCTCCCTGAAGGCTTTGAGTACCGTATGCCACTCGTCGATTGTGGTAGGAACCTCCAGCCCCAGCTTATCCAGCCAATCCTTGCGTATAATCAATCCTGAAGTGGCGTTCAGCTTCAGTGCATCCAGCTTCATTAGCGGGAACATGTAGATCGTTCCATCATCCAGGGCAATTTGCTTTTTCACATCTGGATCGGATTCAATGATTCGTTTCAGGTTTGGAGCATATTGATCTATCAGTTCGTTAAGCCGAATAATTCGACCATCCTTAATCATCTTCTCCGGGCCGCCAACGGCATCCGCCCAGTTGTAGTAGATCACATCAGGCAACTGCTTCGTCGAAATCAGCAGATTGAATTGGTCACGCTGCTGTCCCAGAGGCGGATGTGTAAAATTTGCCTTGATGCCAGTCAGCTCTTCTTTCTTTTTGTAGGCTGCCGTTTCGCCGAAATTCCCCAGGGAAGCCGTCAATTTAGCATCATTGGCACGCCAGTATTCAATGGTAAATGGCTCGCTTGTAATCGGCAAAGGAATTTCGGTAAGTGCCTCTGACGGAGTTACCGTGTTGTCGTCAGGTTTAGTGGTTTCGCTTCCTCCGGTGCAGCCTGCCAGCATCGCCATCGTCAGAAGAGAAGAGAGCATGATGGACCCCATTCTTTTTTTCATGTCATTCGCCTCCACATAAGTCATTTATAATATCAGAAGTCGTGACCTTAGTCAGTCACGGCTCCTAAATATTTCAGTTAAATTGCTTTTATTGTTTGACAGCACCAATTAATGCTCCCTGAACGAAGAAACGCTGGATAAACGGGTATACGAGCATAATTGGCAGTGTAGAGATGATAATCGTTGCATATTTGATGTTTTCCCCGATGGCAAAACCGGTATCTGTCCCGGCGCCCATGGCTTCCGTACTGCTGCTGATCAGAATATCCCTCATAATGATCTGGATGGGATAAAGCTCCTGACTGCGTAAATAAAGCATCGGTCCTACATAATCGTTCCAGTGATCCACTGCATAATACAGCATCATCACGGCAAGGATCGGCTTCGATAACGGCAATACGATACGGAACAGGATCAGAAAATCGTTTGCCCCGTCCAGCTTCGCTGATTCGATCAGACTGGTCGGAATGCCTTCGAAATTCGTTTTCATAATGAGAAAATAAAATGTACTGATTGCACCTGGAATAATCATGGCCAGTCTTGTATCCACAAGGCCCAGATTCTGAATCAACAAAAACGTCGGAATCATGCCGCCACCAAAAAACATGGTGAAGGTAATCATTTTCATTAATGTTTTTCGCCCCATCAGATCCTTTCTTGACAATCCGTAGGCAGCCAAGGAGGTCATCAGCAGGTTAATCGCCGTACCGGCGACCACGTAGAACAGCGTGTTCATGTAGCCCGTATATATCCTTGTATCTTTGAAAACGGACTTATATGCTTCCAGCTGAAAGCCTTCCGGCAGCAGCATCAGGGATCTGGAACGCAGCATCTGATCCGGGTCGCTGATGGAGGAATTGAACACGTATAACATGGGGTAAAAGCAGATCAACATAAAGATGATCAGAACAAGAACATTGATTGCATCAAAGATGCGTTCCCCTACAGACCTTTTCATCGTTTCACCTCCGCTTACCAGAGACTGGTTGAGTTCATTTTTTTGCTAATCGCATTGGCGATAATAAGCAGTGAAAAATTGATAATGCCGTTAAATAACCCGATAGCCGTGGAATATGTATAGTTACCTTCCAATATCCCTGATCGGTACACGAAGGTGGAGATAACGTCTGATGTTTCATACGTTGGTGCTGTCTGCATCAAGAGGATCTTTTGAAAATCGGAGTTCATCACCGCACCAAGACGAAGGATCAACATAATGACAATCGTCGGCATAATGCCTGGCAGCGTGATATGCAGCAGTTGTCTCCAGCGTCCGGCACCATCGATTTTGGAGGCTTCATACAACTGGGGATCAATGCCGCTGAGTGCCGCCAAAAAGATAATGGATGCCCAGCCAGCCCCTTGCCATATGTTCGATAAGATATAAATGGGACGGAACATGTCCTTTTCGGCCAAAAACATGACCGGCTGTAAGTCGAAAAAATCCCGAATGACATTAAACAAGCCGCCATCGAGTGTTGAGAACGTTTTCAACATTCCGACCACCACAACGACTGATATAAAATGAGGCATGTAGCTTATCGTTTGAACTGTGCTCTTGAACCATTTCTTGCGAACCTCGTTCAGCAGGATAGCCAGCAAGATGGGTGCCGGGAATCCAAATACAATGCTGTAAAAACTTAAAATGAGTGTGTTTTTAATCAGCCGCCAAAAATAGTAACTCTCGAAAAACATCGTAAAATTGTCAAAACCGATCCACGTTCCTGCCAAAATCCCGTTGACGGGGCTATAGGATTCCTGAAAAGCCATCAGCAGCCCGTACATTGGGCCATAACTGAATATCAAATAATACGCGACGACAGGAACGAGCATCAGATATACATATTTGTTTCGAGCCAGTTCCTTTTTGACGACACCCCATCTGCCTGGTGGTTTCAATGTACCCGCTTGCACCACCGGACCTCGCTTCAGTTCCATTCTCCTTGCCTCCAATTCCGATGTTCATTCGTTAACATCCTATGGTAATCATAAAATTTGGAGGTCATGCTTCCCATGCTCATTTCCGCTCTCTTCATGTTCAAAACCGACTTTCAACCGACAAAAAACACCCTGACGCCTTTTGAGGCATACAGGGTGTATGATGCTGAGAATGCATTAGAACAACCGACAAGGCTATGGAACCTTCTTATATTCGGAAGGCGAGAAACCCGTATATTTCTTAAACACTTTGCTGAAATATGGCCAGTTGGCTCCAAAACCGGTCTTCTCGGCGAGCGATGAAACCGTGCAGCTGCTATCCTGCTTCAAGAGTTCCAATGCTTTGCCCATCCGGTAGCGCAGTACATAATTCGTAAATTTCTCTCCAGTTTCCTTTTTAAATATTTTGCCGATATAGTCCGGATTCATGTAAATCTCACCAGCAATAGCCTGAAGTGTCAGAGATTCATCCTCATACCGTGACTCCACGAGTTCCTTGACAGCCTGCACCATTTGCGATTGTCTGGAGCGCTGCTGCCGGTAGCGCTCCAGTGCAATATCTCGTGCTGCATCCAGAATAAAAAGTTGAAACGACTGAAGTGTACTTGATTCCATCATACAGGGCAGTCGATCCATGTATTCTTTCATCCCCGTAGGACTGCTAAGCCGAATGATCTCCATAAAGGTCTGAATGAGATAGGACTTGGTCTGAAATATGTCATAACGTTGATCTGACAGTAAGCAGAACGTCTGCTTCAGCTCATCCTCTGCCACCTGCCAATGTCCAGCCTGAATGGCCGCAACGAGCCGCTCCTGATCCATCTCAAATTCCGAATAGCCATGTTCCTCCGGAGATAGAATATCCCTTTCCATGATAAGGCTGCCCTCCCCCAGGTAAAAGCGGTGGTTCAGGTACGATATAGTCTGCATGTACA
Source organism: Paenibacillus sp. 7523-1 (assembly GCF_002276415.1). Taxonomy (NCBI): domain Bacteria; kingdom Bacillati; phylum Bacillota; class Bacilli; order Caryophanales; family Paenibacillaceae; genus Paenibacillus; species Paenibacillus sp. 7523-1. The sequence continues at coordinate 33,195 of NZ_NPBR01000004.1, read as the reverse complement.
ACTGACGTGTCTGTGCCAATTCTCCCGGCTCACTGAGAGCCATCGTTAAGTCATAGTGATAGTACCGGGTGAACGTGTGACGAATCTCGTCGATATTATGAAACAATTGCTTCTCTGGAAGTTTGTCTTCCATGATCAACAGCACATGACGTCCCAAGGTTGTGCTGAGAATGGGATTGTGAAAGACATCTTCGGCGATGTTCTGGATGGCAAACAGGTGCAAGTACTCATGCTCTCCCTCTATCTCAACCAGCAGCATCCGCACCTGCTGACTTCGAAAATCCACGCCGAACAACTCGCCGAAGTGTCCCCACTCCTTGGCACCATAGGTCTTGTTAGTGACGAGTTCCTTCAGGAAGTATTGCTTCGCATGCGGCAATACACGTTCCAAGTTAGTTTGGATCGTTTGCACAAACTGGGCCTGATCCGTCCATTCATCCTTTTCGCCTACCAGTTCAGCGATAGCCTCCATCAGGCTCTCTTCACTGCACGGCTTAAGCAAATAGTGCTTGACTCCGTACTGCATTGCTCTCTTGGCGTACTCGAATTCAGTAAAGCCTGTCAGCATAACAAATGATATATCCTGATACATTTCGGTAACCGCTTCAACCAGCTGCAGGCCATCCATGCCAGGCATACGAATATCCGTAATAATAATGTCAGGACGTTGAAGCTCTATAAAAGCGAGCGCTTCCAATCCATCCTGAGCGGTGCCTATCAATTCTGTACCAAGTCGATTCCAACTCATTACGCTGGCAATTCCGTCAAGAATCATCCATTCGTCATCAACCAGCAGAACCTTGTACATTCGCTATTCCCCCTGTTGGATATGCTTATGTCTCTATTATAATGAGATAGTGCCTCATGACGAAGAATGAATTGTAGTCTAATCATGAAATATCTTCAATTCCTGCACTTCCTTTTAACCAAAAGGTTTCCATTGCCGCATCTAGTACGCTGGCTTATTAAATTCACGAGGTCTTCCGTTTTTACTCATGATATCTCCTTTCTCAGAAGCAGGTACAGACACAGTGCAGGTATTTTGTAACGATCTGTCAAGAATTCTGATTCCCTATTCACTTCTGGCTTACAAACCCACGCTGGACTTGGATGAAAGCAAAAAGAAGCACCTCTTCAGGTGCCCCTTCTACTAAGATTCCTTCCAGCTATACGCTATATAGACGATACAGAATAGGATGATGACGAGAAACGAATAACGATACATCATCGCATAACTGCTGGCTTCGGCTAGACGCCCAAGAAGTAACGCACCTCCGCCGATGCCAAGGTCAAACGCCGAATAAAAAGTCGCATTCGCAGGTCCGCGCAGTTCGGGTTCCACGCGGTTTAAGATCCATGCTTGCAGCGAAGGCTGCACTGCTCCGAACCCAAAACCAAAAAGAACTGCTGAAATTGCCAGCATGGTCATGCTATGGGCATAGGACAGAACGAGCAGCGAAGCGGCCAGTAATACGCTGCCGGGCAATATGACCCAGGTGTGGCCCTTGCGGTCGAATAGACGTCCTGAGATAAACCGCACAATAAGCAGGCAAATGGCATTCAACGTAAAGAACAAACCAACGTTACCTATCTGAGCTTCTTCACCAAACAGTGTAATGAAGCTGACGATCCCGCCATAAACAATCCCGATCAGCAGACCAAGCAAGGAAGGAAACAGCGCCTTTGGCTCGAACAGCTGTAACCGAAAAGAGGTTTTCACTTGTACCTGATCTCCGCTACCCAAAGAGGAATCGCTCTGTTTACGCTGTTTCTGAACGCCCCATACGCATAGCAAAGACAGGGCCGTACTGACGGCTGCAACGACAATAACACCAGGCATCTGCCATTTTCCGTCCAGAAGTGCAAGTCCGATCGCAGGCGCCAAAGCCATGGCAAGAGTACTTGCAAGACCGAAATAACCAATCCCCTCTCCCCGCCGATTAGCCGGAATAATATCTGAGGCGATGGTGCTCGATGTGACCGTGACAATCCCCCAACCAACGCCGTGAATGCAGCGCGCCAGTAGAAGCATGGCAACCGAAACCGTCCAATTGTACGAGGATATAATGAGAAAACAAAGGATAAGTCCTGCAACCAGCCAGCCTTTTTTGCTCCGATTCATAAGTGCTCCGACCAATGGCCGTGTGAATAAAGAGAATACGGTAAAAATACTAATGATCAAGCCGACCGCCGTATTGTTTCCACCCAAGTCCAGCATGTAAACCGGCAACGTAGGCAGCAGTATCTGAAAACCGAAGAACAAAAAGAAGCTTGCAGCTGTGATCAGTACAAAATCCATTGTCCATAACCTAGGCGACTGCTGTTGCTGTGAAAGTTCATTGTCCATCACACGCCTCCTTAGAACTGCCGAGCCAGGCTTGCTGTGTTTGCCAGCCCTTGTACAGTCGGTCTTGGATTTGGTCTGACGAATAATACGTTAGTCATGGTGAAGCCTCCAGTATGGTTAATTTAGTGAGTAACCTCACCTTTTTTTAATATATAGTGAGTTTACTCACTAATTTTCAGGAAGTCAATCCTTCTGGGCTGACACAATTTGAAAAAGAGATTCTTTACGATAAAATAGAAGGAGACTTATTGTGAAAAGAGGATATATAAGCAAATGAACATATCGTCAAATGACTACCCGGATGAAGAAGCTGCCGATACCTTTTATTTACTCACCACCACCTCACGTATTTTGAAATTCGAATTCGATAAACGTCTGGCTTCGTTGGATCTGCCCATCCCCCTCTCAGGGGCCCGTCTGCGACTGTTGATGGAAGTTTGGAAAGCGGAGCATATACGCATGAATGAGCTTGCGGCTGTCATGGACTTAAAACCACGAACGATCACGGATTTCGTGAACGCCTTGGAAGAAAACGGACTGATTCAGCGTACCGTTGACCCGACAGACCGGCGTGCGACCATTCTTTCACTTACTGATAAGGCCAAGCCCCATATTCGGACGATTCGCTCAATAAGCGCGGAAATCTCTGAGAAGCTCATGGCTAAACTTACAGTCGAGCAGCGGCGACAAATGAGGGAAATGCTTCACGTTTTAGTCGAGTAATGATGCTTCCTAAATGCAAAATCCCTGCACTTGAGTAGTTGTGGAGGGATTTTGCACCTGATCTGATATGTCTCGGGACTGCTTTCCGTTTCGCTAATCGCCCGTTTGATACCGAAAACAGCCGATCATGTTGATCGGCTGCCTCCTTGTTTATTCCCTATCGTTTCTCGTTTGTTGAAAGACATCTTATTAGGCATAAAGTGTTTCGTTCGGAAAGGGTTATCTAAAGGGAAGCCAGCCATCGACCCCGGACAAAATGTGAGCCGCTGTATACTCGGATGCTTCTTCTTCAGTCAGCCTCTTAGCCCACGAAACCCTCTCTTCCGCACTCGCTGCTCCGGGACCCTTACTATTAAATTCAGCGTATACAACAGTAGTTTCGGCATCTGGTTTGTTCCAGTTATGCCAGCCCTCCATCTTAACATGAGCACCCATCCAGCAGTTCAGAAAGCACACTTTAGCATGGTTCCGCCACGGCCTGCCGAGGTATATCGACTGCGGGGGAGCATTGCTGGTCAGGGTGCAATCGATGAACACATAGCCATGGCGAACGTCTTCGGGTGTCGAAGCCGCAGTAATCCACCCATTTACCGTATTCTCTGCTGGAGCAGTATCTGATATACGATTTTGGGAGAAGATTTCACACCCCTTGAACACGGCCGTAGCCGAGCCAAATATAAAATCAACATCGCCCTCTATATAACAGTCCTCAAAGTACTGACGGAGTTTCCGGCGTTCTGCCCCATCGCGCGGCCCCCCGAAAAAGCTTCGGTCCATGGGCTTTGGTGGGAGCGGTCCGGTGAAAATGGTATCCTGATGCCCGATGAAGCGACAATTGCGGAACGCTGCACGGTCACCATCCACGTATATGGCAAGGGCTTGCCCAACTTCCTTGCCTGGACCTGCAGAATTCACAAAAGAAAGTCCCTCTGCTGTGAAATCATCCTCTCCGATGAAGGCCGTGTACGAATGAAAGGTATGATATAGCTGTCCGTCTGGGAATTTTTTTAGCGCATAGTCATCGTAAGTAACAACTGTTTGCTCTGCCCCCTCCCCGATTAAATGAATCTTAGGCTTATCCATATGAAGCTTCTCATAATAAACACCTTGCTTGATTCGAATCTCCAGCTCATTGATGGCATTATCTGGCATGGCGTTAATTGCAGCCTGAATGGTAGAGAAGTCTCCGCTTCCATCCTGAGCCACCGTGTAGTAACGAGATGGACAGGACTGATTTATACCATTGAACACCTGTTCATCCACCGCTTTCGTTTCAAGTCTATTTATACAAGAGTTGTTCTTGTGTGCCTCCATATTCCACCTCCTCTGGCGTTATTATTGCTAAAACTCCCTGGCTATCGCAGTTGAATTACGATGATTCAGTTTCGGTTGGATGACAACTGGATAATCCACTTCTTCATTGCGGATTAATGATACGATTAGTTCTGCAGCCTGAACAGCCAGTTCATCCAGTGCAGGGCCAATTGTGGTCAGTGCAACTTCAGCATATTGCATATCTGGCAGATCATCATAACCGATTAATGATATCTCACGGGGTACGTTGTAGCCTGCCTCCAGCAAAGCCCGCAGCGCTCCTCGGGTTACAAGGTTATTCAAACCGATAAAAGCCGTCGGTGCCTTTGGACCAAATGTATAATTTCGAATTGCAAAATACCCGTCCTCCCAAGAGGAATGTGCTGGCAGTACGTAATCTTCTTCAAATTTTAGATTTGTGCGCTGCAAAGCTTCTCGGTACCCTTCCAGCTTGATATTTTGCGAGTTACCAATGAAACCGATACGGGTGTGTCCGAGCGAATTCAAATGCTCTACCGCTTTAAATATTCCCTCTTTACGATCAACTTTGATATAAGGGGAATTGGGCGTCTCATCTGTACCCAATACAAAGCAAGGCATATTAAGAGTGGAAAACTTCTTCCAAAATGCATCCCGATTTTCTAGTGCATAATCCCACAATATGCAGCCATCTACGCGGAGCTGGCTGAACACATCTACCCCATCATCTGCAACGACCAGAATCATTTGGTATCCACGCTGTTTCAGTTCTGCATGCAGAATGCCCGATATATTCGAGAACAATGGATTGCTCAATTCATCAAGCACAAAACCTATAATATTGCTTCTTCCAGTAGAGAGCTGCTGAGCTAGAATGTTTTTTCGATACTGGTGTTTCTCGGCGACTGCAAGGACTTTCTGTCTAGTCGCCGGTTTAATCCGGGGGTCTCCATTAAGCGCCTTGGATACCGTACTATAGCTAACCCCCGCCAGTTTGGCAATGTCCTTAATCGTTATCAGTTCAATCAACACCTCTCGTACTGACCGCCTTCAAATACTACTGCTGAGCAGCCTTGTAACGGTCATATTGTGCCTGTCTGCCAGCAATAACCTGCTCAATGTTCATTTTTTTCAATGTTTCAATATAACTGTCAAACTGATCCAAGCTGGTATCTCCGCTTATAAATTTAAAATTCATCTCTTCAACATACGTTGTAATATCTGGCATTGACATGCTCTCTACACTGGCTTCATCCGGTAGAGCATAAACAAATGGAAAAGGTTCACGAATATATGGTTCTAGCTCCTTGTCGAGCTTTGCATGCCACTCTGCCACCACGGAATCGGCAGAGTCAGTGGACTGAATATTAGGCAGATTGACAGGACCAATGCCGAGTTTCTGGATATACTCATTGTCTTTACCCTTGTCCGTAAACGCTTTCACCCCATTCTCCTCCGTATACGTATCATCTTTGATGCCCCATGTATAAAATGTTTGTGCTTCCTCACTTACCGCATAATCCAGGAATCGAAAAGCAAGTTCTGGATTTTTACTGTCACGCGTAATGCCAAAGATACCACTTACGGGTGTACGTCCCACATAGAACTGATCTCCATTTGGCCCTTTCAAAGGTAGAATGCCTTTGAAGATGGGCTCCTTCGGATCGTAATCCTTGAACAACGGACTGTAGACCATTGACATGTACCAGCTAAAATTAAACGTTGCTCCGGTCACATCCTGAGATATACGTGAGGTTACCTGATCGCTTGTAGTACTCGCATAATCCACTCCAAGCAGTCCTTCTTTGTAAAGCCCGTTCAAATAAGTCAGGTATTCTTTGTAGGCAGGCTCATAATAGCTAAAATGGACCCTGCCCTGATCATCCGCATAAAACTGGTTGGCCAGATCCAGGCCAAAGACCGGTCCAAACGCCATCGACACAAACTTCGACTCCATAGATAATGGGATCTCATCTGCTTGACCATTGCCATTTGGATCATCTGTCTTGAATTTGCGAAGCATCGCCGTGAACTCATCCAATGTTGTAGGCTCATTCATTCCGAGCTTCTTCAACCAGCGCTGATTGATCATAAACACAGGCATATAGTTTCTGGTCAATGTTTGCTGCGGAATATAATACATTTTACCATCTGGCGTGGTTAAACTGGCTTTGACTGAAGGAGATTTTTCATATATTTTTTTGAGATTCACCCCATACTTATCCACCAATTCGTTAATCGGAATAAATAACCCGCTGTTAATATACTTCATAAGTTGATCCTGATCAGGCAAATAAACGATGTCTGGTAACCCCGTACCAGCGGCAAGTCTTGGATTAACAGCATCCGCATAGTTTTGCGGCGGGATTAGATCCCAATCAACCTGAACACCCGCAATATCCTCAATTTTCTTCACAATTGCAGCAGTAGATAGATCTACATTTGTCGTCCATGCATTCGTCCCGAGGATAGATAACTTAGCATCCGTCTGATCCGTCACAGGTCCTGCACCTGTGTAATTAAATGCCGGTTCCGAGCTTGGTGGACTGCTACCTACATCTGTTCCTGTTCCGCCACTACAACCCGCAAGGCTGACTGCAAGTATTGCTGCCATTACACTTTTTCTTCCTGCCCCTTTAATTCTCATCCATCATTCCTCCTTGGTATGAACAAACTTGGTCAACCATAATACTCAATTGGACTATCCTTTCACGGCTCCGAGTGTAATACCCTTGACGAAGTACCGCTGGATAAACGGGTAGATCGTAACAATTGGCAGAATACTGACTACGATGGATACATATCGAACCTGAAGTGTGGAGACAGCCAGTGCACCTGAGGTCATCGTACCTCCCATCTTCTGCATCACTTCTGGGGAAGCCATAATCAGTACCCGCCTCAGGAACATTTGTAAAGGCTGCATATCCTGTTTGCCCAGATACAGCAAAGCCGAGAAAAAATTATTCCAATGAAACACTGCGTAGTAGAGGGTAAGGACAGCAAGTGTCGGCTTGATGATGGGAACTGCCAAGCGATACAGCATTGTGAGTTCGTTTGCTCCGTCTATACTCGCACTCTCAAAGATTTCATTCGGAATACCTTCAAATGCAGAACGACAGATCATCACGTTAAATGTAATAACCAGGACCGGCAGCACCATTACCCAGCGGGTATTATACAGACCGAGTGATGTAATCAGCATGTAGACCGGAATGAGCCCGCCGGAGAAATACATCGTGAATGCGATAAAAAAATTAAGTTTCCTGCGCAGGAAGAACTGCTGTCTGGATAACGGAAAAGCAGCAAGACAAGTTGCCACAATGTTGAGCAGCGTTCCCACAACGGTATACCAAAGGGTATTATAAAAGGACACCCATAACTCCTTGTATTGAAGTACCATTTGGTATCCTGAAAGGGTAAAACCGACTGGCCACAAGACAACTTTTTGTTTATCGATGGCTTCCACGGAGCTGAATGAAATACTAACCACATACAGGAACGGGTACAACGTGACGACAACTGCCAAAATGGTAAGCAGGTAGACAAATCCGTAGAACATCCGGTCACTTCTCGATTTTTGCATACAGGTCTCCTTTGATTCAGTTTGGAATCTTACCAGAGTGACATCTTAGTCAGGCGACGAGTCATTGTATTCGCTGCAAAAACAAGTACAAAGGTGATAATGGAGTTAAAAAGGCCAACAGCCGTTGCAAAACCATAGTTTTGTCCTTCGATTCCCATTCGGTATACATAGGTTGATAACACATCGGCAGTCTCGTACGTGGCCCCGTTGTATAACAGATATACTTTCTCGAAGCCTACGCTCATAATGCCTCCCAGTGACAGCAGGAGCAGAATAACTATAGTCGGCTTGATACTCGGAAGGGTAAGATGCCAGAGCTCCTGAAACTTGTTGACGCCGTCAATTTTTCCGGAATCGTACATCTCTGGATCAATGCCCATAATGGCTGCGATGTAGATAATGGAGCTAAAACCGAAGCTTTGCCAGATATCGGAACTCGTGAAAATAGTACGGAACCAGCCAGCTTCCATCATGAAGTTCACTTTTTCCATTCCAAATTTGGCAATCAGCGTATTGACAATCCCATCCGTGGGTGACAGAAAGTTGATAATCATACCCGCCACGACCACGGTTGAGATGAAGTGAGGGAGATACGTAACCGTTTGGGCAAAACGTTTGAATGTTCGGTTTTTAATCTCTACAATGCAGACAGCAAATAGAATGGGGATGGAAAAACCAAAGAGCAGAGGAAGAAAAGCAAGCAAAAATGTATTACGCAACAGTCTCCAGAAGTAAATTGAATTCACAAATTGCTCGAACCATCTCAGACCTACCCATTCACCACTGAACATTCCCTGACCTGGCATAAAATTGCGAAAGGCAAGCAGTACACCAGGCATGGGAACGTACATAAAAATGATGTAATACAAGAAAATAGGCGCGAACATAAGCAGCAAATACCTATCCCTTTTGGCCAGCACATACAACGTGAACAAACGTTTTTTCACCTTGAAGACACTTCCCTTCGCTCAGAATTACAACGTTGTAATTTTTAAGTATACATACTCCCACATTCTCGAAAGTAATTAGGATTTAATAGTATTAATACAGTTATTCGAACAAGGTGAGAACTTCAATCCAAAATTTACAACGTTGTAATTTCAATCTAAATGTATGCGCTTCCATAACATTTTTTACATCTTAGCAAACTCCCCTGTATTTGGCAACAACAAAAATCAGTGCTATGTTGATGACTCCAATGGAGCACTTCTTATCATCAAGTATATACAATTGCATAAATGTTACGTAGTTAATGTTGACACAAACATTACCTTCAAATACAATGTACCTGTAAAAAAAATACATTTATCAAAGGATGGTGACTTGTTTTGAAAAGGCTTTCATGTTTGGTACTCGCTTTCGTTCTAATGGTTCTAAATTTCCCCACTCTTCCCTCTACGTATGGGGCAGCCAATTTTCCGAATACTGGTGCAACCGGTCTGACAGGGTTTGCAGGAAATGCTAAGAATGAAAATGGAGTTGCGAAGTCTGCCGTAACAGGCGGCAAAAACGGCCAAATTATTTACATCAATAATCTAAATGATCTGAGGACACACGTTGCTGATACTGTACCGAAAATTCTTGTCATAGAAAAAAATATTTCCTCTTCCACTTTACAAAAAGTAAACTTCGGGGCTAACAAAACAATCGTTGGCTCGTATGACAACCACACATTGACTAACATTCATTTCCGCTCAACCTCCTCTTCAAGCAATGTTATTTTCCAGAACCTCAACTTTGTTCATTCTGCTGGCATCAATGCAAACGATGATATCCAAATGTACATTACCTCTGGGTCAAACTATTGGATAGATCATGTCACTTTTTCAGGCCATAGCTATAGCTCTAGTGGTACTGAAGTAGATAAATTGCTCTATATTGGCGACAGAGCGGATTATATAACCATCAGCAATTCCAAATTCGCAAATCACAAATATGGAATTATTCTGGGTCACCCCAATGATGGCAACAGCAGTTATAACGGCGTGCCTCATGTGACGATGGCTAACAATTACTTTGAAAACTTGAACGTTCGAGGTCCTGGGCTGATGAGATATGGATATTTCCATATCAAAAACAACTATGCAAACAATTTCAACCAAGCAATTACGATTGGGGAAAAAGCGCGCATCTATTCAGAGAATAACTACTTTGGAGCCGGTGCGGAAAAAGGCGGCATCCTTGATGACAAAGGGAATGGGGAATTTACCGATACAGGTAGCACACCAGCTTTATCTGCCCCAAGATCACCCAAAACAAACTGGAGACCAAGCAATAATTACAGCTATGAAGTGAGGGATGCAAACTATACACGTGAATTCGTAACTAAATACGCTGGTTCTTCTAACACAACTCTTGTTTTTGGCAAATGAGCGATCCATTGCATGGATAAAAAGTAGAGACCGCTATTTTATGCAATAGTAGATAAACATTTAGAGTTAAATTACAACGTTGTAATTGTGTTGACTTGAGAAATGAAACAAAGTTCTTGTCTTAAAAAATCAAAAGACAAGAACTTTGTTTGTAATTATAACGCCTTCATGTATAGCTGAGTCGTAACATCATTGAGACTAAAAAAACATTCTTAAGTGACCAGGAGATGAAACTACTCTACTGAAAAAATACGTACCGTAAGACCATCGGTGAACCCCTCAAGAGTAGCGGTCAGATCTGCATGGTTCAGAAAGTCAAGTGCTCTGCTATCGGTAGTTATAGTAGGCTTCAGTTCGCCTTTCACATACTGGTTAACGATATGAATAATGCACCTTTTCCCCTCATAGTCTACCCCTTCCAAAGCATACTCTGCTCGAACCTTGACCAACTTCCCTTCATGATAGTCTTGTATGTCCTCGGCTCCTTGTAAAATCTCGCCTTTGAAGTAAGGGCATTCGCAGCTCCCAGTAAAAGAGATGGAAATTTGTTTATCATCGCCTTCTTCTATACGTACTTCACTGCCTGTAATCCGTACATCGATCGTTAACACTTCTTTCTTTCCAAGTAGAAATTCATGTATGGATACAAGAACACTCGCCTTTTGTTTATCGGTAAAATGATGTCCGGCTTCCTTTACTAATTGTAAATGACATTGGCCTAATTCATAAGATTTTTGGGCTTCAACGGAGTAATTATAATGTACTGTCTCATCTGCGGTACCATGGATCAGCAACACTGGATTTTTGTAAGGCATGATTTCTTGATACGGATTCATATCAACGACAGTCTCATGAAACTTTTTGCCAATCGTCATCTTGCCGCACTCTATTATTTCAGGGACATCATGGACATCATAGGATGATCCTGCTAATGCACCTTGCCGGGCATCGTCTGGAATACACAGCGCTGGATAAAGGAGAATTAAAGCTTCCACTTCTTTTGCACATTTGGCAGCTGTAAGCGCTGAAACAAATCCGCCCTGACTAAACCCCATCAAAGTCAATCGGTTATCATCTACATAAGATAATCCTTGAACATAATTCATTACGACTTCCAAATCATCACATTCCGTCAGAACTGTCATATCCGTTGATTTCCCGTCACTTCTTCCCTCTTCATTCGCGCAACCACCACAGAAGTCAAAACAATACGAAGCATACCCCCACGATGCAAACGTTCTACAGTATTCTTCCAAATCCTTGGAATTCCCTCCAAATCCATGACTTACGATTATCGCTGGAAGTTGATCTCCTATAGGCAGAAATTCTTTTCCACGAATAGTCAGTCCATCTCTTATGCAACTAAAATCACGTTCAATGACCTCGTTTTTCATTACATTTCTCCTCTCAAAGTATAGACAACAACTAAACATTTCTATTTGGTATCGCTTACATAAATATCGTTTCTGGATCAAGCAGGAATCAATTATTGTGTGAATATCTTAATATAAGTATACGAATAGCACGCTTAACATTTTCGATCTGCGAATTCTGATGCTTAATTTCCCCAGTGGGCAAGTAAGAAATCATATTCATGCTGTGTAATTGGCAGTACAGATCCATGCCGTTTTTTTAGAATATCGAACGAGTAATCTTCTGCCTTCAGCTTCTCCCAACATGCTCCACTGGTATCTCCAATGTCGGTCGTTACGATCGGCAAGTATCCTCCGCTTGTAGCATATTGGTCAACAAGTAAAACCCACCGTTTTTGATCATTAAACTTGAAAAATACAGGTCCCTCGACATCCTTGCCTGTTAATTCTAGTCCCAGAGATTGTAACGTGGATACTTTCTTCCAGTCACCGCGAAGTTGTTCGGAGGACTCAATGGTAATCTGACCATCACCTGAAGCCCGATAATATTTGTTGCCAACTTGAATAATCGTTGTATCAATAATCGATTCATTCGCGCCGCGGGTAATATACCGTTCGGCAGGCGAGAAAGATTTGAAGTCTTTCGTCGTGCTGCAATAGATGTGCATTCCCCGGCCTTTTCCGTCGCTAGCTTCCATACTCGAAGCCCAGAATACGAGATATGCATCCACGAGATCATCATAAATGGCTTCCGGAGCCCATGCACATCCCGCTGCCTGTGGTGCTACGTCGACTTTTTGTGCCACGGACCAATCGATCAGATTGGAAGACTCCCAAATAATTAGCGAACGGCTTCCGGTGAGCATGGCCTCTGTCTGCTCCCACCCTCCCCTGTGATAAATGCTTAGATCAGTTGCAAGGATGTAGAATCGATCGCCGCTTTTGCTGCGCAGGATGTAAGGGTCTCTTACGCCCTTTTCTCCAATAACAGATCGGAGGACCGGTTGACGCTTATGCAAATCCTCCCAATGCAGCCCATCCCGGCTTAACGAGAAATAGATTTGCTCTCCATCGGGGTTACTTTCTCCAGTAAAGTAAACGAACAAGTATCCATACATGGAACGGTCTCCTTCTTTTTATAAATTTCCTGTGCTAAAAATTTCATGATAACGCCTGCTTTCTCATAGCTGCGAACGAAAGTAAGGTTTCAATAAAATGGAATTTTCATTCTGGTTACTCCATGCTAGCACAAAACACAGTCATTTGCTTCCACGTTGTAGAGCATAAATAAAAACTATGAAGGGGATCTAAAAAAAATCCGCTCCATAGATTTAATTTGATTACAGCTAATTATTGATTTTCTTTGAAGAACAACGTGTATTTATCTTGTAAAATCCGGGAAACTTCAGCAGACGTTTTCGTGCCTGCATAAAAGTCATCATATAGAGTATAGATTTCTTTCGAGAACATGGACTCATAGTTGGCAAATGATTTAATGTTCTTGAGCATGGTCATAAATTCATCTACATCTGTTTGACTCGGTTTTTTCAGGTGAAGATGAATTCCTTTTCGCGAGATATACTGTCCGTCTGTATAGTTGTTCACACTCTTTTGAATCTGTTCATGCAACTGATCCAAGACGACAGAGAATTCTGGTACTTGATCCAATTGATCTACATCCATATCCAATGCAAATTTGATATATTCCCATGCGCCTTCTGAAGCTTTGGAAGCTGCACTAATGGCATACAGATCATGTCCCATGCCAAAATAGGATCCGCTGCTTCCATCGAGGGTTGGATAACCAATCATTGTCACAGGCTGCTCGCCATAAAGAGCAAAATAACTTAAATATTCATCAAAATTCCCAAAGACTCCTCTCTCCAGTAATCGCTGACCACTCTGGAACTTCGTTGCATCTTCGTCAGCTGACGCCGTTCCATGCGAATGACTGTGGTCATGTCCATGATTAATTTCATTCAATTTCGCAGAAAATTCCAATAATTGTGCATATACCGGATTGTTGTAATGAACGGTTTCTTGAACTTGATTCAGAAATTGGTTTCCGGCCCCAACAAACGTCATAAACTCCGTAGGACTTTGATGTCCCATAATTTCGATGTGATCTTCATGTACAGTTTGGATCACTTTCAGGAATTCCTCCATGCTCCACTGGGTCATACCATTGGTAAATTTTGCATTGGCAAACAGACTATCCACAAAAAACGTTGGAGAAAGCCAATAGAGCCCATCGTCTACTTCGTTAGCTTGCAAGTAATTCGTTAGGAATGCTTGCTTATTATACTTCTCATCCGACTTCATAAAATCATATAAATTGATAAAAGCACCATTTTTTGCGTAAACCGTTCGGTCTATTCCATGAAGATTAATAATATCCGGAATATTTCCTACAGCGATATCCATATTCAACATCGTTTGGCCTTTCACATAATCTGTCTGATCATCACTATCATAATTATCATATTGACCATAATCTTTAACTTCAATCTGGTATTTGGTTTGAGAAGCATTAAATCCCTCTACTGCTTTCGATAACCCATCGCTTGCATGCCATGTCGCCAATGTTAACGTTTGCGCACCTTTTTCTTCTGCACTTTGTGAGGAAGAACATGCCACGGTTGTCACCACCAAGATGATCATTATTAATAGTAGTGCATATATTCTTTTCATTCTTTTTACCTACTTTCATTGGTGTAGTAGTTTATTATTCTTTGGTTCCTGTGTATGAAATCCCCTTGGACAAGTCTTTTCTGCCAAATAAAAACAGCAGCATTGGCGGGATCATATACAAAACTGCTGCTGCAAACGTCTGGCCTAGATGCTGATTGCCTGTTTTGGAGAGATATAAAGAAAGCGGCTGTTGCTCCGGCTCCAGGAACAAAAGTGGCTGTTCTACCATATTCCAGTAATCGATAAACACAAGCAGCAGGACGGATACGATCATACTTTTACACAATGGAATGACGACATGACGAAAGATTTGAAATTCTCCTGCCCCATCCAGCTTCGCAGCTTCAAAATAGGAACTTGGAATCCGTCTCATCGTTCGAGTAAGCAGATAGATTGGAAATACAGAGAAAACCCCCGGTAAAATTACCATCCAGCGGCTGCCATCTATTCCGATCGTTTGACCGATAAGGTAGTTGGGAACCAACATTACTTGATTCGGCATCAACATCAATATAACAAACAAGAAAAATACGATTCGTTTGATTTTACCTTGGAACCTTGCAAAGCCATACGCTGCAAACAATGAAATGATAATCTGAATCAACGTAATGGGAACGACTAAAATCACTGAATTCCAAAACCGTTTTAAAAACGTAGGATCTGTAATGGTCTCCCAATACTGATCTATCGTCACGGTTTCGGGAACCAGTGTCAGTGATATGGCATCAGACACATTGTCTGTGTCGCTGCCCGGATTCAGCATGGCATGGTAGTGATATGTAATTTCATGATCTGTCATGAAGGAACTGCTAACGGTTAAGATCATCGGCATCAGAAATAAGATGGACATGAATCCCAGGCATGCAAATAGAACTGCTCTTTTAATATTCCGATTGAATTTTCGCTTCATTAATTTTCAACCTCCTTTCCAAATTTTCGTTCCAGCCCAAACAAAACGCCGATGATGATGACCATACCCACCGCTTGCCAGATTGCTGCAGAGGACAGCTTTGGATAAGCCCCGCTTTGAAACGTGTTGTTAATAAAATTCTGTAACATATACAGACCGTCTACAGGGTAGTTTCCCACGAGCATGTATACTTCCCGAAAAATTTTGAATGAACAGATCACAGCGTACAACACAACGAAAAATATAACCGGAGATAAATATCGCAATTTAATATGAAGAAATATATATCGTTCCGAGGCGCCGTCCAATCTGGCTGCTTCCACAAGATTCTCTGGAACGCTGGAAAGGCCTGCCGTAAACAGAATCATGTTATACCCGATCGTTTTCCATACGAATATTAAGACAATAACAACCATGCCATAATCGGAATGAAGCCAGTGAAGCACCTGGTCTCCACCGAGTTGCAAGACGGAATTGACGTAACCCCGATCGTGAAACAAAGCTTGCCATATCAATACAACGGAAGTGGTCGGCACCATCATCGGTGTGAAGAAAAATGTGCGAATCCAGTTCTTCCCTGGAATAGACCAATCCAACACTGCTGCAAATAACAGGGCAATAATCATTGAGAGCGGAATGGCAGTTATTGTGAAAATCAATGTATTTTTGACCGCTAATCGGAACGCATCATTAGAAAGTACATCTACATAGTTTTGTAATCCGACAAACTGCTTGGTGAAAATATTGCGAATGCTGCTGAAATAAAAGACAAGACCAAATGGAATGATTGAAAAAGTCATTACTCCAATTAGGCTCGGCAAGATCCAATGCCAACCGTTCCATGTATGTATCCATCGATTATTATTTTTTCTGATCATCCCACTCTGTCTCATAATCATCCTCCCAAAAACTTTCCCTGTTTATTAATCGTAATCATTACGTTATAGACAAAGGAATATATTATCGTAATAATTACGATTTGTAAACGGGTATTCTCCAGATATTTGGCTTGTGACATTTTGTTTACAACTTGATCAAACTTTAGCGACAAGTCCCTTATATATTGAGTTAGTGAAGTTGCTAAATACACAAGCTAACAACAGACTAAGGAGGAAGTTGAATTGTCATTACCCTTTTTATCATCAAATGTGCCCAGATCTAAGAAAGCGAAAGAGGTGAACACTGTTGACTCCGATTCTCAGAACGATAACTCAAAGTCTTCGACTGAGCGGGAGAATCAACGCGCAACGGGACGACGCCTTCTCGCTCTCGATGCAGCAAGGGGGCTTGCAGTCATCGGCATGTTCTTACAGCATTTCGCTTTGAATGAAAGAAATGCTTTTGTCGCGGGAAATACGACGCTGCTATTTGTTCTTTGTGGAGGCATCTCCTATTCGATAATGGCCCAGCGAATGAAAGAACGTGGAGAAGCAGAAACTATTTTTCGTTCAAAAATGCTTGCTCGTGCTGTATTTGTTGATGTGATCGGTTATTTCCTTATCATGTTAAACACCCCTTACGGCATTATCTTACCAGCGTACGCTGCCATGTTTGTCTTGGGATTGGTGCTGATCAACCGTTCAACTCGCGTTCTCGTATACACCACCCTTGTCTTATGGTTATTCGCTCCGCCACTTATGATTCTGGGAATGAGTTATTTCTCTGGAACGTATCTCTTTCAAGATATAGCTGGTGGTCCAATGTCTGCTCTCGCTCTTGCTCCTGCTTTTGTTGCAGGAATGACGATCGCACGTTTCAATTTATCTAACAAACGAGTAGCCATGACACTTGCGTGTGTAGGCTTCGTTATGCTCATCATTGGTAAGTTACTAGCCATTTATGTTTTACCAGATTTAACAACTTCCTTTGAAGCTTGGCTTGTTCGTGTTCAACCTTCAAGTCCAACTCCAATTGACGAATATGCCATCTGGCCAAATAACGTAACACCACCGCTAATGTGGCATATGCTCCTGCAGACAGCTCCGCATACCGCATCCACGTTCCAAACGATGATTGGAGTTGGGATTGCCTTTGTGGTCATAGGCCTCACATTCCTCGTACCAAGAAAAATAAGTGTAATGTTAACCCCTTTTGCATCCGTTGGACGTGTAGCTCTTACGATGTACGCCGCGCAGTTCATCATCGTTTGGGTGTTGACACTCTTTGGAATTGATTATGGTTTAAGCGAAGTCCCCCTTGGTGATCTGATCGTTATAATCGTCACACTCGTTATTGGCTCCATCATTGCTCTAATGCCCAATGGTCCGTTAGAGTCAATAATGCGACGCTTTGACCGAATATTCAGTTCGTTTGGTTCAGCTTCAACCAAATGAAAAGTTTCTAATAACCATAAGAGTAATGCAAGAACCCCATTCGAATTCGAATGGGGATTTTTGTTTTTAAGTTTAAGTTCTCGTGTATATGGAGCAACGGTGTTTCAATTGATACATTTAGAAAGCAGCTGTCTCTCACTCACTATTGTTGTATCGTCTCCATCTCTTCAGAGGGGTCTGTATCATCAGATTCAATAATGGTACGGACATACTCTTTCAAATCGTTGCTGCTTGTTACGCCCAGTACTGCTGCTCTACCGACATAGGTCTCTTTAAGCAGCTTCATTGGGGGAATTTGCTCACTTGCCTCCATCTTGCTTTTATATCCGACCGAGGCCAACTGCCACATATCACTTACAGATAGATTGGTATCGATATACGGACTGACTTCCTCCAGGATGGATGGAAGCTTCATAATGGATGTCGTCGTTTTCATTTTTTCTACGATAGCATTGGCAAAATCGCGCTGCCGCTTCGTCCGGGAATAATCAGACAGGGCATCATGACGGAAACGAACATACTGAAGTGCTGTTTCCCCATCCAAATGCTGTTCCCCTTCTTTCAGATGGATATCATACTCGTGATTATCGGCTTTACTTTCATAAGTCATATCCTTCTCTACATGGAAATCAACCCCGCCGACAGCATCCACAAGTTTGATAAAGCCCTGGAAGTCCGTATAAACATAGAATTGAATTGGAATTCCGAGTAAGTCGCTAACAGCGCGCATTGCCGTCTTGGGTCCATGAGTGACTGCTGTGTTAACACGGTTTTTACCGTGCTCAGGAATATCTGTATACGTATCCCTAAGAATGGAGAATACGTGGATCTTTTGTTTGACCGGGTTCAGAGAAACAACCATCATGCTGTCAGACCTGGGAATCTCATTTTTCTTGTTTCCACGTGCATCTACCCCCATCAACAATATATTGACCGGCTCCGTACCAGTCCATTTTGGGGGCTCTACCACTTGTTCCTCGCTCGCCATCACTTCGGCAAAGGGAGAATTTTCGGACGCTTTTCTCAGACCTTCCAATCCTTTATATATGGACAAGGAATAATAAATTCCAAAAGCGATAACAGCTAGAATAATAATGCTTAGAATAAGTGTAATTCTTTTATTTTTGATTAACATGCGGCTACTCCCTTTTTGAGTCTTCAATGAATTTGTTCTTGCACATTTGCTTTCTCAACTCACCTGCTACTTCTGGAACCCGAGTTGTTACGACGAGAACCTCCTTGGCTTCAGTTAGAGATGTGAGCAAACTGCGTAGTTGATCTTTAGCGTAGGGACCGTTGGTTCCAAGTTCGATAATGATGTGGTCTCCCAATTTGCCCGTAGCACTTCATTGCTAAATTAATTTTTCGGCTTGTTACGCCTGCCTACCTTCCCATCAACAGTAGCTTTGGGGAATTTCTCCTTTAAATATGGCTCTACACCAACGATGACTGAGTCTTCAAAGATGGTAACACCTTCACCGTTGCAAGTCCCCAAACCAACCCTGTTTTTCTTTGTCTCATCTTCCGTGCACTCTTTCATTATGTTTCTCTTGATATCGTTAACTTCAGTTCTGCATGAGGTGTTCCACCAGCTGAGATGCATAGTAGCGAGCTCCTTCCGGAGTCAAGTGAACACCATCCTGTGTAAACAGCTCGCTTTTGTCCTCACTGGCTGCATACCAATCAATAATATTGACATTGGGATAATCATTAGTAACGTCTTTTAAAGCTTCATTCACAGTATCCTGCCATGGTCTGGGCACCCGCGTGGTTATCAGATAAAGCTGCTTGTCATGTAAAGTATCCAACAAGGTTCGCAATTTACCTTTATTAAAGACCCCATTACTTCCGAGTTCTATGATGATGCGGTCCCCTAACTCTCCTTTGGCTCGCAGTTCATCCACCACTTCTTGAGCACGTGACATTTGTCTTCCAACTTTGCCATCAACCACAATACCAGGAAGCAACTCTTTGATATGTGAATCCACATCCAGCGTAATTGAGTCGCCGATCAGTGTGATTCCCTTTCCTGTAGAGGAAGAGCTATTAGGATCATCCTTTTGACCGTTTGAAAGATCTTCACTGGCCGGATGCTTTTCATCGAAGTAGGCGGATTGATCGTGATCTGTCTTCTCCGAATTTTCATTTTGTACATTGTTTTGAATGCTCACAGGTTGAACCGATTCAGGTTGATTCTGTGCTGCATTGGTGATCCAAGATTGAGCCACAAAGAAAACCAATAACGTTAAACCCAATCCGACGAAAGGTTTGAAGCGATCATGATGCCAGACAGTACGCCATTTTTCACGAAATTGTCCCCTGCGAATTGGTTCTTCAATGAACTCGTACGATAAAACAGATAATAATACAATGATGACGAGACGCCATAAAATTTGTGCCATCCCCAGCCCTTCAATCGTCGCTTCTGGTTTCATTAAGATAATCACGGGATAGTGCCAAATATACAGGCTATAAGAACGCTTACCCAGCCAGGTCAGCGGTGGACATCCCAGGATATTACCCAATCGGCTAGCTGGATGCACCAGGACAGCAATAATGACTACTGTCACAATGGACAGAAAAAGAAAACCGAACTGGTACAATGACTCATCATATTCATTCGTACGATTAATCAAAATGAATAATATAAGCAACCCCGCCGAGCCAATGATATCAAGTGATGTGCGTATTGCAGGTGTAACTTTCTCACCTAACTTCCAACTCGGCCATATCGTCGCCAGAGCAGAGCCAATCAGTATGGCAAAGGCTCGGGTATCTGTTCCGTAGTACACCCGGCTTGGATCTGTACCTGGCACATACATTAGTGTCATAGTCATCGCAGAGAGGAATGCCAAACCCAACATACACAGCATCAACTTTCCACGCTGTGAAGCGAACTTAAGGCCAAGGAGTAGTAAGATGGGCCATGCGACATAAAACTGTTCCTCGATGGAAAGTGACCAGAGATGTCCAATGGGCGAAGCTGGACCAAACCTCTCAAAGTAGGACACTTCATGAAAAATGAGATACCAGTTATTCACGTAGAAAATCGATGAGATAAAATCTCCTTTAAGTGATAGGAGCCTCTCATGATCTGTAGTCAATAACCACATGGCAACCAGAATGAGCATACACAACATAGCAGGCAACAATCTGCGAAACCTTCTCATCCAGAAGTTCCAAATCGAGACGTAATGGTTCACTTTCCACTCCATGAGGAGCTGATCTGTTATCAAATAACCAGATAGCACGAAAAACACGCCTACTCCGAGCAAACCACCCTGGGCCCACTTCAAATCCAAATGGTACGCAATGACAACCAAAACAGAGATGGCTCGTAAGCCATCAATCCCAGGCAAATAACGCTTTAACGGTTGATTCAATTCCCCACTCATATGTCTCAGTCCTTGTCTGTATATGGGCTTGTTCTCTTTAATCAATATAATCAGCAGATGTCGCCAAAGTTTGATCAAGATGTAAACAAGTTGTCACAACAGCCGTATGTCTGTTGACACAGAAAAAACACGCAGACACGGATGACTCCGTGATGCGTGTTTGAATGAATTGGTGCTATTCAAATTCTATAATAAAAGCAGGCTCCTCTGTGGGATCATCACTCTGAATGACGTTCGGACTTGTAAAGGCCTTAGGGCCTTGAATGAACAGACGGTTATTGTCCGGACTCCACTTCATATTTAACGGTAAAACACCATGGTAGACGGGCTCGTTGTATAGCACATTTCTTCCTTGCATTATGCCAACATATACAGCATCCTCATCTTGAAGTGTATACGCTATAAACTTTTTGTCTGAAGAGAGTTCATATGCAGAGACTCTTTCCATAATGACGGATAACTCTCCATTACGCTGATCGTATTCATACAACGTACCGTCCCTTCCCAAAAACGCAAACTGATCATCTCCGATCCAGGTCATCTGCTTATCTGCTATTTGACGTTTGTACTTAATCTGCAATTGACCATCAATCAGTTTGCCAAGCACTACAGTTGTTCTGCTCGATTGAGTGGAATCAAACAGCTTGATCAATGCATTTTGGCCATCATTGGATACCTGGACCCCAATCAACGTGTCATCATCATTGAAACCATTTAATACGTACGATGCGGATTTCCTGGTTTTTAAGTCGTAGATCCTTAGCATATTCTTTTCTGGATGGACAGCGTCAACAATCAGATAACTGATATACTCGCTGTTGTCCGACCAGGACAAACTCTGCAAGTAATTCTGGCTTGTTAAATTAAGCGTTTCAACTTCTGTTTCTTTCTTGTTCTGTATAGAAAATAATTTTAACGTTGCAGTGATTCTTGTTGTGCTAACATCAGCAATTTGGGTCCCATCCGGCGAGAGCATCATACGCGTACTGTCCATATCGATCTCTGAAATATTTCCACTCTGTTCGAAGGGATACACCAACCCTTTCAACTGTAAGTGTTCAGGATCTAACGCAGAATTGAATGCTCCAATCATTGATTTCGTTGAGGACCAGCCCAACCAATATCCCTTATCTACATTTTCCTTGGGGAGACGATAGATTTTACGCACTTGAACGGGACTCAAGTCCTCATGTGTTTGTTCCGATTCTTCCGAGCCAGAAATGATAATAGTTTCGTTTTGCGGACGTGTACCACAGCTTGTAAGAACAAGGATCATAAGAACCATCATACCTAAAAACCATCCACTATGTGTTTTAGCCATGACGGGTCCCCTCCTCTACCGCTTTTATTCGATTAAATTCTACAGTGACTACGGTATGGTTATCTTGGTTCACCATCGAAATTGAACCTTCCAATTCGTCCACAATTGACTTGACGATGCTTAACCCCAAACCAACGCTACCCTCTTCTGAATCCTTCGAGTGTGCCAGATAGAAAGGTTCAAATAGTTTGGAGAGCTGCTTCGCATCGATTGGATCACTTGAATTTTCTACGATGAATCGAATTTTACTGTCCACGTGGAAACCTCTTACGTTTATTTCCGAGAAGTCCAGGCTGTATTTAATCGCATTATCCAACAGGTTAATAAAGAGTTGTCGAATTCGGTCCTCTTGCGCAAGCAAATATAATCCGTTTTCAATATCTACCGTTATGTTTTTTTTGTAACGCTGTGCTCGTATGGACATGGATTCACATACATCTCGAAGAACTTCTCCAGCTTCAACGTTGTCCAATTCTTGATTAGTTGCATGACGTCGAGACACTTCAAGCAGCTTGAGTACCATGTTGTGTAGGCGCTTGCTCTCTTCAATGATATGGTTCATTCCTTTTTCAAAAAAGCTTCGGTCTCGTTCTCCGTGGGTCTTAATGAGCTCCGCATAACCCAATATGGAGGTCAGAGGCGTTTTAAGTTCATGAGTAATATTATCAAAGAAACGTTTTTCCTGCTGATGAAGTTCTTTGAGCTGGTCCCGATCCTTTCTAATGATGCTCATTTGCAGTTCAATCTGATTAATCATCTCATTAAAATTGTCAGCAAGCCGGCCAATCTCATCCTTCCGTTTAAATCCGATACGTATGTTCAAATTTCCATTTTTCACTTCGGAAGAGGCCCGTGCAAGTTTGCCTAGAGGAAGAGTAATATGTCTGGACAAGATGAAGGAGAAAATAAAAGTTACGGCAAAAATAGCCAGCGTAATGTAGAGCGTAGTATCCAAAATTCGGTTGCTCTGTTGATATAACAAACTAAAATCTTTGTAAAAACGCAGAATTCCCACTTTTGCTCCATCGATCACAACTGGATAAGAAAACAATACGGACGTCTTGTCCTCATCGTACTCGATGTTAAATGCGGTGCTGCCATGAATAGCCTCTTGCAGATCCGTTCGCTGCGGTTGGGAGAATAGGGACTTATCTGACGCATACAACAACTCTCCGTTAACGGTATACACGCCAACACTATTTCCGGTGGCACGATTCAAGTTGTTTCCAAGTTCTTCGGCCATCTCTCCAAAATAAAGTTCATTGCTCGTGAAGTGATTTATCAGAAAGGTCTGACGTACATAGACATTGCTATTATTTTTAAGCCCTTCGAGTTCGGTGGTAATTAGGTTTTGATTGCTTGTATGAATGATCTCTTTCACTGTTTGACTTAGTACCACAAAAGAAAAAGAGAATAGCAACAGAAAACCGAGGAGAAATTTGAGACTGATTCTATGCATGATTTAATCACCTGTTTTTTTGAACTTGTAACCGATCCCGAACACCGTTGCAATATAATCCATCGCATCCAGTTTTTTGCGAAGCCGCTGAATATGGGTATCCACAGTTCGTGTATCCCCTGCAAAATGGTATCCCCACACTACATCAAGTAATTCAGATCTGCTAAACGTTCTTCCTGGATTTCTCACTAGTGTCATGAGTAGATCGTATTCCTTTGGCGTTAATTCAACCTGTTGACCGTGTTTACTGACAAACCTTTCTTCAGATCGAATCTCAATGTGATGAAAACGAACGACTTTATGATGTAGATCATGATGATCCTTTTGATTGGACTGCTCCAATCGGCGAAGAATGGTTCGAATCCGGGCAATGACTTCTCGAAGGTCGAAAGGCTTGGTGATATAATCATCTGCTCCGAATTCAAGACCCAACACTTTGTCGGTAATATCCGATTTTGCAGTAATCATGAAGATAGGAATGTTATACTCGGAGGTTACTCTTTTGCATATATCCAGTCCGCTCAGGTCGGGAAGCATCCAGTCCAGAAGTAACAGATCAGGTTGGAACATCTGTATTTCACTCATCCCAGCTGTTCCATTTAAGGCGATCTTTGTTTGAAATCCCTCCATGGAAAGACCATATGAGAGTAAATCGGCAATCGGTTCATCGTCTTCGATGATTAGAATTTTAGCGTTATTCATGATAATCCCCGTCTCGTATAAATAATCATGTCTTAATCCTTACTGACATTGTTACTTATGTTAACGATTTGTTTTGAATTAATCAATTTCCTGTTTTCTCGTGAACTTTCAACAGCTATGTCACGCTTCATCCGCCCATTTAAATTGTAGTTATCTGAATGTTTCTTCTGCAACTCGTTCACTTATATTGGATTGCCCAAAGGATCCTGCATAGTTATCTCATAAATAAGGCACTGAAAATAAGAACATCCTGCAAGAAATGAATCATCAACGCCCAGAAGAATCCTTTCGTTTCTAACATCGATTTGGCTAAAAACCATCCGATAAACGCTGCCATCAATACACCCGCTATCCCGCCTGGATGTCCAAAATAATGAACGGCGCCGAAGATTGCAGCGGCCATTCCTTGAGCTGCATAAGGGGACAAACCATATTTACCTACAACGGCAACAAATGAAAACCGAAAGATGATTTCTTCAGAAAAAGCATTCATTAGGGCAAATACAAGGATGAGGATAACACCGGGATACAGCTCCAAGCTCACGCTTTTCCCGTGCACCACTTGGAAATAGATAACGACAGCCGTTACCAACGTTATGATGACCGCGAAGTTTTGACCTAAGTGTTTCCATGTCTCTGTTTCTTTCGGCTTAATGCCAATCCACGGCTCGGGCCGAATTTTTCCGTCTCGCTTTTTCAGATTTAAATACCTAAGTCCCTGCTTACCTGCCAAGCCATATACTATGCCAATTACTATTACAGCTAATAACAACACCGTGATCTGATAACTAATCTCCAGGTTGTATACATCGCTGTCGAAGACCTTTAATCGGAGAAGCGGACTGCTTCTAAACCATAACAGGAGGGGTGCGCAGGCAACCACCACGATCGTGATCAATAGGATGGGAATGAGGACGTATCGTTTTTTATCCATTTTAATCTCCCGTATTTGGATGATTTAACGTTTCCAGCGCATGCTTACACCATTCCAGGGTCATCCGAAGATATCTCTCCCCATAGTCCAGGGTTAATAACCAGAGCTGGGCCTGCTTGCTTTCCCCTGTGGGAACACTCGCTTTAATTCCTGCCAACATCGTGATGAGCTGTTCATTAGCTATTAATTCCTCTTCAAGAAAAGTGATGAGTTGCGGGATATGACGTTCATCGGAGACAAAAAGCTTCATAAGCAGTTCATTTCTCATAACAGGTTCTTCAGGTGGCAGAACCAGCCAGGAATCAAGTTGGTCACACCCTTGCTCTGTAATGCCGTAGACAATTTTACGTCTCCCCGTCTCTGCTTCTTCCACCACCGAAACTGAGCCTTCTAACTGCAACTGTTTGATGCTCTTATGAATATGTCCGTACGATTCGTTCCAAAAAAGGCCGATGCTCTCCTTCGAAAACTTAACCAGCTCATAGGCGCTCATGGGCTTCAACCGAAGCAAGCCGAGAATCGCAAAGTGTGTGGTATTGATTCTTTTCATATGCCCTCCCCGTCCAAAATGTATCTTTGAGATATATATAATTAGCATATTACTCCATTAAGATAAAGATTACAATTCATTTCTAGATATCTTTAATTCTGTTCTCCAATGCAAATAAGGAGTGATTACCGTAAGGTAACACCCCTTCCTATCTATAATAATGCATTATGCCTATAATCATTTTTGAGTGCTGCTTACACCTTTTAATTCCATGCCTCTTGTAAAGAACACTATTCCAATTGCAGCAAACGTTACGTAATTACTTATCTTGGCTATTACTTCTTCATCATCCTCATAATTAATCCAGAACAAAAGAACGAACGGTGATACTATCATTAATACTTTCATAGCCAACATAAATACATAGTGAACTCTTTGCTTCCGCAAATTGCATTCTTGAGAGGTTATTCTAAGGCTAACCTTAGAAGAGTCGTAGATCGTTATTAATAGTGCGATAATGCTTGAGTATGCTGTTATTTTCAAACCAATCTCAATCCACGGAACAAATGCTGCGACGGCGATACCCAGATAAATCCCAGCAGCTAAATAAAAAAGGTTAATCTTAATCTTTCTGTGCAAAATCCTTCGCTCCTATCATATCACCTGTATATTTTACCATCATTATACAACAATAAGTGTTTGTTCACCTGTGTTTTATGAAACATCGCAGACAGGATATATTCATCCTCTCTACTTTGTGGAGAATGCATTTCTATGCAATCGCCACTATTGGTTTTTACAAATTCTAATTGACCTGTATGAGCAGGACAACGGACGATTTCGTTTAAAGAGAATTCATCGCTCAAAGACTTCATTTTGCCTCCTCTTTTTTCGATATATTAGGTACAGATTTAATTTAAATTTTAACGATCAGGTTCTGAGTTAGATCTGTACATTGACATACTTAGGGGGAACTGAAGTGAAAACAAAGATAGGATCCATTCTAAAAATGAGAACGTTAAGGGCCAAGTTAGTTTCTTTGTGTTTGGTTATACTTATTGTGCCCACAATCGTAATAGGGTTCAGTTCTTATACCGTTTCAAAAAATGAAATGAATGAATCCGGCAAGGCCGCACTTGAAAATAGTGTACGAATGGTCATTGGTATGATTAATCTCCTCAATGAGCAGGTAGAGAACGGAAGTTTAACATTGGAGCAAGCGCAGGAAAAGCTTCGCGTACAACTGCTCGGTGAAAAGAATGCAGATAATAAACGGCCTGTAAAAAGTGAATATACTGTAGGGGAAACAGGATATCCATGGGCTGTTGGCAAGGATGCACATTCCGTAATGAATCCTTCAAATGAAGGTCAGGATTTGACAGATGTCGTTACAGAAGACGGCGTATATTTGGGAAAAGAGATCGTTAATGTTGGTACAGCCGGAGGCGGATTTGTCACCTACAAGTGGGCTCTACCTGATACAGGTGAGGTAGAAACGAAAGTTTCATATGTTGAAATGGACCCGCATTGGGGATGGATCATCGGATCTGGTGCCTACTTAAGTGAGTTTAATAGTGGTGCCACACAAGTTCTCTATCTTGTTCTTATCGTTACGGCTGTGGCGGTTGTTCTAGGATCCATTATCGTTAGCATCATCTCAGGACGCTTAACGAAGCCGATCCTTATGGTCGCTAAGCGATTGAAATCCGTTGCGGACGGTGACCTAACCGTTGAAGAAGTTAAGATGAAGTCCAAGGATGAGATTGGTGAGCTTTCACAGGACTTTAACCATATGATTAAGAACATGAGAACACTTATTAGTCAAGTCGATCTCTCAACAAAGCAGGTAGCCTCTTCTTCCAAAGAGTTGACCCTTGGAGCGGAGCACACCAGTCAGGCAACTGAGAATATCACCATTTCGATCCAAGAATCTGCAGCAGGTGCACAAGAGCAGCAAATGATGCTTCAACGGACTACCAACTCACTCGAGGAAATATCGATCGGGATTCAGCGAATAGCGGAAAGCTCATCAACCATTGCCGATTCTTCTGTTAATGCGATGGAACTCGCGAACATAGGTGGTACAGCCGTAGAACATACGGCGAAGCAAATGAATCTGATCAACAAGTCGGTTAATGAAACGGATGTAGTCATGAGAATGCTGGATGAACGCAGCCAGCAGATCGGTACCATGCTGCATGCCATTACGGATATTGCGAAGCAGACGAATCTTCTTGCTCTGAACGCCTCGATAGAGGCAGCCCGCGCAGGCGAAGAAGGCCGCGGTTTCTCGGTAGTTGCTGCTGAGGTGAGAAAACTTGCTGAACAATCGAACCAATCATCCGGGCAGATTTCGACGTTGATTCAAGATATGCGTACAGATATTGAACAATCGCTCAAAACGTTGAATCGAGTTAAACAGGACGTCGACTCCGGCTTACAGATTGCTAATGAGACGGAACAACAGTTTAACAAAATCGTAGGGTCTACCAACTTTATCGCCCAACAAACGGAGGAACTTGCCAGCGTTACGCAGCAGATCACGGCAAGCGTCCAGGAAATCACAGCGGGCCAAGAGCAAGTCTCCAATCTTGCACTTCAAGCTGCAGACAACTCCCAAAATATAGCTGCTTCTTCAGAAGAACAACTGGCTTCAATGGAACAAATTACGAGCCTAGCCACAACCTTGTCCGATATGTCTCAAAAGTTAGAGCGTTTGACAATTCAATTTAAATATTAATTTGATTATTCCAGGTCAAAAAAAAGCAGCCGACCCCTCCAACTTTGGTCGGCTGCTTTCTCCGTTTTAAACCACGACTGTATAGCCCTCAGCAAACTACACTGATCAAGCTCGCTTAAAGTTCCAAATCTGCAGCCCGTGCGTTCGCTTCAACCTGCTCCGGACTTTTGCATCCTGGAATGACGCAGCTAACGGCTGGATGCTTCAGACACCAGGCAAGAGCCCACGAGGCCATGTCGACACCTTCAGGGACTTCGTTTTTCTGGATTTCAGTTACCAGCTGCAGTTTCTCATCGATCTCTTGACGCTCGCGTCCCTTTCTGACATTGTCATTGAACACTGCGCCTGGCTTGTACTTGCCGCTCAGATAGCCGCTGGCCAGTGGGACTCTTGCGAGCACACCAAGGTCCTGCTCCTGACATGACGGGAATACCCTCTCCTCGGGCTTCTGGTCCAGACGGTTATATACGACCTGTATAGCCTTCGCGTTTAACTCACTAGCCTTGCTCGTCTGATGCAGATTATCGTTGCTGCCAATGGAGATCCCGAGATTTCGAATTTTACCGGCCTGTACCTGCTTGTCCAGCATGGTCCACAGCTCGTCGTTATCAAACACCTCATCTGTTCCGGAATGGAACTGATACAAATCGATATAATCTGTTCTTAGGGCTTTCAGGGATTCTTCCAATTGAACACGGATCTGATCCACGCTCCAGGCATTGGTCCAGTGATCATGCCACTGATGACCAAACTTCGATGCGATCACCCAATCCTCACGCCGGTCACGGGATATAAAATCACCGATAAAATTTTCCGACATATGGTGAGGTCCGTAACATTCCGCTGTATCAATCAAATTAATACCAAGTTCTTTGGCACGGTAAAGAATATCATCGACTTCTTTCTGGGTATAGTCTTTACCCCAGTCCCCGCCAAACTGCCAGGTGCCCACACCTACGACGGATACATCCAGCTCGGTCTTGCCCAATCTTCTGTATTTCACGCTACTCACCTCGAGGATTAATATGTTGGTCAAGTGACCGAATGGTACAATAGGTACTCAATTTACGATAACGCTTTCATAATAAAGGATAATTAACAAATTATCAATCTGAGGTGTGCTCTATTAAATAAAACCCCTTAGAAATTCATTGGATAAACGGCGCTTATTCCAATATCTTTTCTAAGGAGTGCACTTGCTTGATTTCAGAAATTAGAGAGTGAAGTCTCTGTTTGCTTCATTGGATACCTGTAGGAAAATCAGACTTATTCTTTATCGCTTAACCCAACGATGGTTTCATACGGTCGCAGCATCCTTGGCAGCTTGCTATCTTCGTAGTTGGTAAGCCAGATCTCGGAGAAGTTAAGGCTATGCTCTTCTTCCACAAGCTCTACGGCTTGGTCAGAGAGATTGACTACGACCAGCACCTGTTGGTCTGCCAGAGTACGTGTATAAGCAAATACACTAGGATGTTCCGGCATAAGAAGCTCATAGATACCATATGTCAGCGTGTCGTGTTCTTTTCGCAGCTGAATCATTCGTTTATAAAAGTGAAGGATGGAACGCGGATCCTGCAGCTGTTTCTCTACATTAATATGAACGTAATTGTCATTCACCTTAAGCCATGGCGTACCGTTGGTGAACCCGGCTTGTTCTGCTGAAGACCACTGCATTGGCGTTCTGGAGTTATCGCGACTCGATGCCCAGATGATGTTCATGATTTCCTCATGAGACATCCCTTCTTCACGTTTAATCTGATATAGATTCCGGTCAGCTACGTCGTTATAGTCCTCTATGGAAGGATAAGCCACATTCGTCATGCCTATTTCTTGTCCTTGGTATATGAACGGAGTGCCCTGCATGAAAAAGTACATGGCTCCAAGAGCTGTTGAACTTTCATACCAATACTCTGCATCATTTCCCCAGGATGAAACTTTACGTGGCTGATCGTGATTTTCAATAAACAAAGCATTCCAACCGATGCCTTCCAGTGATTTTTGCCACTTGGTCAAGACGTTTTTCAGTTTGGGAACATCCAATTGCCGGTCTGTGCTGTTTTTCCACAGGTCAAGGTGTTCGAATTGGAAGACCATATTAAATTTGCCTCTGACTTCACAGATCCAATCGTACAGATCTTCCTGGTCTTCTACTTTTACCCCATTGGCTTCCCCAACGGTTACCACGTCATATTTGGATAGAGTTTCCTCTTTCATTTCCTGCAGATAACGCTGAATGCCTTTGACATTCATGTGCTTCTCAAACGAAGAGATATATTTAAAGCCTTCTTTGACTGGCATATCCAGTAGGCCCTCTTCTTTGTGGATATGGCTGATTGCATCCACACGGAAACCATCGATACCTTTATCCAGCCACCAGTTCATCATTTCATATATGGATTTCCGCACGTTTTCATTTGCCCAATTTAAATCCGGTTGTTTTTTGGAGAACAGATGAAGATAGTACTGTCCGGAGACTTCATCATATTCCCAAGCAGAACCACCGAAGATGCTTTCCCAGTTATTCGGTTCTTCTCCGTTCTTCCCATCTCTCCAGATGTACCAGTCCCGTTTGGGACTATCCTGCGAAGATCTCGATTCGATGAACCACGGATGTTCGTCACTGGTATGATTGATCACCAAGTCCATGATGAGTTTCATGCCACGGTGATGTACTTCTTTTAATAATTCATCAAATTCATCCATCGTGCCGAATTCATCCATAATGGAACAGTAATCACTGATATCATAACCATTATCATCGTTGGGCGACTTATACATCGGACAGATCCATATCAGATCAATACCGAGGTCTTGAATATAATCCAGTTTTGAAATGATTCCCTTGATGTCTCCAATCCCATCCCCATTGGAATCCATAAAGCTTCTAGGATAGATTTGATAAGCTACTGCTTCTTTCCACCATACTCTTTTCATTTGATGCAATCCTTCTTTCTCAACCACGATATAAACTGCACTAATCGATCACACAAGGGCACTACGAGCGCAGTACCATCTTCCGATCGCTGTTATCCCCAGATTTCTTGAATCCCCTTCTCTAAGGGGAAAATCCGGTGATAAAGGCGAACGCTTCGCTTCTCCAGATTGGTTCTGCCTCTCCGTTAACGTGTGTCTGTTTAAGCAGTTTATATAGACTTTATTTATAGTATTTTTCTTTACGCATGCATAAGGTACATTCTCGCTTCATATGGACGCAGTTCGTTCAGAGGCAGTTCACCTGCATAATTCGATATCAGCAGCTGATTCGTCTCTGCCAAGTGTTCCTGAAGCGGGAGCTCGATCGTATTTCCTTTAAAATTACATACAACAAGGACTTTTGTTCCATTAAGCGTTCGGGTATAGGCAAACACCTCTGGATCATCCGGGAAAACCAGCTCATAATCTCCATACACGATGACTTCATGATCTTTTCTTAATTGGATTAACTTCCGATAGTGATGAAATATGGATTCAGGGTTATTCAAATTGTCTTGGGCATGGATATCGGTATAGTTCGGATTCACCTTGATCCAAGGCTCGCCACTTGTAAACCCAGCGTTATCGGAAGAATCCCACTGCATCGGTGTTCGCGCATTATCGCGTCCCTTGGCGAAGATCGACTCCATCACACTGCTTTCAGGATATCCTTTCCCCATTCTTTCTTTATAGAGATTGAGCAATTCAATATCCCGATAGTCTTCAATCGCATATTGAACATTCGTCATGCCTAATTCTTCACCCTGATAAATATAAGGTGTGCCTTGCATGCCATGAAGAAGGGTCGCAAGCATTTTAGCCGATTCAATTCTATATTCTCCGTCATTTCCCCAACGGGAGACGATTCGAGGCAAGTCGTGGTTGTTCCAGAACAAGCTGTTCCAGGCATCGCCTTTGAGCTCTGTCTGCCATTTGGACAGCACTTTTTTCAATTCCAGCACATCCAAAGGCTTGAGATCCCACTTTCCTTTGCCTTCTTGTTCATCCAAGCCGATGTGTTCAAACTGGAACACCATTGAGAACTCGCTGCCGTCCGGGTTGCTGTACAGTTTGGCAATCTCAGGAGTAGCGCCCCATGTTTCTCCAACCGTTAGCAGATTTTCTGCTTTTTGAAACGTTTCCTTGCTAAGTTCCCTAATATATTTATGCAAATTGGGCCCATTCCCCGTAATCTTCGCATCCGGCTCTTTACCAATTAAGTCGATTACATCAAGTCTAAACCCGCCGACTCCCTTGTCGATCCACCAATTGATCATGTCGTAAATCTCTTGCCGGACTTTGGGATTTTCCCAGTTCAGATCTGGTTGTTTTACGGAAAAGAGATGCAAATAATATTGCCCAATTTCAGGAACCCATTCCCAGGCTGAGCCACCAAATGTGGATCCTAAATCGTTCGGAGGCGTTCCTTCCACACCATCTCTCCAGACGTAGTAGTCATGGTACGGATTGTCTTTCCCTTTTTTGGCTTCTTGAAACCAAGGATGTTCATCCGATGTGTGGTTCAACACCAGATCCATAATGATCCGAATATCTCG